>NZ_JBEAJW010000001.1:0-428218 GCF_040064295.1 Klebsiella sp. JB_Kp031
TCGGGTGGCGCTTCGCTTACCCGACCTACGATTCGTGCGACCTGCCGTTAATTTACCCACTTGCGGCGACTGAAACTGCCAGTTTTCCCCCTATCCCTATGTATGAAGGGCCGGAGTGAGGCTCGGTTTTCCCCCTCTCCCTGTGGGAGAGGGCCGGGGTGAGGGCAACAGAGCGCACCCTGTCCCGCTCACCCGGCGCCTTAGCCCGATGCGCCGTTGCTTTGTCGGGTGGCGCTTCGCTTACCCGACCTACGATTCGTGCGACCTGCCGTTAATTTATTCACCAGCCTTGCTGAAACTGCCGGGGCTGGCGGCCTCAAAATCGCTGAGACGTTCCCGGAAGGCCGGGGGTACAGGGGGCGGCGGCGACTGGCCGCCCCCTGTGCGCTCCTTGCGCCATGATTGACATAACGCAGAAGAAATATTGGGAGCGCAATCTGCCCGGAATTAACACAGAAGCTGTAGCCCTGCCAGACGCAGCGCGAACAGGGAAATATTCAGTTGTGACGTTATTTCGCCGGGTGGCGGCTGCGCCTTACCCGGCCTACGGGATCCACACACAGGATCATACCCCGTAGGCCCGTGCAAACGCAGCGCCGCCGGGCAACAGTATCCGGCCCCCTCCCCTACTTCGCCAGGCTGGCAAAGCGGGCGAATACCGCATCAAAAATCGCCAGCCCCTGCGCCACCTGCTCAGCAGTAATGGTGCACGGCGGCACCACGTGAATGCGGTTCTCCACCACAAAGACCAGCAGCCCGGCCTCGGTCAGGGCCCCTTTGATCGCGGCCATGTCGGCGGCGGTCAACGGCGTTTTTTGTTTACGGCTGCTTACCAGCTCCAGCGCCTGGAACAGGCCGCGACCGCGCACCTCGCCGATAATGGCGTGCTTCTCCGCCAGCGCCTCGAGGCCGGGTCGCAGCACCTCATTGCCGATATAGGCCGCGTTCTCAACCACCTTCTCCTCTTTCATCGCGTCGATGGTGGCGACAATCGCCGCCATCGCCAGCGGATGGCCGGAGTAGGTCAGCCCCCCTGCAAAGAAGTGGTCGTCAAAGTAGCGGGCAATCGGCTCGCTAATCAGCACCCCGCCCGCCGGCACGTAGCCGGCGTTAACCCCCTTGGCAAAGGTCACCAGATCCGGCACCACGCCATCCTGTTCGAAGGCGAACCAGCTGCCGGTGCGGCCAAAGCCGGCCATCACCTCATCGAGGATCAGCACGATGCCAAACTCGTCGGCCAGAGCGCGCACGCCCTGCATATAGCCTGCCGGCGGCACGAGGATCCCGGCGGTGCCGGGGATGGACTCCAGCAGGATCGCCGCGATGGCCGTCGGCCCCTCGCATTCAATGATCCGCCGCAGATGCGCCAGCGCGCGCTGGCACTCCTCTTCCTCAGTCGCGGCGTTGAACTCGCTGCGGTAAAGGTAGGGGTTGAAGAAGTGTATATGGCCGCGGGAGAACTCATTCGGCACCCGGCGCCAGTCGCCGGTGGCGGCGATCGCGCTGCCGGTGTTGCCATGGTAGGAACGATAGGCCGAGAGCACCTTGTCGCGCCCGGTATAGAGCCGCGCCATGCGAATCGCGTTCTCATTGGCATCCGCCCCGGCGTTGGTGAAGAACACCTTGCTGAAGCCCGCCGGTGCCAGGTCGACGATGCGCTTCGCCGCTTCGCCGCGGGCAAGGTTGGCGGTGGCGGGCGCGATGGTGACCAGGGTCTCCAGCTGCGCCTTCATGGCCGCCAGCACCCGGGGATGTTGATAGCCTATGTTGACGTTCACCAGCTGGCTGCTGAAGTCGAGCCAGGTATTCCCCTCATAATCCCACAGCTCGCAGCCTTGCGCCCCGGCGATGACCAGCGGGTTGAGATTGCCCTGCATCGACCATGAATGAAACACATAGGCGCGATCCAATTGCCGAACTTCGTCATTGCTTACCGCGACCTCGTTGTGAATTGCCAGCTTCATACCCTGCCCTCTCTCATGTCGTAGTGGTTGGCTTCATCATTGGCCGCGGCCGCGCAAATCGGATAGAGCCAGTGCGCGCAAAACGATGTGACACGGTGTCACATCCCCGCCCGTCGTCTGGCCCTGTGCCTTGCCGTCCGGCGTTTTTATAGTGAAGAGACAACCGCACAGGAGAATGAGATGGCAACGAGCAACGTAGTGTTTATCACCGGGGCGACCTCGGGTTTTGGCGAAGCGGCAGCGCAGGTGTTTGCCGACGCGGGCTGGTCGCTGGTGTTGAGCGGGCGCCGCTATCCGCGACTGAAGGCCTTACAGGACAGCCTCGCCGCTAAGGTGCCGGTGCATATTATTGAGCTTGACGTTCGTGACAGCGAGGCAGTGGCTGCCGCCGTGGCGTCGCTGCCCGCCGATTTCGCCGATGTCACCACCCTGATCAACAACGCCGGGCTGGCGCTGTCGCCGCTGCCGGCGCAGGAGGTGGCGCTGGAGGACTGGAAAACGATGATCGACACCAACGTCACCGGTCTGGTGACGGTCACCCACGCCCTGCTGCCGACGCTGATTCGCCATGGCGCCGGAGCGAGCATTATCAATATCGGCTCGATCGCCGGACAGTGGCCCTATCCCGGCAGCCATGTCTATGGCGCCAGCAAGGCCTTCGTGAAACAGTTCAGCTATAACCTGCGCTGCGATCTGCTTGGCACCGGCGTGCGAGTCACCGATCTGGCGCCGGGGATTGCCGAGACCGAATTTACCCTGGTGCGCACTAAGGGCGACCAGGCGGCATCGGATAAACTCTATCGCGGCACCACGCCGCTGAGCGCGCGCGATATCGCCGAGCAGATGTTTTATATCGCCACGCTGCCGGCGCATATGAACATTAACCGGGTAGAGGTGATGCCGGTGCGTCAGGCGTGGCAGCCGTTCGCCATCGATCGGGATTAAGAGAAGCCCGACGCTTCCCCTGCCGCGTTGCCGGCAGGGGGGACAGGCCGGTCTAGCGGCTGCTTTGCAGAAACTGCCTGACGCGTTCGGAGTCAGGTTGCGTGAAG
The DNA here is from genome assembly GCF_040064295.1 of Klebsiella sp. JB_Kp031. NCBI lineage: Bacteria > Pseudomonadati > Pseudomonadota > Gammaproteobacteria > Enterobacterales > Enterobacteriaceae > Klebsiella > Klebsiella sp. JB_Kp031. The sequence continues at coordinate 3,017 of NZ_JBEAJW010000001.1, forward strand.
AACTTCTCCGGCGGCGCCTTCTCAATCAGCAGCCCCTTCTCCAGAAACACCACCTCATTGGACACCTGGCGGGCAAAATCCATCTCGTGGGTCACCACCACCATGGTGTAGCCCTCGGCGGCAAGGGCTTTCATCACTCCTAACACCTCGTTCACCAGCTCCGGATCCAGCGCCGAGGTCGGTTCATCGAAGAGGATGACTTCTGGCGACATCGCCAGCGAACGGGCGATCGCCACCCGCTGCTTCTGCCCGCCGGAGAGGGTGATCGGGTAGACATCGGCTTTGTGCGCCATGCCGACTTTCTCCAGCTGCCGCATAGCCATGGCCTTAGCCTCGTCTCGTTTCATGCCCTTAACGCGCAGCAGCGCCTCACTGACGTTTTGCTGCACGGTCAGATGCGGCCACAGGTTAAAACTCTGAAACACCATCCCCACCCGCTCGCGGATTTTGGCCAGCTGGCGGTGCGACATCGCCCGGCCGCGCTGTTCATCAATCCCCAGCCGCTGACCGCCGATATGAATTTCACCGCGGTCCGGCTGTTCCAGCCAGTTCATACAGCGCAGCAGGGTGGATTTTCCCGACCCGGACGAGCCGAGAATACTCACCACGGTCCCCTTCTCCACCGTCAGGTTAATATCCCGCAGGACTTCCACATTATCGAACTGCTTGGAGACGTTTTTGACGCTTACGGCAATAGACTCAGGCATGGCTCATTCCTCGTTTGGCTCCCCAGGCGGTCAGGCGCTTAATCAGCAGTTCCAGCAGAATGCTGATCGCCCAGTAAAGCCCAATGGCGACGATAAAGGCGTTAAACGGAATAAAATAGGTCGCCTGGACGCTGTTGGCGGCGGCGGTGATCTCCTGAACGGTAATAATGCTCAGGAAAGCGGTGTCCTTCAGGCAGATAATCAGCTGATTGCCGATCAGCGGTAAGGCGGAAGAGACGATATTGGGTAAAATAATCCGCCGAAAAATGGCATAGCGAGAAAAGCCCTGAGCAATCGCCGCTTCAATATACCCGCCGGAAAATACCCGCCGCTGGCTGCGCAATATTTCAAAGAAGTAGGCGCCATGATAAATAATCAGGGCCAATAAACCGGCGGTCCACGGCTCCATGCTAATACCGAGCTGCGGCAGTCCGTAATACAGCAGATAGGCGAGGATCAAAAAAGGGATCGCGCGCATCAGGCTGACAAAGCCAATGATAACCCGGTTAAGGACTTTCTTTTGATATTCACTCAAATAGCACAGCGCAATACCGATAATAAGGGCCGCCAGGGCGGCGGTAATAAACAGTTCGAGGGTCGCGAATAACCCGGCAATAAAGCTATCGCGTACCGACCAGATAACGCCCCACTGATTCATAATACCTCCCGTTGCTAGCGCGCCAGGCGCCTGGCTTTCCGTTCCGCGATCCCCTGCAGCTTCAACAAACAGCCGATGATCGCCACATACAGCAGGCCGGCGGCAAGGATCGGCGACAGCGGCTCGTAGGTGACCGAGGAGATACGGTTGGTCACCCGGGTAAGATCCACCACGCCAATCACGGCGATCGCCGGGCTACCTTTGATCAAAAACGACATCTCATTGACCAGCGCCGGCAGGCTCTCGATCCACATCTGCGGCAGCATGATGTAGCGGAAGTAGGTCCAGCGGCGCATTCCCACCGACTCCGCCGCCTCCCGCTGTTCGCGCGGAAAGGTACGGAAGGCGTTGCGCCAGATCTCAGCGTTAAACGCCGACGTGTTGAGCGTCAGCGCCACAATCGCGGCCACGTTCTTGTCGAGGTTAATACCCATCGTGGGCAGCGAAAGAAACAGAAACAGCACCAGCGTCACCAGCGGCGTCGCGCGGGCCAGGCTGATATAGACCACCAGCAGCTGGTCGATAACCGGCAGACGCAACATCCGCACCAGGGCGATCAGCAGCCCCGCCACCACCCCGAAGGCGATAGCGATGGCCGAAATCCAGAGGGTCGTCCATGCGCCTTCGATTAATAACTGCCAGGAAATTGCATCCATGAGGCCCTCCTTCTCAGCAACAGGCGGCGGTCGCCCGCCGCGGAACATTACAGACCGGCAAGCTTATGAAACTGTTCCGGGCTGGTGATCGCCTCGGTGGGCAGGTTGTCATAGGTTTCGCCGAACCATTTTTTCTGCAGCTCGGCGAGCTTGCCGGTCTCCTTCATGTGGTTCATAAACTTGGTCATATAGGCCAGCAGCTGCGGCGAGTTTTTCGGGATCGGCCACGCCATATAGCCCGGTCCGGAGACGGCCAGCCCTTTGGCGAAGACCTTCGGTTTGGCTTTCGCCAGGTCGTTTACCGAGATAACCACGTTAATCACGTAATCCAGCCGCTTATTCGCCAGGTCGGCGTAGGCCTCCGGATAGGAGGGGTACTCCACCACCGGTCCCAGCTTGCCGCCGGTCTTCTCCAGCATCGCCTTCAGCTCCGGCAAACGCGCCAGCAGCGCGCTGCCTGCCTGCACGCCCACTTTTTTGCCGCTGAGATCGGCAATGGTATTTAGCGAGGTATCGCCAGCGCGTTTGACGAAATAGTGCTGCGCGGAGGCCCATGGTGGGGTGAAATCAAAGACTTTCAGCCGCTCATCGGTAATAACCGCCCCGGTTAAGGCCATATCGTATTGTCCGGTGGAGACAGCCGCTAATAATCCGGTCCACGGTAATATGCTCTGGTCGACATGAAATTTGGCGTATTTACGTAACTCCTCAAGCATATCTTTGTTAAAGCCATCGGCCTGGCCATTATTCATAAAGTTAAACGGCGCATAATCATCTTCCGTCGCCACTTTCAGGGTGCCGGATTTTTCTATTTCCGGCAGATCGGCCGCGACGGCGTGATAAGAAAAAGCAACCGTTAATACAGCGCTCAGACATATTGATGCCAATGATTTTTTCATTATTTCACCCCTGATGGATTGGCCAGACGGGTTCATTCCAGAACGCGAAAAGGTTTATGCAAAATAGAGGCCGGGAGGTTCCGGTCCACGGCGGCTGAATGCGTTTTTAATGTGGGAGCGTTTTGCAATTCCGTATAGAGCCAGATGGGCCGCATCGCTGTGTCAGATGGCGGAAGGGTGGTATGGAATTTGCTGAGCTTAGCGGGTGGTCGCGATGCGTTATTGCCAGAGGAGCCCCGTATGATCCGTCACCTGTTACACGTTGATTTTGAGCCTGGCCGCGGTTTGCAGGAACAGGTGCGAGAGACGCTGGTGAATGCCATTCTCAGCGGGATCTTCGCCGCCGACACCCCGCTCCCCTCCTGCCGCCAGCTGGCCAGCCAGCTGCGCGTCTCGCGCAACACCACCGCCCTGGTGTTCGAAAGCCTGGTCAACGAGGGCTACCTGATTAGCCGCCCGCGAAGTGGTTACTACCTGCACCCCGACTATCACGATGCTTCGCCGCCCGCGGTCGAGAGTGCACCGCAGCGCGAAGCGGCTGCACCACGCTGGGGCGACCGGCTGCAGATGACCCCCAGCCAGCAGGAGTCGATCCTCAAACCGGCGGGCTGGATGCACTACCGCTACCCGTTTATCTACGGCCAGCCCGATACCCGGCAGTTCCCGCTGGCCACCTGGCGCTCGGCGGCGAACTGGCTGCACGGCGGGGTGCGCGACCCGGCGTGGGTCATCGACCATATTGACCAGGATGTGCCGATGCTCATCGAGCAGATCCGCACCCGGGTGCTGCCCAAGCGCGGCATTGTCGCCGCCCCGGACGAAATTCTCATTACCCTGGGCTCGCAAAACGCCCTCTACCTGCTGACCCGGCTGCTGCTCTCCTCCACCACCCGCATTGGCGTCGAAAACCCCTGCTTTCGCGAAGCCATCAACACCTTTCTGCTCGCCGACGCCGAGGTGGTGCCGCACCCGGTGGATGAAGAGGGGATCGTGCTTAACGAACGTCCCTGCGATTACTACTATGTCACCCCCGGCCACCAGGTGCCCACCGGGGTGGCAATGAGCAGCGCGCGCCGCCGCCAGCTGCTGGATCATGCCGCCCGCCATGACGCGGTGATCATTGAAGATGATTATGACTCGGAAAGTAACTTTACCCTCAACCCGCTGCCGGCGCTGAAGGCCAGCGACCGCAGCGGCCGGGTGGTGTATGTCAGCAGCCTGTCAAAGGCGCTATCGCCGGGGCTGCGGCTGGGATTTATGGTCGCCGACCCGGACCTGATCGACGAGGCGCGCGCCCTGCGCCGGTTGGTCTATCGCCATCCGCCGACCAACATTCAGTACCAGATGGCCCATTTCCTCGCCCAGGGACATTATGAAACCCATCTGCGGCGCTACCACTACGACTCCGCCCAGCGCTGGGAGCGTCTACACGCCGCCCTGCAGCGCTATCTGCCGTCCTGTCGCGCGCTGGCGGGGAGCGAACACGCTAATGCCTTCTGGCTGCAGACCCCGGCGCAGATCAACACCCAGCAGCTCACCTGGCGCGCCGCCCACGCCGGCGTGCTGATTGAGCCCGGGGCGCGCCATTTTCTCAGCGCCGCGCCGCCGGATAACTACTTTCGCATGGGTTTCCACGCCATTAACCCCGACGCCATCGCCCAGGGGGTGGAGGTCCTGCGCGGCCAGCTGGAGCAGATGGGTTAGCGAAATTGTTCGTACTCAACGGCATCGCGCACGCTGAGCATCGCCGGGCGCAGACTGTCGAAAGGCACCGATCCGAGCGCAACGCGCAGCGCCTGTGGAATCGTGGCGGAGACGCAGAACGGCTCGGCGGTCGACACCGAAATACGCCGTTCCATCAGCGCGTTCGCCAGCCGATCGGCCCGGCTCTCTTCCCCCAGAGGCAGCCAGACGAAGTACGAATCGGGATGACTGACGACGGGAAGCCCACAAAGCACCTCGCGGGCCACCTGCTGCCGCTGTCGCGCATCCTGGCGTTTCTGTGTTTCAAAGCGGGCCACCGTGCCATCTTCAATCCAGGCGCAAATCAGCGAACTTATCAGCGTCGGCGTATTCCACGTCGTGGCCCGGATGGCGCGCTCAATCTCCGGCCGATAGCGCGGCGGAGAAATCACCACCCCCACGCGCAGCCCGGTGGCGATATTTTTCGAAAATCCGGTGACATACACCGTTCTTTCCGGCGCATAGCTGACCACCGGCGGCGGCGGGCGGCTCACCAGCCTGGCGTAAGCCGCATCTTCAATAATCAGCAGATCGTGCTGGCGCGCGAGGTCGGCCAGCGCCTGCCGCTGCCCGGCGTTGAGCACCCAGCCCAGCGGATTGTGCAGCGTCGGCATGGTATACACCGCCCGCACTCGCCGCTGCTGGCACAGCGCATGAAGCACCTGCAGGTCCGGCCCCTCGGCCCCACAGGGGATGGCCGCCAGCTCCAGATGATAGAGCGCCGCCAGAACCTTGAAGCCCGAATAGGTCAGAGCATCAACCGCCACCACATCGCCCGGACGTAACAGCCCCATAACGGTCACCGCCAGCCCGTGCTGTGCGCCGTTAACGATCAGGACATTTTCCGCGGCCGGCGCAAAGTGTCGGCAGGTCAAATGGCGGGCGATAATGTCCCGCTCGGCGAGCCGCCCGGCGTGAGGCTGATAGCGCAGATGCGAATCAATATCGCCCGCCATCGCCAGCTGCCTGAGCGCCTCGCGCAGCGCATCGCCCTGCGCCGGCAGCGAAGGGTAGTTGAAGTTAAGATCCACGACGTCAGCGGCCACCACCTGCTGATCGACCCCATGCCCCGGCGGCAGCGCGAGGTCGCGCACGAAGGTGCCGCGGCCGGTTTCGCCGCTAACCAGCCCCATCTCTTCCAGTTCACGGTAGACGCGGGTGGCGGTGGCCAGCGAGAGGCGTTCATCGGCGGCAAGGGTACGGTGAGTTGGCAGACGGCTGCCGGCGGGCAGCTGCCCGCTGCGGATCGCCTGCGCGTATCGGTCGACAACGGCTTTGTATCGAGCTTTCATCGTGAAATGTATCTATGACAATAATTTGATTGTATCAGATTGGCCACATTACCATCGCCACTGACGATGCTCAAGCGGGCGCAGCCCAATCAGATAACGCGAGGTTAACGTGGTAGATTCAATATTGGATAAATCGGCGCCCGGTCCCTGGTCCGGATGGTTTCATGGTTTACTGGGGGTGATTATTTTTAGCGGTTCCCTGCCCGCGACGCGGCTGGCGGTGCAGGATATGGATCCGTTGTTATTGACCTTTCTGCGCGCCTCCATCGCCGGGCTGCTTGCCGTCGCCCTGCTGGTCGGCTTTCGCCAGAAACGCCCGCGCCTGGTGCAGCTTGTCCCCCTGATCATCATCTCATTAGGGGTGGTGATCGGCTTTCCCCTGCTCACGGCGCTGGCCCTGCAGCGCATCACCTCGGCGCATTCGATTGTGTTTATTGGTCTGCTGCCGCTGATGACCGCTATTTTTGGCGTGCTGCGCGGCGGCGAGCGTCCGCAGCGCGCTTTCTGGATCTTTTCGCTGCTGGGCAGTCTGCTGGTGATGGGATTCGCCCTGACGCAAAGCGCGGCGACGTCGCTCAGCGGCGATCTGCTGATGCTGGCGGCGGTTATCGCCTGCGGCCTCGGCTATGCGGAAGGGGCGAAGCTGACGCGGGAGCTCGGCGGCTGGCAGGTGATCTGCTGGGCGCTGGTGATTGCCCTGCCGTTGATGCTCCCCGCCTCGCTGATGGTTCAGCCTGCGTCCTGGCATGCCATATCGGCCTTATCCTGGGCCGCACTCGGCTATGTGTCGCTCTTCAGTATGCTGATCGGTTTTATCTTCTGGTACAAAGGGCTGGCCGCGGGCGGGATCGCCGCCGTCGGCCAGCTCCAGCTATTGCAGCCGTTCTTCGGGCTTGGCCTGTCGGCGGCGCTGTTGCACGAAACCGTCAGCCCCTTGATGCTGGCGGTTACCCTCGGCGTGGTGCTGTGCGTGGTGGGCTCGCGCAAATGTGGCCGCCGGCGGGTTAGCGCAGAGAGCAGGAGCAGTGATTGACCGCCCCTACATCCGCCGTCCCGGGTTTCGGCGGCGTAACCGCTGACCCGGGCTACCACATGACAAACGGCTGGAAACAGGTCGCCCCGCCGGGGAGGGCGACCGCCTACAGCGGCCGCGCGTACTGGAGCATCACCTGCAGCAGCACGTTGGCGCCGGCGGCGACGTGCTCCGGCGAGGCATACTCCATTTCGTTATGGCTGATCCCATCCTTGCAGGGGATAAAAATCATCCCGGTCGGCGCCAGGTAACTCATATACACTGCGTCATGCCCGGCGCCGGAGACGATCGGCCGCGCCGGGTAGCCCAGCCGCTGCGCGGCATCGGCAATGGCCTGCTGGCATTCGCCATCGAAGGGCGCCGCCGGATAGTGGCTCACCTGCTTCAGGGCCACCTGCAGACCGCTTTCCCGCTCAACCTCCGCGATAAACGCCCGCAGCTGGCGATCCATTTCATCCACCAGCGCATCGCTGAGATTGCGCATATCAATGGAGAAGGTGACCTCTCCGGGCACCACGTTGCGGCTGTTGGGCCACACCTGCACGCTGCCGACGGTGCCGCGTCCCTCTTCGCTGCGTCCGGCAATGGCTACCACCTCCTGCATAATGCGGGTCGCCACCTGCAGGGCATCCTGACGCAGGCGCATCGGCGTGGGCCCGGCATGCGACGCCTGACCGGTCACCACGCAGTCGTACCAGCGGATCCCCAGCACGCCCTGCACGATACCGATGGTTTTCGCTTCATCTTCGAGAATCGGCCCCTGCTCAATGTGCGCCTCAAAATAGGCGCCTACGGGATGCTCTCCCGGGGTCTGCTCGCCGATATAGCCGATCTGCGCCAGCGCCTCGCCGACGCTGACGCCCTCTTTATCCGTGACGGCCCAGGTCTCCTCCAGCGGGAAGACCCCGGCAAAGACCCCGGAGCCCATCATCACCGGCACAAAGCGCGACCCCTCTTCGTTGGTCCAGAACACCACCTCAATCGGCGCCTCGGTGGCAATCTGCAGATCGTTGAGCGTGCGCACCACCTCCAGCGCCGCCAGCACGCCGTAGTTGCCGTCAAATTTGCCGCCGGTGGGCTGGGTGTCGATATGGCTGCCAGAGACGATGGGCGGCAGGCTGGGGTTGCGCCCTTCCCGACGCATAAACACATTGCCGATTTTATCGATGGTGACGCTCATCCCGGCCTCCCGCGCCCAGCCAATCACCCGGTCCCGCCCCTGACGGTCGAGGTCGGTGAGGGTCAGACGGCGGCAGCCACCCTTCGGCGTGGCGCCGATCTGCGCGAGATCCATTAACGACGCCCACAGGCGGTCGCCATTGATGCGCCAGCCGGTGGTGTCGGTGGCGGGGGTAAAAAGTACATCACAGCTCATGGTGGTCTCCTGACATCAAGGTCGCCGCCAGCGCAACCGGCGGTGGGAAAAAAGGCATCAGCGCCTGGTCTTCATCGTGGTGTGTTGCCGCCGGTCAGACGGCCAGGGCCTGCGCGTTGGCGTCAATCGCCAGCTCGCGCCAGCGGTGGCAACTCACCGCATGGCGCTCCGCGACGGATTCCGTCGGCGGCAGGCTCTGCTCGCAGACCGGGCGACGGTGCGGGCAGCGCTCGGCAAAGGCGCAGCCGGGCGGCAAGCGCGCCAGATCCGGCGGCGCGCCGGGAATGCAGTGCAGGGCATCGCCTTTCTTAAGCCCCTCTTTCGGCCGGCTGCCCAGCAGCACCCGGGTATAAGGATGGCGTGGGTGGCGCAGGATCTCACTCATAGAAGCCTCCTCGACGATCCGCCCGGCGTACATCACCGCCACCCGGTCGGCGATCTCCACCGCGGCGCCGATGTCGTGGGTCACAAACACGATCGACAGCCCGCGCTGCTTTTGCTGCTCGCGCAGCAGGATCAGGATCTGGATTTGCACCGTGGCGTCGAGGGCGGTGGTCGGCTCATCCGCCAGCAGCAGCTGCGGGTTACAGGAGAGCGCGAGGGCGATCATCGCCCGCTGGCGCATCCCGCCGGACATCTCGTGCGGGTAAGCGTCCAGCCGCCGCTCGGGGCTGGGAATGCGCACCTGGCGCAGGGCCTCCAGTGCCCTGTCCCGGGCCGCCTGGCGCGACAGCCCTTCGTGGCGACGCAGCCCTTCAATAATCTGCTGCCCAACGGTGTAGACCGGGTCGAAGGCCAGTAGCGGCTCCTGAAAAATCATCGCGCAGCGCCCGCCGCGGTAGCGCCGCAGCTGGCTGGCGCTCATCGTCAGCACCGCGTCGTCACCCACCCGCAGGGTGCCGGAGAGCTCACTGCTCCCCGGCGGGTGCAGGCGCATCAGCGCCCGCAGGGTCACGCTCTTGCCGGAACCCGACTCGCCAATCAGCGCCATCACCTCCCCCTTTTGTACGTCAAAGGAGACCCCGTTGACCGCGTTGATGGTCTGCCCGTCGCGGCGAAAGACGACCCGCAGGTCGCGCACATGGACAAAGGCGTTATCCGACATGGCTGACCTCCTTAAGGGGGATGCTCTGATGCCAGAGCGAGGCCGGCTGCGCCATCAGGCAGGCGCTCTGGTGCCCCTCCCCGACCGCCTCCAGCCGCGGTTTCACTTCGGCGCAGACCGCCTTCGCATGCGGGCAGCGGGTGTGAAAGCGACAGCCGCTCGGCGGCGCGATGGGGCTGGGGGGATCGCCGCTCAGCGGCGAGGTCAGGGTGCGGTGTTCCGGGTCCATGGAGGGCATGGAGCTTAACAGCGCCCGGGTATAGGGGTGGGCGGAGGCGGTAAACAGCTGCTCCGCCGGGCCGATCTCTACCACTTCGCCAAGGTACATAACGAGGATCCGATCCGACAGCCAGCGAACCACGTGCAGATCGTGGCTGATAAACACATAGGTCAGCTCGAGGGTGCGTTTTAGCTCCTGCAGCAGCTGCAGCACCTGGGCTTCCACCGATTTATCCAGCGCCGACACCGCCTCATCAAGAATGACCAGCCGCGGCTTCATCGCCAGCGCGCGGGCGATATTCACCCGCTGCCGCTGGCCGCCGGAGAGCGCATGCGGGTAGCGGTCGGCAAAGCGCGCCGGTTCAAGGCCGACGTGCGCCAGCAGATAGCGGGCGTATTCGCTGGCCTCTCTGGCGCTGACGCCGTGGACGCGCTGGCCGAAGGCGATGCTCTCCTCCATGGTCATGCGCGGATTGAGCGAGGCATAGCTATCCTGGAAAACCATCTGCACCTGGCGACGGTAGGCTTTCATGGGCAGACGCGACGAGCCAACCTCCAGCCCGTCGAAGATCAGTTCGCCGCTGTCCTGGGTGAGCAGCTGCATCAGCAGTCGGGCGGTGGTCGATTTGCCGCAGCCCGACTCGCCGACCACCCCCAGGGTTTCACCTTTCATCACCGTGAAGCTGATATCGTCCACCGCCTGGACCACCTCCCGGCCTTTGCCGCCGCGGAAGTACTTCAGCAGATGATTGACCTTCAGCAGCGGCTGCGCCGGCCCGCCGAGATCGATATTGATAAAGGGTTGCATCGCTTACTCCTTAATCGCCATTGCCGCACGCAGGCGGTCCGCGAGGATATTGAACGAAATGGAGGTGATAAAAATCATCAGGCCCGGCAGGGCGGCCACCCACGGCTGGGTATAGATTGCCGTGCGCAGGGTATTGAGCATCAGCCCCCACTCGGGCTCCGGCGGCCGCACGCCGAGGCCGAGAAACGACAGGCCGGAGGCGAGGATCATGCACACCGAAATCAGCCCGGTGGAGAAGACGAAGATCGGCCCGAGCACGTTACCCAGCACCTGGACGCGGATAATGGTCAATGCGCTGGCGCCGGTGGCCCGGGCGGCGTCGATATAGTCCATATGCCGTACCTGGGCGGTCACGCTCTCGGCAATCCGCGCCACCTGCGGGACAAACACCAGGGTCAGCGACAGCAGCGCATTGCCGATGCCCGCCCCCAGCGCCCCCGACAGCGCAATCGCCAGCAGGACCGAGGGAAAGGCATAGAACACATCCACGGTGCGCATAATCACGGTATTGATTTTGCCGCCCATGTAGCCGGCGATGATCCCGATGGCGCCGCCGATAAAAAAGGCGAACACCACCGGGACAATCCCCATAAACAGCGACAGCCGGGTGCCGAGGATCAGTCGCGACAGCATGTCGCGCCCCAGCTCATCAGAGCCCAGCGGGAAGCCGTCGCTGCCGATGGGCTTCAGGCGCAGGAACATCGACGTTTGATAGGGGTCTTCGACGATAAGCCATGGCCCTAACAGCGCCAGGGCCAGCAGCAGGAGGATCACTACCCCCACCACCACGCCGCCGGGATCGCGCAGTAAGCGGCGCAGCACGCCGCGCCAGTAACCTTGCCGGGAAGCGTTGGCCGGCGCGGCCGGGACCGCTTTCGTCGTTGCCGTATCCACCATGGTCAGCTCCTCTTAATGCGCGGGTCGAGGGTGGTCTGCAGAATATCCACCAACAGGTTGAGCAACACGAAAAACAGCGCCAGCACCCAGATGGTGCCCTGCAGCAGGGGCAGGTCGCGCTGAAAAATGGCGGTGTTGAGCAGCAGCCCGGTCCCCGGCCAGGAGAAGACAGTCTCCACGAGGATCGAGCCGCCCATCAGATAGCCCACCTGCAGCCCCATCACCGCCAGCGCGGTTGGCGCGGCATTTTTCATGACGTGGACAAAGATGCGCGATTCGTTAAGGCCGCGGGCGCGCAGGCCAACGATAAACTCCTGGCTGAGGATATCGGCTACCTGCGAGCGCACGGTGCGGGCGATAATCCCGGTCGGGATCACCGACAGCGTGATGGCCGGCAGCAGCATGAACTGCAGGTGCGCCCAGTCCCATTGCCAGCCCACCTCGCCTATCGGCCCGCCGCCGGTGGCCGGCAGCAGCGCGAACTTGACGCTGCAGAGGATCACCAACAGCATCCCCAGCCAGTAATGCGGCACGCTGACGCCAAACACCGACAACACCGAGGCCAGACGGTCAATGACGCTGTTGCGAAAATAGCCGGCGACAAAGCCAAACAGGCTGCCGAGGACGAAGCCGATCGCCGTCGCCAGCAGCGCCAGGCGCAGGGAGTAAGCCACTGCGGTCATCACCTCGTCTATCACCGGGCGGCCGGTGGCGACCGACATACCGAGGTCGCCGTGCAGTGCCCGCCACAGCCAGTGGATAAACTGCAGAGGCAGCGGCTTATCAAAGCCGTAGGCCTGCATCAGCGTCTGGCGCAGCGCCTCCGAGGCGTCCGGCGGCATCACCGACACCAGCGGGTCGCCCGGCGCGATCTGCACCAGCATGAAACAGATCACCGCCACCCCAAGCATGGTGGGGATAGCCAGCAGAATGCGGTATAGCAGCGTATTGATCATCGGTTGCCCCTTTCGCGATTACTCTTTTTTGCTCACCAGGCTGAGGTCGATAAACCAGCTCTGCGGTTGCACCACTCCGGTCACCGCGGGCGAAATCGCGCGCGGCCCGACGTCGTGGGCGACAAACAGGAACGGCACCTGATCCACCAGCGCGGCGTGCAGATCGCCGGCGGCTTTATTCATCGCTTCCGGGGTAAAGGCGTGCTTGACGGCGGCGGCGAGTTTTTCCGTCTCCGGAGTGGCGAAGTAGCCCCAGTTAGTCGCCACCGGCGGAAACGCTTTGGCGGTCGAGAAGCGGATCAGGCCAAAATAGGGATCATTGACCGCGGCGCTGACGTTGATCGCGTCGATCCCTTTTGCCGAGGGATCCCGGGCGCCCAGGCGCCAGTTGGTGAACAGGGTGTTCCATTCCACCACTTTAATATCCACATTGAAGAAGCAGCTCTTCAGGCTCTGCTGGATATACTCGTTCATTGGCAAGGGCTGCATCTGCCCTGAGCCGGAGGCCGAGGTGGCCACCGTGACGTGCAGCGGCTTGCCGGCGCTGTATCCAGCCTCGGTCATCAGCTGACGGGCGGCGTCCGGGTCATATTTGATCTGGAAGGTGGGTTTGCCATGCCACGGGCTGTCGGCCTCGTAGACCCCGGTGGCCTCGGTCATGTAGCCGCCGAGGTAGCTCTTCAGCTCGGCGCGGTTCAGACACAGGTTGGCCGCTTTGCGCACCCGAATGTCCTGCCACGGCGATCCTTTTTCAAAGGAGAACTGCCAGGGCCACAGGTGCGGCTGGGTGTTGGCGTAAAGGTGAAAACCCTGAGACTTGATCTGATCGATGGCGTCCGGCGCCGGGGCTTCAATCCAGTCCACCTGCTTCGACAGCAGCGCCGCGGTGCGGGCGTTGGCCTCCGGCAAAGGGATCAGCACCACCTTATCCACCCGGGGAATGCGATCTTTGTTCCAGTAGTCGGGGTTTTTCGCGAGGATCAGCTGCTGCCGCGGCACCAGCTTCTCCAGTTTGAACGGGCCGCTGCCCACCGCATGGGCGGCGAAGACGGTCCACGCCTGTTTGCTGCGCGCGGCGCTATCCCCCGCGCTGGCCGGCACCGCGTCATACTGCTTCTGCCACGCCGTGGGCGAGACAATAAACAGGTTGGTGATGTTGTACGGCAGCAGCGCGTCCGGTTCCGAGGTGGTCAGCGCCACAGTGTGGTCGTCAATTTTCTCCGCGCCGGTGAGGGTCGGCATCCGCGACAGGGTGTTGCCGATCTGCCCCGGGGCGTACTGCGGCGCTGCTTTATTGAGCACCTTATCCACGTTCCAGACGATGGCGTCGGCGTTCACCTCCGTCCCATCATGAAACTTCACCCCCGGACGCAGGGTGAAAATCCAGCGGCTGGTGTTCTGCGGATCGATGTGCCACTCGGTCGCCAGCCCCGGCACCAGACCGCTGGGCTTTTCACCTTGCGACAGATCCCACTCCACCAGCGCGTCATACAGCGGGATGCCGGTAAAGCGGTTGCCCTCATAGCCCTGATCCGGCTGGCCGAGGGTTAACGGAATATCCGCGGCGGTCATGGCGATCCGCAGCGTGGAGGCGTTGGCAGGTAAGGCGGCGCCCGCCAGGGCCAGTGCGCCGCTCACCGCCACGGCGAGACGACCGGCACGCGAAAATAACGTTGTTTTGTGCATCACATGATCCCTGTTAAATAAAGTGTCACGAATTAACAGGCAAAATGCGTACCAGCTCTTGCGCGGGCGGAAATAGGCCGAAACCGACCGATAAAATAAGAAGGACTTATATTATCACCATGATAATTATGGGAAAATAATTGCACCTTATTCCGTCGCACCGCCAGCGGGAAATATGTTGCAGAATTGCACCAGTCGCTATATGGCAAATTTCAAATAATCACTCTGCGTCACTTTTTTATTCATCCCCGTCCTCCGCCGCGGCGTATTCTCCGTCGGGATCAATCCCTTCTATACTTCAGGGAACACATCGACCGGGAGAGACTATGCCTTTAGCCGATTTTCACCGCTCCGATCCTTTTACCCTCGGTATCGAACTGGAGCTGCAGGTGGTTAACCCGCCGGGTTACGACCTCAGCCAGGATGCCTCGACGCTGATTGCCGACGTCCAGCATGAGCTGACCGTGGGAGAAGCCAAGCACGATATCACCGAGAGCATGCTGGAGATCGCCACCGGGGTGTGCCGCGACATCAGCCATGCGCAAATCCAGCTCAGCGCCATCCAGCAGGCGGTCCAGCGCGCGGCGCTGCATAATCATCTGCAGATCTGCGGCGGGGGTTCCCACCCCTTTCATGCCTGGCAGCGCCAGCAGATCAGCGACAATCCGCGCTATGTCAAAACCGTCGAGCATTTTGGCTATCTGGCGCAGCAGGCGACGGTCTTTGGCCAGCATGTGCACGTCGGCTGCCAGAGCGGCGACGACGCCATCTATCTGCTGCACGGCTTGTCGCGCTTTGTGCCGCACTTCATCGCCCTCAACGCCGCCTCGCCGTGGTTCGACAGCACCGACAGCCGCTTCGCCTGTTCGCGCCTCAACCGCTTCTCCTCTTATCCCGACAACGGTCCGATGCCGTGGGTGGCCGACTGGCAGGGGTTTCGTCGCCTGTTCCGCCAGCTGAGCTACACCAGCATGATCGACAGCATGAAAGATCTGCACTGGGATATTCGCCCCAGCCCGCAGTTTGGGACCGTCGAGGTGCGGGTGATGGACACTCCCCTGACCCTCGCCCAGGCGATCCATATCGCCGGCTTTATACAGACCCTGGCCTGCTGGCTGTTGACGGAGCGCCCCTTTAAGCACCAGCCTGATGATTATCTGCTGTACCCTTTTAACCGCTATCAGGCCTGCCGCTACGGGCTGGACGGGACCCTTACCGACGTGCGCAGCGGGGAGCAGCGCAGCATCCGCCAGGAGATCCTGCAGCTCGCCGACCGGCTGGCTCCTTTCGCCCATCAGCTGAAGGCGACGGCGGCGCTGGAGGCGGTCGTTCGCCAGGCGAAATCGCCGCACAGCGAGGCGCAGCAGATGCGCGAGTTTATCGCCAACGGCGGTTCGCTTTCCGGGCTGGTGCAAAAACACTGTGAGATTTGGGCGGCATAAGACAGCGAGGCGGGTATACTCGGCGCAGACCATAGAAAGGATTGCCCATGTTATTACGCTGCCTGCTCCCCCTGGCGCTGCTGCCCCTGGCCGCCGTCGCCAGCGCCGCCTGTACCCTCACCGACCCGACGCTAACCCTGCAGAGCTATCGGGTGGATGCGCAGAAAGAGCGCATTGCAATGTACTGGCTGGATCGGCACGGTAAAGCCTGGGGTTCCCTGCGTTCGCTGCTGGCGGGTATCGATGGCGATGGCCGGGTGCAGATGGCGATGAACGGCGGCATTTACGATAAGGCCTACGCGCCGCTGGGGCTGTATATCGAAGACGGCAAACGCCTGACGCCGGTAAACCGCTCCGCCGGCGGCGGGAACTTCTTTATCCGCCCCGGCGGCGTATTCCTGGTGGAGAACGGCCGGGCAAAAATCGTGCCGCTGCCGGCGTACAAACGCTCTCCCGCCATCCGCTATGCGGTGCAGTCCGGCCCGATGCTGATTGAGAATGGCGTCATCAACTGGCGGCTGAAGCCCTCCGCCAGCTCGCGCAAACTGCGCAACGGGGTTGGCATCGATAAGCAAGGCCGGGTGGTGTTTATGCTCAGCGATCGCGAGACCAACTTCTATGATTTTGCCTGCTATGCGCAGTCAAAGCTTGGGGTGCGGCAGATGCTTTATCTCGACGGCACCCTGTCGAAGATGTACCGCAAAGGCGGCAGCGTGCCGTGGCAATATCATCCGTTCGTGACCATGATAACGGTGGAGAGGAAATAGCGGGCGCGTTTGGGGGCGGCCATTCCAGCCAGGAGAGTGAATAAATTAACGGCAGGCCGGGCAAGGTATTGCCGCCGTGCCCGATGTCCTTGCCCGGTGGCGCTGCGCTTACCGGGCCTACAGAGTCTGTTCGCTATGATATGGCCCCTGAAATCTACGGGCGTGCAGCAGGGCCGATTCCCGCTGAAATCGGCTAACCGGAGGTCGGCAGATAAGGCGGGGCTCACGCCCAAACGCAACGTGAACGCAAAACCCCCCCTCACCCTCCCCCTCTCCCTAAGGGAGAGGGGACCGCCCGGTAGTCGTTGCAGCCTGGAGTATCCCCGTTACCGACCGGTAACGCCGCGCTTACCCCCGCCGATGTGCCCACTCGCGCATACGCTGAAACAGAACATACAGCGAAGGAATAAACAGGATGCCAACCATCGTCGCCACCAGCATTCCGCTGAACACCGTGGTGCCGATGATCCGCCGGCTCTGCGCCCCGGCGCCGGTAGCGAGCATCATCGGCATGATGCCGATAATAAACGACACCGCGGTCATCATCACCGCGCGGAAGCGGCGGGTGGCGCCCTCGCGCGCGGCGTCGACTATCGACAATCCCTCTTCGCGCCGGCTGCGGGCAAACTCAACGATCAGAATCGCATTCTTCGCCGCCAGGGCGATCAGCAGCACCAGTCCTATCTGGACATACACATCGTTGGCATAGCCCGCCGTCCACAGCCAGAGCAGCGCTCCGCCGATGGCGAACAGCACCGAAAGCATGACGCTCGCCGGCAGCGTCCAGCTCTCATACTGCGCCACCAGGAACAGCCACGCCATCGCCACCGCCGCCAGCACGATCCACACCGCCTGATTGCCGGTCTGCTGCTCCTGCCAGGAGATGCCGCTCCAGGCGTAGTCATACCCCGGCGGCAGATGGGCCTGCAGAATCTGCTCCATAGCCGCCATCGCCGTACGGCTGCTGACCCCCTCGGCCGCTGAACCGCTCACCGACACGGACGGGAACTGGTTGTACTGCTGAATAAACGGCGCCCCCACCGTCGGCGTAATGGTGACCAGATTGCTCAGCCGCACCCGCTCGCCGTCGCGGCTGCGGACGTACAGCTCGCTAATCTGCTCAGCCCGCTCGCGCCACTGCATCTCATTTTGCATCACCACATGATAGACACGGTTGTTAAGGCTGAAATCACCGGCGCGCGTGCCGCCGAACGCCGTCTGCAGGCTGCTGAAGATCTGCGCCACCGGCACATCCAGCAGCGCCGCCCGATCGCGGTCGACCGTCAGGGTCAGCTGCGGCACGTTGCTGCTCCAGGTGGTAAACACCCGGCTCAGCTGCGGATGCTGGTTCGCCAGTTGAAGGATCTCCCGCGTCACCTGCTCCAGCTCCGCCGACGACTGACCGGCCTGCGCCAGGATGCGCAGGTCAAATCCCGAGGCATTGCCCAGGCCCGGCAGGGTCGGCGGCGCGAAGGTCATGATCGTCGCCTCCGGCAGCGACAGCAGCTGGCGCTGGATATCCGCCATCACCGTATCCAGCGGCGGCCGCTGATGCCAGTCCTTGAGCATCACTGAGATAAACCCGCCGTTAGCGGCGCTGGTGCCGTTGAGAATGTTAAAGCCGGACACCTGAATCACATCCTCCACCGCCGGATTAGCCGTCAGCAGCTTGCGCGCCTGGGCCATCACCGCTTCGGTGCGCTCCAGCGACGCCGCTTCCGGCAGCTGCACGCTGGCAAACAGGTAGCCCTGATCCTCCTGCGGCAGGAAGCCTTTCGGCATTGAGCTAAAGCTGAACGCCACCAGCGCGCCCGCCGCGACCGTCGCCGCCAGCGCCAGCCAGGGGCGGCGGTTCATCCAGCCAACCAGCCGGCCATAGCCGTCGCGGGTGCCGTCGAGGAGACGGTTAAACGCCCGCCACACCGCCGCCGGCCGGGCGGGACGCGGGCGCAGCAGTAGCGCGCAGAGGGCCGGGGTCAGGGTTAACGCCACCAGGCTCGACAGGGCCACCGCGGTGGAGAGCGTCACGGCAAACTGCCGGTACAGCTCGCCGACGATCCCCGGGAGCAGCGCCACCGGCACAAACACCGCCAGCAGCACCAGGGTCGTAGCGATCACCGGCCCGGCGATCTGCCGCAGCGCCTGGGCGGTGGCCTGCAGGCGATCCAGCCCTTCCGCCATTTTGGTTTCCACATTCTCCACCACCACAATGGCGTCATCCACCACCATCGTCAGGGCGAGAATGATCGCGAACAGGCTGAGGGTGTTGGCGCTGTAGCCCAGCAGATAGAGCACCGCAAAGGTGCCGATCAGTGACACCGGGATCGCCAGCACTACGATCAGCGTCGCCCGCCAGCTCTGCAGGAACAGCGACACCACCACGACCACCGCCAGCAGGGTCAGCGCCAGCGAGACGCCGATCTCTTTGATCGTCGCCGCCACAAAGCGGGTGGTATCGAACTTCACCTCCCAGGTGAGATCCGCCGGAAAGCGGGTATGCAGGCGGTTAAGCTCAGCGCGCACCGCGCTGGCGACCTGCAGGGCATTGGCGGTGGGCGTCGGGTAGATCCCCAGATAGGCCGACGCTTTACCGTTCAGCTGCGCGCCGGAGCTGTAGCTGCGGGCGCCCAGCTCGATGGTCGCCACGTCGGTGAGGCGCACCAGCTGTCCCTGCGCGCCGCGACGGAGGATAATCTCGCCAAAGCTGGCCGCCTCGTTCAGACGCCCCAGCCCGTTGATGGTCAGCGTCTGCTGCTGGCCGTTGAATACCGGCGGGGTGCCCACCTGCCCCGCCGCGCCCTGCACATTCTGCTCGCGCAGCGCCTGGGCAACGTCATCCGTGGTGATGTTGAGGGCGTTCATGCGGTCCGGACGCAGCCAGATGCGCATACTGTAATCCCGGGCGCCAAACATCTGCACCTCACCGACGCCGGGCAGGCGCGCCAGCGCCTCGCGCACCTGGGTGCTGGCGTAGTTACTGACAAACAGCGGCGACAGCGTGCCCAGCGGCGAATAAAGGCTTACCCCCATCAGCAGGTTGCTGGCGCGCTTGCGTACCTGGACCCCATTCTGCTGCACCTCCGCCGGGAGCTGCGCCAGCGCCTGCGACACCCGGTTTTGCACGTCGATCGCCGCCAGGTCGGCATCGGTGCCCGCCGCGAAGGTGATACTCAGGCGGTACGTTCCCTCATCCGAGCTGGTGGACTCCATATACAGCATATGATCGACGCCGTTGAGCTGGGTCTCCAGCGGGGCGGCGATAGCCTCCGCCACGTCTGACGCGCTGGCGCCTGGCCAGCTGGCGGTAACGTTCACCACCGGAGGCGTGATCGCCGGGTACTGCTCCACCGGGATCAGCTTCAGCGACACCGCGCCGACAAAGGTCAGCAGCAGCGCGATCACCATGGCAAATCGCGGACGACGGATAAAAAAGGTCAGCATCCCTTCTCCTTACTTAGTTCAGCACCTGTACCGCGGCGCCTTCGCGTAAACGCTGCGCGCCGTCGGTGATCACCTGCTCGCCCGCCTGCAGCCCTTTCTCAACCGCAAACTGCTGCCCCTGCTGCCCGGCGAGGGTCAGACGACGCTGCCCGGCGGTATGGTCCGGCTTCAGCACCCAGCTGAAAAAGCCCTGCGGATCCTGCTGCACGGCGGCGGCCGGGATCATCACCCGTGACTGCAGCTCCTGCGGACGGAACAGGATTGTTACGCTGCCGCCCGGCAGCAGACGGTGCTGCGGATTGGCGAACTCCGCCCGCACCGCCACGCTGCCGGTGCGGGCGTCAATCCGGTTATCGATGGAGGTCAACACCCCATCGCGCCGTTTGCCATCCACGTCAATCTGCGCCAGCCACGCCTGCTTCAGAGCGTGGATGTCGGCATGCTGGCCGGTTTTGCTGAAAAACGCGGCTTCGTCGAGGGCGAACGAGACCCGCACCGGATCCAGCTGCACAATGTCCACCAGCACTCCGCTGGATGGGTTAATCAGCGTCCCGACGTGAAAGGCGCTGTGGCCCACCCGTCCGGTCACCGGCGCCGCAATCCGGGTATAACTGAGCACAATCTGCTGGGCCTCGACGCGGGCTTTCGCCTGCTGCACGGCGGCGGCGGCGACGTCGCGCTGCATCCGGGCTGTGTCGACGTCGTTGCGGCTGATGGAGTGGTTGTTGATGAGTCGCTCGTAGCGAGTGAGCAGCTGTTGCGACTGGCGTAATGAGGCCTCTGCGCTTTTCAGCTCGGCCTGCGCCAGGGCCAGCGCCGCGCGGGGCTGTGCGTCGTCGAGGGTAAACAGCAGGTCGCCCTCGGTCACATACTGCCCGTCCTGGAAGTGGCGCTGAACAATCACCCCTTCGGTGCGCGCGCGAATGTCGACGGCGCGGATTGCCTCGACCCGTCCGGGGATGGCGCGTTCTTCAGCATGAGGAGCCAGTTCGGCCGTGGCGACGCGGACCGGCACCGCCGGCGCGGCGGTGGCCGTCAGGGCGCTGCTGGCCAGGGCGCTAGCCAGCAGCGCAAAGCGGAAGGTTTTAATCATAGGGGATCCTTGCGACAGTAACGCGCGCCTGCGGCGAGGCGCGCGAGATCGATCAGGCCGTTTTGCGGAACCGGCGCGTCAGACGCTTCTCGATTTCCACCACCAGGAACATGGCGATGCCGATGACCAGGGTGACAAACCAGTAGCGCAGCGGCAGCGCTTCCGTGCCAAACATGTTCTGCATCAGCGGGACATAGATAATCACCAGCTGCATCAGCAGCAGGACACCGGTCACCAGCCAGATGCCTTTGTTACGCAGCAGGCCCATGCTCAGGGAGAAGCTGTCGCTGCTGCGGCAGTTGATCATGTAGACCCACTGCGCCGTCACCAGCATCTGCAGCAGCACGGTGCGGATAAACTCCGGACTGTGACCGCGCGGTGCCAGCCAGGCCTCAAGGATAAAGGCGGCAATAGCAATCATAGACCCGACAAAAGCCACCCGCCACACGGCGAAACCATCCATCACGTGCTGGCCGGTTTTACGCGGCGGGCGGTTCATCACGTTGCGCTCCGCGGCCTCAAAGGCCAGGCCGAAGGAGAGCGTCGCCGACGTCGCCATGTTCATCCACAGGATCAGCACCGGGGTCAGCGGAATCATGTTCCCCGCCAGCAGGGCGATGATGATCAGCAGCCCCTGCGCCAGGTTGGTCGGCATGATGAAGAGGATGGTCTTCTTCAGGTTGTCATAGACCCGGCGCCCCTCTTTTACCGAGCTGGCGATGGTGGCGAAGTTATCATCGGTCAACACCATGTCAGCCGCCTCTTTGGTGACTTCGGTACCTTTGATACCCATCGCGATACCCACGTCGGCCTGGCGCAGCGCCGGCGCGTCGTTGACGCCGTCGCCGGTCATGCCGACCACTTCGCCGTTATCCTGCAGGGCTTTCACCAGGCGCAGCTTATGCTCCGGACTGGTGCGGGCAAAGATGTCGTACTCCACCGCCGCCTTCGCCAGCGCCGCATCGTCCATGTGCTCCAGCTGGTAGCCGGTCATGGCCTGGCTGCTGTTGGTGATCCCCAGCATCTGGCCGATGCTCATCGCCGTCTGCGGGTGGTCGCCGGTGATCATCTTCACGCGGATGCCGGCGGTCTGGCAGGCGTGGATAGCGTCAATGGCTTCCGGACGCGGCGGATCCATCATCCCGGCTATGCCGAGGAAAATCAGTCCCTCCTGCAGATCCTCATGGTTCAACGTGGTGGCATCAAGGCTGGCCGGCTTACAGGCCGCCGCCACCATGCGCAGTCCCTGACGGGCGAAGCGCGCCATCTCCTCTTCCCAGTACTGCGCCTCGAACGGCACCGCGCCCTGGCGGCTCATCTGCTCACGGCACATGCCGAAGATGACGTCCGGCGCACCGGTGATTAACACCCGGGCATCGCCATCGATGTGCTGCAGTGTGGACATATATTTGTACTGCGAGTCAAAGGGGATCTTGGCCACCAGACGGGCCTCCACCGCCGGGAGCTGCGCTTTCGCCGCCAGCACCTTCAGCGCCCCTTCGGTTGGCCCGCCGGTGATCCCCCACAGGCCGCGCTCATCCTGGATAAGCTGGCTGTCGTTGCACAGGTCGATGGTGCGCAGCCAGGTCTCCAGCACGGTACCCGGCTGAACCTGCACGGGCTCATCGCTCCCCTCAAGGAAGATCCGCCCCTGCGGCTCATAGCTGTCGCCTTCCACCCGGTAGCAGCAGTCGGCGGTGATGATCGCCTTGACGGTCATTTCGTTCATTGTCAGGGTGCCGGTTTTATCCGAGCAAACCACGGTCATGGCGCCGAGGGTTTCCACGGTCGGCAGCTTACGAATAATCGCCCGCTTGCGCGCCATCGTCTGCACGCCGAGCGACAGAATAATTGAAATGATCGCCGGCAGCCCCTCCGGTACCGCGGCCACCGCCAGGCTAATCAGCGACAGCAGCAGCTCGCCCATCGGGATATCCCGCAGCGCGAGGCTGAAGATAAACAGCGCCACCATCATGGCGAGGATAATGACGAAAATCGCTTTGCCGAGCTTATCCATTTGCACCAGCAGCGGGGTGCGGTGCTTCTCAATGCCCGCCATCATCTGGTTAATGTGGCCGAGTTCGGTCTGCGCGCCGGTGGCGGTCACCACGCCGACGCCGCCGCCGGCGCTGACGGTGGTCCCGGAGAAGACCATGTTCACCCGGTCGCCCAACGGCAGGTCGCCTTCCAGCGCGTCGGTGATTTTATCCACCACCGTCGACTCGCCGGTGAGGATCGCCTCTTCCACCCGCAGGTTGTGCGTTTCAATCAGCCGCATGTCCGCCGGCACGCGGTCGCCGGCGCGCAGGATAACGATATCTCCCGGAACCAGGTCGCGCGTCGGGATAGTCTCATGTTTGCCGTTACGCTGGACGCGGGCATCGCTGGAGAGCATGTTGCGGATCCCCTGCAGGGACTTTTCGGCGTTGCTCTCCTGGATATGGCCGATCAGGGCGTTAATCACCGTCACGCCGAGGATCACCAGGGTATCGACCCAGTGCCCCATGATGGCGGTCAGCGCCGCGGCGGCCAGCAGCACGTAAATCAGTACGTCGTTAAAGTGGGCAAGAAAGCGCAGCCAGGCCGGTTTCCCTTTCTTTTCCGGCAGCGCGTTCGGCCCACAGCTATTCAGGCGCTCGGCGGCGTCTGCGGAACTTAACCCAGCGGCCTGGCTTTTGGTCTGCGCCAGCACTGCGTCAACGGTCTGCTGCCAGACCTGCCGTGGCGCGGTGTCGCCCGAGGGCGTCGTAAACTTTGGGTTATTCATCTTGGTCAAATTACATTTTCCTTATAAATTCCGTGAGTCGGAAAGCCTGAAATCATTCCTGGCCAATGCAGTAAAAGGTGGCGAAAAAGCCGATAAAAATGTGAACCAATACAAGCCTAAATTTTTCGCAAAATAAAAAATATGTGGTAAGTTAATTCCACGAGACAACTATTACAGAATATTAATAAACCAAAACTAAACGAGGTTAAATATGTTTGGAATCTACCGCGGACGCCGTCTGGCGCTGTACATCTTGCTGGCCATCATCGCTGCCACGCTGGTGGGATATAGCACTTATAGTTTTGTAAAAGCGCTGGCATAATAATGACAGTAATTTACAGGAGACTGATTTTAATTTAATTACAAATTATTTCAGATTAATTAACATGGGAATAAAAGGCAGGCCATAATATTAAACAGAAGCGCATTAAGGCGAGTAAAATACAAAGCATATTGCGTTAGGGATTATTTTGCCGGACAATATGTTTTTTAACTGATGATTAACATGACATGAAACATCCGCTGGAAACGCTCCTCTCCGCCGCCGGGATCCTGCTCCTGGCTCTGCTCTCCTGTCTGCTGTTGCCCGCGCCGTCGCTGGGCCTGACGCTGGCGCAAAAGCTGGTTGAGACATTCCATATGATGGATCTCAACCAGCTTTATACGGTGTTGTTTTGTTTGTGGTTCTTAGCACTGGGCGCCATTGAGTATCTGGTGCTGCGCTGGGTGTGGCGTCGCTGGTTTTCGCTCGAACGCTAAACCAGGAAGGGCGCGCCTCAGTGGGCGCGACTGTGGTTCTCTTTACGGTAGGCGCCCGGCGGCAGATTGAAGGTCCGGGTGAAGACGCGGGTAAAGGTCTGTTGCGAATCGAAGCCATACTTCAGGCAGATATCGTAGACCCGCTGATCGGTGTCACGCAGATCGCGGGCGGCCAGCAGCAGCTTCCTTTCGCGAATATAGCGCCCCAGGCTCTCCCCTTTATACTGTAAAAACAGCCGTTGCAGATGCCATTTCGAATACCCGGCATGGCGAGCGATATCATCAATACGCAGCGGTTGATGCAGGTTGTCATCAATCCACTCGACGATAGTATCAATCACCTGAGCGGAAATCGTCATATGCTCTCTCCTCTGATACTGCACTGGCGCTTAGCGCCACCAGGCGTTAAATGATTGCGTCTTATCGGCGACCCACACCGGCTCGCCCTGCACAGGCGTCAGCAGACGCCAGGCCCTTCCTTCGCTGGCAGCCGCCAGCCGTTGATACGGTTCATCCCAGCTGTGTTTCGCCAAAACGAATCGTCCTGCATGCCCAGGCAGCACCGCGCGAGCGCGCAGGTCGTCGGCGGCCTGAGCTGTTTCATCCGGCATCATGTGAATATATTTCCAGTCCTGGTCATACTGCCCGTTCTCCATGATCGCCAGATCGACCGGACCAAATTCATCGCCTATCGCTTTAAAGTGCGGCCCATAGCCGCTGTCGCCGCTGTAATAAATCTTTTGCTGCGGGGTAACGAACAGAAAACTGGCCCACAGCGTCTGGTTGCGCTTCAGCCCACGGCCGGAAAAGTGCCGCGCCGGCAGGACGTGGACGGTGAGCTCGTCGTTAACCGGAATCGCCTGCTGCCAGTCCGCTTCGGTAATCAGCGCCCCGTCCATCCCCCAGTAACGCAGGTGCGAGCCAACCCCCAGCGGCGTAATGACCCGCTTAATTTTCGGCAGCAGAGCGCGGATGGTGGCGTAATCCAGATGGTCGTAATGATCGTGGGAGATGATCAGCAGATCGATCTCCGGCATCCCTTCCGCCCGCCACGGATAGTCGCCGGGGAAAGCTTTATTAATAAAGGAGAACGGCGCCGCGTAATCGCTGAACACCGGGTCGATCAGGATGCGTTTTCCCGCCAGCTGCAGATACCAGGAGGAGTGGCCGAGCCAGACCATCACGTCCTGCCCGAGGGGCAGCGTCGCCAGATCGGTCTTCACCAGCGGCAGCGGCTGCGCGGGACGGGCGTTTTCCCGTTTAGTCATCAGGAAATCCCACCATGCCGCCAGCATATTTTTTTGCCCGGTGAACCCCGGCGTGGGCAGCTGGTTATGGAACTGGCCATCCCGGTAGTGGGGGGACGCTTCCACCTGGCTAAGCTGTGCCCCCTGCGGCGCCTTACCAAAACCGGCATTGAGGACAAACGGCAATGTCGTTGCTGCTGCGAGTAACATGATGGCGACCACGCTGAAAGTGACACGGTTCATATCCTGACCAGACAAAAGCCCCCATCCCGGAGGCTTTATGATATAACTTGATTATGAGTGAGTACGCACTCATTATTAGGAATGTGATGAAAGTCGTCAAGACGATTTTCAATTTTTGCGTTCCGCCGTTGCAGCAACCAGGTCAGACGTGCAAAGATCGGCGGTTTGTTTAAACCTGCATGAGGAAAAAAGTAGTGGCTCGTCCAAAGAGTGAAGATAAAAAGCAAGCGTTACTGGAAGCTGCCACCGCGGCTTTCGCCCAGTCCGGCATCGCCGCCTCGACGTCGGCCATCGCCCGCAGCGCCGGTGTGGCCGAGGGGACGCTGTTTCGCTATTTCGCTACCAAGGATGAGTTGCTCAACGAACTGTACCTCGCCATTAAGCTGCGCCTGGTGCGCACCATGATCGCCGGGCTGGATCCGGACGAGAAGCGCCCGAAAGAGAACGCGCGCAATATCTGGAACAGCTATATCGACTGGGGCGTGCGCAACCCGATGGAGCACAAGGCGATCCGCCGAATGGCGCTCAGCGAGCGCATCACTGACGAAACCCGCCGCCAGGTGAAAGAGAGCTTTCCGGAGCTCAACGAAATGTGCCAGCTGTCGGTGAAAGAGATATTCCTCAGCGAGGCGTATCGCGCCTTTGGCGACGCCCTGTTTTTGTCGCTGGCGGAAACCACCATCGAATTCGCCAGCCACGATCCGCAGCGCGCCCGGGAGATTATCGCCCTCGGTTTTGAAGCCATGTGGAACGCCCTGCATGAGGCGGACGCCTAATGACGCCGGAAACGCTGCATCCCTGCGCTCACCGTATCGCCCTGACCTACCCGTTTACCGAACATTGCTGGCCCTTTGGGCCGGAGTACGATGTGTTTAAGGTCGACGGCCGCATCTTTATGATCACCATGACCATTCGCGGGCGGGCGCTGGTCAACCTGAAGGCCGAGCCGCAGAAGTCGCTGCTCAATCAGGAAATTTATCGCAGTATCGAACCCGGCTACCATATGAACAAGAAACACTGGATCACGGTGGTGCCGGGCGACGACATCAGCGAGGATCTGCTGGCCGAGCTGATTGACGATTCGTGGCACCAGGTGGTGAACAAGCTGAGCAAAAAGGCGCAGCAGCGCCTGCGTCCGCGCTGATTTTCAGCCAAACGCGATAAGTGTTATCGCATTTTTCACCCTTATCATTTTGCGATCTTCGCTGTACTCTTCCTCTCCTGAACGCACCGGTAAGGTGCTGTAAACTGTGAGGAAGAGTTATGGATATCGTATCGGTCGCTTTGAAGCGCTATTCCACCAAGGCCTTTGACGCCACGAAAAAGCTGACTGCCGGGGAAGCGGAACAGCTGAAAACGCTGCTGCAGTACAGCCCGTCAAGCACCAACTCCCAGCCGTGGCACTTTATCGTTGCCAGCACCGATGAAGGCAAAGCCCGCGTGGCGAAAGCCGCCAGCGGTACCTACGTGTTCAACGAACGTAAAATTCTTGACGCCTCGCACGTGGTGGTGTTCTGCGCGAAAACCGCGATGGACGACGCCTGGCTGCAGCGCGTCGTGGATCAGGAAGAGGTCGATGGCCGTTTCGCCACTCCTGACGCAAAAGCCGCTAACCACAAGGGTCGCACCTTCTTTGCCGATATGCACCGCAAAGAGCTGAAAGATGACGATCAGTGGATGGCGAAGCAGGTGTATCTCAACGTCGGCAATTTCCTGCTGGGCGTAGCGGCGATGGGCCTCGACGCCGTGCCGATCGAAGGGGTTGATTTTGCGATCCTCGATGAGGAGTTTGACCTGAAAGCCAAGGGCTACACCAGCCTGGTGGTGGTCCCGGTTGGCCACCATAGCGTGGAAGATTTCAACGCTACCCTGCCGAAGTCGCGTCTGCCGCAGTCGACGACCATTACCGAGATTTAATTCCCTTCTGCCGGGAACGCCCGGGCCATGGCGCAGCAGCGTCTCGCCCGGGACTTTCTTCCCCCACTCTTTCCCCTCTTTTTCTGCCGTTTGTGCCAGGTTTCTGGCGCTAATGAGCCCGCTTGTGCCAGGAATAACGCCTTTAGTGTGAACCAGCTGGTTTAATTAATTGATAAATAATATTTTTTATTTCTGGCACGCCCTTTGCTCTTAACAGATACCGCTATCTGGATGAAGGAGAAACCGGGTGAAACATATCTATGTGGCCAGCCACGGCCATTTTGCTCGCGGACTGGTGAACAGTTTGTCGCTGCTGATTGGCGATGAACACGGCGTTATCCCGGTCTGCGCCTATGACGAAGATATCGTGACCACCGAACAGCTGGAGCAAACCCTGGAGCATCTCATCGTCCAGGCGAATGGTGATGAAGTGGTGATCTTCACCGACCTGCTTGGCGGCAGTATTAACAATAGCGCCGTGAGCGTCTTGATGCGACATCGCAACGTTTTCGTGGTCGCCGGCATCAATCTGACTCTGCTGCTGGAGTTTCTGCTGTGCGAAGAAGCCACTACCGAGGCCGCGATTATCTACGCCACCAGCGCGGCGCGTGAATCCATTGTTTTCATCAATCCTCTAATAACACAACCATCCTCTGACCCACAGGGAGAATCTCATGATTAAACTCGTGCGCATTGATTATCGGCTGCTGCACGGCCAGGTGGTTTTTGCCTGGACCCGAGCGCTGGATATCGACCATATCATCGTCGCCAACGCCAAAGCCGCGGCGGATGCCTTCATTACGATGTCGCTTAACCTGGCAAAGCCAGCGGGCGTCACGCTGGACATCGCCACCGTTGAACAGGCGGCGGAAAAGCTTAACAGCGGCAAGTTGGATCATAAAAAAGTCATGGTGGTCCTTGGCAATACTGCGGAAACCCTCGCGCTAGTGGAAAAAATCCCGGAAATTAGCGCAATTAATTACGGTGGTCTGCCACAGAAGGAAGGGGCAAGACAATTCGGCAAGGCCATCTATCTGACCGACGAGGAAATCGCCCATAGCAGAGCGCTAAAAGAAAAAGGCATTCGGCTGGAGATGCGTCAGGTACCCGCCCACTCGGCTGAACTCCTTAACGACCAACTTTAACTTCGGAGGTCACTATGTTGCTCACCGCAACGTTACTCGGCCTGATCGCCGCCCTGGGAATACTTGATGGCCGCCTGCTTGGGGTATCAATGATCGATCGACCGCTGGTGATGTGCGCCCTCACCGGTCTGGTCTGCGGTAATTTGCATGAGGGGATTCTGATTGGCGCTACGCTGGAGCTTATTTTCCTCGGCAACGTCGCCATCGGCGCCGCGCACCCGCCAGATATCGTGACCGGCTCCGTATTGGCCACCGCGTTTTCGATCATGTCCGGCCGCGGTCCGGAGGCTGCGCTCACCATCGCCATCCCTGTCTCAATGCTGGCGCAGACGCTGGGCATCCTGGTGCGCGTGGTGAACGCCCGCTTTGGTCATCTGGCGGATCGCTATGCGGCACAGGGTAATACACGAATGGTCGGCCTGATGCACCTCGCCGGTCCGACGCTACTCTATTTTTTAAACGGATTTCTACCGGTTTTTTTTGCCATTCTGCTTGGTTCTTCGGCGGTAAGCTGGTTCCTGGAGGCCATTCCACCGGTGATAACCAACGGATTGATCGTCGCCAGTAAGATCCTGCCAGCGCTCGGCTTCGCCCTGCTGATCAGCATGATGCTCAGCAGCAAACTGATGCCGTACCTCGGTCTGGGATTTCTGATAGCGGCATATACCAAACTGGATATCATCGCCATTGCGCTGTTCGCTGTGGTGTTGGCATTTATCATCAGCCAGTTCCTTAATCTTAAGCAGCAGGAGAGCTAATCATGAGCGAAATGACGCAAACTGTGACTGGCGCTACCCAGCCGCAAAGCGATGACGCAAGCCGCATCACCGCCCGCGATTTACGCAGCGTGTTCTGGCGCTCCTTTACGCTACAGGGCTCGTGGAACTTCGAGCGCCAGCAGCATATGGGCTACGCCTTCGCCATGTCGCCAGCCCTGAAGCGTATCTATCAGGACCCAACGGAGCTGGGGCGCGCCCTGCAGCGTCATCTGGTGCTGTTTAACACCACGCCCCATCTCTCGACCTTTATCTTCGGCCTGTCGATTGCCATGGAAGAAGAGAACCAGCGTAACCCCGAATTTAATGAGGAGTCGATAAACGCGATTAAAACCAGCCTGATGGGACCGCTGGCGGGCATCGGCGACTCCATTTTCTGGGGATCATTAAAGGTTATCGCCGCCGGGATGGGTATCTATTTCGCCCAGCAGGGCAGCCTGCTGGGACCGATACTGGCGCTGTTAGTTTATAACCTGCCGCATCTTTTGTGCCGCTGGTATGGCCTGAAGCTCGGCTACCGGGCGGGTACGACCTGGCTGATGAGAATTTACCAAAGCGGCCTTATGGACCGGGTGACCTATATCGCATCAATTGTTGGCCTCATGGTCGTCGGCGCGATGACCGCCAGCATGATAGATATCACCACCCCGCTCAGCTTTACCGCCGGGCAGACCACCATGAAGGCGCAGGAGTTTATTGACAAAATTCTTCCTTCGCTGCTGCCGCTGCTTTTCACCCTCGGGATGTACAAGTTGATCCGTAAGGGAGTCAATATTAACTGGATCCTGCTAGGAACCGTCGCGTTTGGCATGGCGGCCAGCGCGCTAGGCCTGCTTTAAGAAGAGGAATATCCCCATGCACGTAGAAGACTATATGAATGAAACACCCGCCTGTCTGCTCGCTATGCTGACGCAGACGCGGGAAGATCTCTGGCAGGCGGCGAAAGCGCTAACGGAGCGCGGCATCACGCGTATTATCCTGACCGG
The DNA here is from genome assembly GCF_040064295.1 of Klebsiella sp. JB_Kp031. NCBI lineage: Bacteria > Pseudomonadati > Pseudomonadota > Gammaproteobacteria > Enterobacterales > Enterobacteriaceae > Klebsiella > Klebsiella sp. JB_Kp031. Next base: position 33,634 of record NZ_JBEAJW010000001.1, read on the forward strand.
CTCCGGTACCTCTTATCACGGCGCGCTGACCGCCCGCTCGTTTATGCAGCAGTGGTGCGGGCTACCCGTTGATGTCTACTGGCCTTTTCTGCTGGATGATTCGGCGCTGACCCTCAGCGACAAAGCGCTGGTCATCGGCATTTCTCAGGGAGGCGGCAGCCTCTCTACCCTCGCCGCAATGGAACGCGCCCGGGCAGCCGGGCATCTCACCGCTTCCATGGCCGGGGAAGCGCCAGCCGTTATCGACCGGGCGGCAGATTTGGTCTTAACAGTACCCTGTGGAGAAGAGCGGGCTGGCGCTAAAACCAAAGGGTATCACTGCACCATACTTAATCTGATGCTGCTGGCGCTTGCTGTCGCCAGTCGCCAGCGGCGCCTGAGCGATGAGGAGCGCAAAGCGCTACTCATCCGCATGGATACCACGTTTAATCATTTGCCGACGCTCATTGAGGCCTCGCAGGCGTGGGTTCTCAATCATGCCCGACCGCTTATCGACAGCGCGGACATTCGCCTGACCGGTCCGGCAAGGCTGTTTGGCACCGTTCAGGAAGGTGCGCTAAAGATGCTTGAAACGCTACGCTGTCCGGTTGCCGGTTATGAATTTGAGGAGTTCATCCACGGGATCTATAACGCCTTCGACGAGCGCTCTACCCTGATCATGCTCGATCCGTTTCCCGATGAGCGTCAGGATCGCCTGGCGGAAATACTTGGCGGCTGGACTCAGCATATTTATCGCATTGGTCCACAAGTCGAAAATAACGGCAAAAATATGCCCTTCGCATTTATTAACGATCCCGACTTTGCGGTCTTTGAATATATCATTCCGTTACAAATGGTTTGTGCCCGACTGCCACCAGTGAAGGGCATCGATCCCGCGATACCGAAGGATCCGCAGTTCCACCAGAAAATGAAAAGTAAACAACCCAATTAATTGACGCATAGTAAAAGTTATCCGCTATTCAGCGGAGGACCCGTTACATCTCAAGGAGACCAATATGTCTATAGCTCATAAAAACGCACATACTATTATTCGCGATATTTTATCTAAGCAGCACATTGAGCGCGTATGGTTTGTTGGCTGCGGTGGTTCATTAACCGGTTTCTGGCCGGGGAAATATTTTCTCGATTGTGAAGCTAAAAAGCTGGCCGTCGGCTATGTTACCAGTAATGAATTTGTCCACGCGACGCCGAACGCGTTAGGTAAAAACAGCGTAGTGATCCTCGCCTCGCAGCAGGGCAACACCGCTGAAACGGTGGAAGCCGCCCGCATCGCGCGTCAGAAAGGCGCCGCCACTATTGGACTGGTATATACCCCCGGCACGCCGCTGTGCGAACACAGCGATTACACTATTGAATACTGCTGGGCGCGCTATCCCGAAACCGTCGATCCGACGCAGCAAAAAGCGGCATACAGCCTGTGGCTGGCGCTGGAAGTGCTTGCGCAAACTGAGGGATACGCCCATTACGATGAGATGGTCAGCGCCTTTGCCAGTTTTGAATCCGTGGTACGCGGCGCTCAGCAGCAGGTTCAGGCGGATGCGCGCCATTTTGCCGAAGCCTGGAAGAGCGAAAAGGTCATCTACATGATGGGCAGCGGCCCCTCATTCGGCGCCGCGCATCAGGAGTCCATCTGTATTCTGCTGGAGATGCAGTGGATTAACTCCGCGAGCATCCATAGCGGCGAGTATTTCCACGGTCCCTTTGAGATTACCGAAGCGGGAACGCCGTTTATTTTATTAAAAAGCAGCGGCCGCACACGCCCGCTGGATGACCGCGCGATCCGCTTTATCGAACGTTACCAGGGAAAACTGCAGATTATTGACGTGGAAAAGGTGGGAATCGACACACTGCACGCCAGCGTGCGCGAATATTTCTGCGGCCTGCTGCACAACTGCGTGCTGGATGTTTACAACCTGGCGCTGGCCACCGCCCGCAACCACCCGCTGACCACCCGCCGCTATATGTGGAAAGTCGAATATTGATTCGCTAACCGCCTGCCAGCCCCGGCGTAATTCTCCGGGGCTGCGTTGAGAATTACCAGCTAAAATCTTCAATACGCAATTCAAAAATATCGTGAATATAGCCAATTTCCGCTACCGGTAGCGCCACGTTATAGAGTATTTTCAGACGCTGAAACGAGTGATTCACCATGGCAATAAATTCGCCATGCTGGCGGGTAAATTGCTCAATATCTTTATAATGGCTAATTTCATTACGCATTACCAGACGCTCAATCATACAGCTGAGATGCACATATAAACTGATAATTAAGTTATTATTAAAATGAAAACCAAGCGTATTTTGCCACTCAGCGATAATGGTTTCGATATGGCCCATGGTTTTTCCGGCATTCAGTATCGTCAGAGAGTTGACAACGTTATGCAGCGAAAACTCACGAACCATATTTTTATTAATCAGCGCAATTTGCTTTTCATTAAGATAGCCACTTAAGAGCTGACTCAGATGTCGATGCCCCTGCTCGCCAAGTAGTTCCTCAATGCCAACCCAGGGCACTCCGGCCAGCTGCGGGTCGTGGGTACCCACGACCGCAATAACTTCATACTGGTGGAGCAACGATACCGCCGTACGACTGTTTTTTAAGCGCGTATACTCGCAGGCGATGATGTTAATATCAAAATCGTTGAGCAGGCTCTTCTCCATCAGATTTTTAAATTTAAATGCGGTACCGATACCTGTAATACAGGTCACCAGCAGCGCACGCTCTTTTTTTTCTGCGGGCCAGAACACATCCCAACGCGACTGATTAAGCGGCACGATCTCTTCGGCGATTTGTTCGATGTTTTTTCCCAGCGCGATCTCGCTGGCAACGTTCAGCGCCATGCGGGTCGTGACGTTATCCACCACCACCAGCGGGCCGTGAATCACCGACAAAAGCGCATCGGCAATCTCCTTGGTGTAGCCCATATCAATAAGCACCATCACACCCGCACGCGTGTCCGTATGCTGGAGATAATCAACCACGGCGCGACTGACATCGTTAAACGCCACCTCCATCGGCATATCCATGGCCTGGTAGATCTTCTCGCCAATCAGGCGGTTGGCAACGCCGGCAATGCTGCTGGCGGTCGAATAACCGTGGGCGATTATCAGCGCTTTCACTTTTCCGCCGCTGGTCGCATCAATCGCATTGCTGACGATAGCGGCAACCGCCAGGCGGTCAAGCGTATCGATGAGCAGATCGTATTTATTATTGACGACATCCAGTAGTTTCTCCGCGATACGCTGCGCCAGCCCCGCCGAGGAGTCCAGCCAGCGCTGCATCACCAGACGCACGGGCTCAGCAACGCTACGCGGCGCCAGAGGGAGGCTGGTGAGGTAGCGGCCGGTAAGATAAGCGAATTCGACATTTAGCTGAAGGTCATAATTGACAGCGATTGCTTTGCCCACATCTTCAATAAAGCGCAGCCGTTTGTCCTGCAGAGAGACCGTACTCTCCTGATTCATCAGCGCATCAAGATAGAGCGTCACGTTCTGATAAATAAGCTTTTCAAAGGTCCGCACGCTAATATTATCCTGAGCCAACTCCTCGCACAGGCTACAAATATTTTCCGTTAGCCGTTGGTATTCATGGTGACGACCAGAAAAAAGAGGCTGCGCGTCGCCATCGCGGTAAATCATAACCCGCTCGCTATTTTGCTGAAGGGAAAAAGGCGCATCCGCCAGTAATCGGTCGGGCAGCAAACCCGCTTTTATGTGTAAAAGACCGCTATCACGTTCGCCAAATGTCCAGGCGCTGGCGCAAATATTGCGAATCAAATTTTCCAGCCCACCGACATTTCCTTCAAGCGTTTCACGCATGAGCTGGCTGACGATTTCGCCATCCAGCGCCAGATCGTGGTTCAAACGCTGGGCTTCACGGCGGAAAAAGTGGTGGATAAACGCCAGCCGCTCGAATTGGCCGCGTTCAGCGATCGGCAGAATTTTTACAATTACCGGAATACGGCGAATAAAGGTCGCCAGGAAGTGTTTTTCCAAATCCTCGGTTGAAGCAAAAATTAGCCGCACCGTGGCGCTGCGCTCATCGGTGCTCTCCCCCAGCCGGCGCCAGCTACCGTTATCCATAAAATGAAACAGCTTTTCCTGACCTTCGGGCGGCAGCCGATGAACCTCATCGATAAACAACACCCCACCGTTGCTGGTCTCGATAAGACCAGGAACGGCTTTATCGGCGCCGGTAAAGGCCCCCTTCGCATGACCAAATAACTTCGAGGTCAGTAGTTCTGGATTATTCGCGTACTCGGCGCAGTTAAATACGGTAAAAGGCGCATCGGCAGGTAAAATGCCTTCATCTATTGCGTAGTGCCAGAGCTGGCGAGCTAGAAAGCTTTTCCCAGTGCCAGTAGGGCCCCGCAGCAGCAGCGGCAGACCTGCGCCAGGGTAGCTGATGGCAGCCTTGCACTGGCGCAATGCTTCCTGCAGGCTGCCCTGCGCGCCAATCAGCTGCGCCAGACTATCCTGACGCTCCGCGCACAGCACCTGAATGGAAGCGTATTCGCCGTGCCGAACCGCCAGGCGGTGATGATCGCGCAGAACGGTAACGGGTAAAAACAGCACCGGGCGACCATTCACTTTGACCACCCGCTGCTCGCGATGGAGATTATTCAGATGATGGCTGATGATGCTGCGTTTTTGCTTCAAGCTATCGGCAATGGCCATAGCGTTAAACTCGCCCAGCGCTTCCGCCGTCAGCGCTCGCCCGGCGATCCGTTGTTCTAGCTGGCGAAAAATCGACTCCTTGTTCATCTCGCTCCCCTGTCAAAAGCGTAAAATTCGCTTATACGACAATTCGCGCAGGACGTCGCTGCCGTCAGCCACACTTCTTTAAAAGCGCTTAATTTTTCATGGCTTAACGTTCCCCGCGTGCCAGATGCGCTCGGCATAGCGGCCAATCACCGCCAGCGAGACGGCAAGGATCAGGAAAAACAGCACTTTGTGCATCCCGTTCCAGAAAAACTCAAAGAAGCGGGTATAGAGATTGATCGCCAGGAAGGTTAACCCAAAGCCGCGCAGCATTGCGTCATCGGTTTTCAGGCTGATAAAAATGCAGACGCCGGCCGCCGCGGCAAACAGCAGCCCCCACGGCAGGAGTCGCGCCTGGCTTACGTTGTACCAGCTGTCAGCGTCGTAATTGCCGAAAATCGACAGGATCCACAGCGCAATAAACAGGTACGTGAGGCCCATCGCCTTGCTGACGGTAAACAGCTGACGCTGGCGAAGCAAGGACTGCGCGCCGTAGCAGAGCGCCAGCAGCGCGCCGCCGAACAGGACGAAGCGAATCGGGTAGTTCATGCCCAGCCAGTAGGCGCCCCACCCCGAGACATAGCCGGTTTCTGCGCCAAACCAGTTGCCCAGCGCCAGCAGAAAAAAAAGCCACACCAGCCCGGAGCGGGCTACATAGCCGATAGCGCCGTAAATCATGCATCCGGCCAGAAACAGCGGCGCGATATGGCCGCTGCCGTTATCCAGCCGTTCACCCAACTGCCATAGCGCCAACGCGGTAAAGACGACGCCCAGAAACAAAATCGCCTCGGTGCTGTAGTGCCACTGCGTCTCCCGCTGCTGGCGGCGAAAACCCCAGCCGTAGCAGGCGACTGCCAGCAGTGCAGGCAGCAGGATCCGCGTCAGCGCCGAGTGGCTGAACAGGCTCAGCAGCCACGCCACCAGTTCGCTGTCGGCAAACAGACTGCCCAGAGCAATCAGCACGCAGGCCAGCGCGGTCCAGAAGGCATAGCGGCTCAGGCGCCGCCAGTCGAAGGGGGAGACGCGCAGCGTGTGCGCCAGCCGCTGACTGTCCGCCGGGGTTAACTCCCCGCTGGCCTGCCAGGCATTCAGCGCGCGCTGAATAATGCGCTGCTCTTTTCGGGTTACGTTCATAGGCATTCCTTGAGACTGATGACAAACCTGTTTTCGCTAATATGCTCGCCTTTTTGCCGGGTGGCGGCGTACGCCTTACCCGGCCTACAAACCCAAATCACCGCGGGTCCTGGGGCTGCTGAAACTGCCGGTGCTGGCGGCCTCAACATCGCTGAGACGTTCCCGGCAGGCCGGGGCAGCCCGCATGGATGCGGGCTGAGGGCCGTGTTTTGCATGGACGCTGCCTCGGCCCGACCCGAAGCCTGCAGGGATAAGTCGAAGGCACCACGAAGTGGCGATGTTGCTGGCCGGAGCCCGGGGGTACAGGGGGCGGCGGCGACTGGCCGCCCCCTGTGCGCTCCCTGCGTCATGAGAGATATAACGCAGAAGACTAACCGGGAGCGCAATGTGCGCTGAAGTCGCAGATAACATAAAAGACTTCCCTGCAGTGCTTTCCCTCACCCTGCCCCTCTCCCGGAGGGAGAGGGAACCGTCCAGCAGCCCGGCCGGGCAATACCCGAAGATGGCACATTCTCAACCATCTGAGTCCTTGTCATGAATGTTGGTCCAGCCACGTCAGCGCCTGCTCGCCCGCCTCGTCCATCGGCAGGTAGACCAGCAGACGCGAACCATTGCGCGGCGCCGAATACCAGTACATCTGCTGCAGGCTGAATCGCCCGAGCTGCGGGTGGTTAAAATGTTTAATCTGGTTTTCCACGCCGCGCACCTCGTAGCGCTGATGCCACAGCGCTTCAAACTCCGACGAGGCGGCGAAAAAGCGCGCCAGTTTGTTTTCCCATGCCGGATCGCCACGGTGCTCGGCCATCGCGGCGCGGAAATAGGAGACAAAAGTCGGCAGCACATCGCGATTTTCAATCCGGCTGCGCCAGGTCTCATGGGTCAGATACAGATAAATGCAGTTGCGATCTTCTTCCGCAAGGGTGGCGAAATCGACACCCATCAGGCGGCAGAAGCTGTCGTTCCAGGCCACAATATCAAAGTTCGGTTTTTGAATGCTGGCCGGCTGCGGCATCAGGCTGTCCAGCATGCGGCGGGTGCCGGGGCTGATGCCTTCGCACGCCGTCACCTGGGTGGCTTCCGGCGGGGTCAGCCCGGCGAGCACGAACAGATGCCGGGTCTCCAGCGGACTGCACTGCAGGGCATTCGCCACCCCCACCAGCACTGCCTCCGACGGATTCACCTCCCGCCCCTGCTCCAGCCAGGTGTACCAGGTAACGCCGACGTCGGCGAGCATCGCTACCTCTTCCCGGCGCAGACCCGGCGTGCGTCGGCGGCCCACCCGGGGTAACCCCAGGCGCTGCGGATCGAGGCTTTCACGGCGGGCGCGCAGAAACGCCCCCAGCTGTTTGCGCCGATCGTCCGGCACGGCGAACGTCGACTCCCGTTGCGGCATCGTGGTCATCACCCCTCCAGCATGGTAGTTCCAGTACCAGTATAGACAGGAACTGGTACCCGTTTAATTTATCGGTAATGCTACGTCGGTCTGCTGAATGACGCAATGGAGATTCCCATGAAAACGTCTGCTGTTTCACCCGGCCGCGCCGGTCTGTTGCTGCTGCTGGGCGGCCAGATGCTGCCGCTTATTGATACCTCGATCACCAATGTGGCGCTGGACGCCATCACCCATACCCTGGCGGCCAGCGCCACGCAGCTGGAACTTATCGTCGCGCTCTACGGTGTCGCCTTTGCCGTCTGCCTGGCGATGGGCAGTAAGCTTGGCGATAACTATGGCCGCCGGCGCCTGTTTATGTGGGGCGTCGCGCTCTTTGGCATTGCTTCCCTGCTGTGCGGCATAGCGAACAGCATCAGCGCCCTGCTGGCCGCCCGCACTCTGCAGGGCGCCGGTGCGGCGCTGATTGTGCCGCAGATCCTCGCCACCCTGCACGTCACCCTCAAAGGCCCGGCCCACGCCCGGGCTATCAGCCTGTATGGCGGGATCGGCGGGATCGCCTTTATTGTCGGACAGATGGGCGGCGGCTGGCTGGTATCGGCGGACATCGCCGGACTGGGCTGGCGCAACGCCTTTTTTATCAATGTGCCGATCTGCCTGCTGGTGCTGGCCCTGAGCCGCCGCTATGTGCCGGAAACCCGTCGTGAGGCGCCGTCGCGGATTGACTGGCAGGGCACGCTGTACCTCGCCCTCATCCTCTGCTGCCTGCTGTTCCCGATGGCCCTCGGTCCGGAGCTGCGCTGGCCGCTGTGGCTGCAGCTGATGCTGGTGTCGGTCCTGCCGCTGCTGTTCGCCATGCGTCAGAGCGCCCTGCGCCAGCAGCAGCGCGGCGATCATCCCCTGCTGCCGCCGCGTCTGCTGCAGTTGACCAGCATCCGCTTCGGGATGGCCATCGCCCTGCTGTTTTTCAGCGCCTGGTCCGGCTTTATGTTCTGCATGGCGCTGACCATGCAGGAGGGGCTGGGGATGGCGCCGTGGCAGTCCGGCAATAGCTTTATCGCCCTCGGCGTGGCCTATTTTATTTCGGCGCTGTATGCCCCGCGGCTTATCGCCCGCTACAGCATGGGGCGGATCCTGCTGACCGGTCTGGCGGTGCAGATCGCCGGTCTACTGCTGCTGTGCGCCACCTTCTCCCGCTTCGGGATCGCCACCACCGCCCTGACGCTGGTCCCCGCCACGGCGCTGATCGGCTACGGCCAGGCGCTGATCGTCAACAGCTTTTACCGGATTGGTATGCGCGATATCAGCGCCAGCGACGCCGGGGCCGGGAGCGCCATCCTCAGTACCCTGCAGCAGGCGACTCTCGGCCTTGGGCCGGCTATCCTCGGCTCGCTGTTCCTGGCGCTGGCCCGTCGCGGCGGCGGAAACTATCCGCAGGCGCTGATTGATTTTCTGCTGGTCGAGGTGGCTATGATGCTGTTGCTGGCGGCCATCGCGCTGTGGCTGCGTCATCATCTCAACCGACAGCCGGCGACGGTAGCGTCGTAATACCGGCGGCGGTGATTTGCATAATCGTTATCCAGCGGTCATCATACCCGCTGGATATTCAGGAGACGTTATGCAGGAATTAATATCGCAAATTGCCGCCTTAGGAATCGAAATAACTCCCACCCGCTCGCTGATGATTATCTTCGGCATTATCTTGTTCACCGCCGTCGTCGTGCATCTGATATTGCATAAAGTGGTGCTTCGCGCTTTTGAAAAACGGGCATTGGCCAGCAGCCATCTGTGGCTGCAAATCATCACGCAGAATAAACTCTTTCACCGACTGGCCTTTACCCTGCAGGGGATCATCGTCAACGTGCAGGCGGTGCTGTGGCTGCAAAAAGGCAGCGAGGCCGCGGAAATATTAACCACCGTGGCTCAGCTATGGGTGATGATATATGCCATGCTGTCCTTCTTCTCACTGCTGGATGTGATCTTAAAGCTGGCGCAGAAATTTCCCGCCGCCTCTCAGCTGCCGCTGAAGGGGATATTCCAGGGAATTAAGCTGGTGACGGCGATTATTATCGGCATCCTGATTATTTCCCTGCTGATAGGCCAGTCGCCAGCGATCCTGATTAGCGGGCTCGGCGCCATGGCCGCGGTGCTCATGCTGGTATTTAAAGATCCGATCCTTGGCCTGGTGGCCGGTATCCAGCTCTCGGCCAACGATATGCTCAAGCTTGGCGACTGGCTGGAGATGCCGAAATACGGCGCCGACGGCGCGGTGATCGATATCGGCCTCACTACGGTCAAGGTACGTAACTGGGATAATACCATCACCACCATTCCGACCTGGTCGCTGGTCTCCGACTCGTTTAAAAACTGGAGCGGCATGTCGGCCTCCGGCGGCCGCCGCATTAAGCGCAGCCTCAACATCGACACCACCAGCATTCATTTCCTCGATGAACAGGAGCAGCAGCGCTTGATCCGGGCGAAGTTGCTTAAACCCTATATGGATTCGCGCCACGAGGAGATTAGCGCCTGGAACCAGCAGTATGCCGGGGAACAGTCGGTTCTCAATGAGCGGCGAATGACCAATGTCGGCACCTTCCGCGCCTATCTGCAGGAGTATTTACGTCATCATCCGCGCATCCGCCAGGATATGACCCTGATGGTGCGCCAGCTGGCGCCGGATGCCAACGGCTTGCCGATCGAGATCTATTGCTTCACCAACACCGTGGTGTGGGCGGAATATGAGGGGATCCAGGCGGATATTTTCGATCATGTCTTCGCCGTGGTGGAGGAGTTTGGCTTACGCATTCATCAGACGCCCACCGGCAACGACATTCGCGCGCTGGCGGACGCCTTCTCCCGCTGACCTCAGGCGCTGGCGCGGGCTATCACGCGCCAGTCCATCATCACCCGCTCGACGGCAGCGTCGGGATCGTCGATGCGTTTCATTAACAGATCCACCGCCGTGCGGCCGATCGCCCGGGAGGGCTGTTCGACGGTGGTCAGCTGCGGGGAGACCACTTCCGCCAGCTCGGTGCCGTCGAAGCCGATCACCGCGATATCCTCCGGCACCCGCAGTCCAGCCTGGTCAATCGCCCGTAGCGCCCCGGCGGCAAGGGAGTCCGAAACGGCAAACACCGCGTCGGGCTTCTCGTCTTGCGACAGCAGCTGCTCCATCGCCCGTTTACCGGCCGCCGCGCTAAGATCCTGCGCGTAGGTCACCTGCTGATACGCCAGACCGTGCACGTGCAGCACGCTTTTATAGCCGCGCTCGCGCAGGCGGGCGTAGCGATAGCTGAGGTCGTGATTAATGAGCGCGATGCGACGGCGGCCGGCGTCGGCCAGCCGGGACACCGCCCCCTGGGCCGCCTCGACGTCGTTAATCCCGACGCAGGAGATGCTGCCGGTGTCGGCATACTCCGCGCACTGCACCCAGGGTGCATCGCCAATCATGGTGGTCAGTTCCGGCAGGCTGGAGAGCGCGTTCATGGTAATAATGCCGTCGACCATTTTGCCGGAGAGCAGCTGCAGGCCCGAGGTCGAGCGGGCCAGATCCGACCCGGAATTACACAGCAAAATGCGGTAGCCGTTCTTCTCCGCCTCTTCTTCTATCCCTTTCACCACCTCGGCGCAAAAAGGATTAGCGATATTAGACACCATCACCAGGATCATATTGCTGCGGGCGGTTCGCAGCTGACGCGCCAGCAGGTTCGGCTGATAGTTGCTCTCTTTGATCGCCTGCAGCACGCGCTCACGGTTTTTGGCTTTTACCGTATCGCTGTTGTTCAGCACCCGCGACACCGTGGCCACCGAAACGCCGGCCAGACGAGCAATTTTCTGAATAGACATAAACCCTGCACTTCCTGCGGTAGAGGTGGATCCTGCAGGCTATCATAAATGAGCTCTGGTTGGCCTGCCAGCCTGGCGCGAAAGCGTGGCTCAGTGAGACAGCGTCTCGGGACACTATTAATAATCAGGGCTTCTCTCCCGCCCCGATAACGCGCATCCTTTTGCCGTTTCATATTCTCATTAGCGCAGGAGGCGCAACAGACCGCCTGCGCCCCATTTGTGCTTTTATGATTAAGGATGATATCCCCATGAGGCTCTCCACCGCGATTCTCGCCCTCAGCTGTGCCCTGGCAACGATCACCGGCTGCACCTCGTCAAAATCGTCACCGGAACGCCACGCCTACGCGTTCGTCGCCCACCGCTCCGATTTTGTCGGCGGCAACTTCACCGTCAACCGTCAGGAAAATTACCGTTTAAACCTGCCGACCTTCACGGCGATGTACGCCCGCGGCCAGCAGGATAAAGCCGCTGGCATGAGCGAAAGCGACGCCCGCCGCACCGCGGAGGCCATCAAACAGCAGGCGGCGCAGGGCACCCGCACCGAGCACGCCTTTACCGGCAACGCCAGCGACAAATGGGATAATGCAATGGAAAATAAAGATGCCGTCCTGTTCGGCAACGAACTCTCCGGTGCCTATCTCGACGGCTATCTTGGGGTGAAATAATCCTTCGCTCCCCCGCCCTCAGCGTTCGACGCTCACCCAGCGCTGCTGCTGATGGCTTTTGACGATCGCTTCGATGATGTACATCACATCGGCGCCGTCGTCGAAAGCGGCGAAGCGTCGGGCCCCGGCCTCCGGCATCTTCCCGGCGCGCACCGCCTGATAAAAATGCCCCATCATATTCTTAAAGGCGTCCGGCCAGCCCTCAATATGGCCGCCGGGGTAATGGGCGCTGTCAGCGATCTCCGGCCACAGCAGGCTGGGGTCGTCGCTGAGCCGCCGATCCGGCTGCTCGCGGTGGCCGATCCACAGCCGCTGGGGCACTTCCTGATCCCAGGCCAGAGAACAGCGGCTGCCGTTAACCTCCACCGCCAGACGGTTTTTCCGCCCGGCGCTCACCTGAGAAACCATAAAGCTGCCTTTGCTGCCATCGTCAAAACGCAACAGCACCGAGCCAAAGTCCTCGGTATCGACAGGCCGGGTTTCATATCCCTGCGCCTCGTGAACGGCGCTGAAGGTCGTTTTGCCATTGACCGGCGCTTTACGCGTCGGCCAGACGATAGACAGATCCGCCATCACCTCGACAATCCGCCGACCGGTCATAAACTGCACGGTATCGCACCAGTGGGAGCCGATGTCAGCCACCGTCCGCGATGCGCCGCCCTGCGCCGAATCAACCCGCCAGTTGTAATCGGTCTCCAGCAGCATCCAGTCCTGTAAATAGCCGCCGTGCGCCGCGAAGATCCTGCCGACCTCGCCATGGCGGATCATCGCCGCCGCCTGCTGGACCATGGCGAACTGGCGATAGACGAAGCTGACGCCATGCACCACGCCGGCCCGGGCGGCAAGCGTCACCAGCTCCCGCGCCTCCTCCGCCGTCATACACAGCGGTTTTTCGGAGAAGACGTGCAGCCCGGCGGCGAGGATCTGCCGGTTAATCTGGGCATGCAGATGGTTCGGCGTACAGTTATGCACCACCTGTAGCCCCGGATGGGTCAGCAGCGCTGCCACGCTGTCGTAGGCATGGGCAATATTCAACGCTTGCGCCTTGCGCTGCGCCGCCTCAAGGCTGCTGTCGCACAGCGCCACCACCTCGATATCCCCCAGCCGCCGCAGCGCCTCCAGATGCGCCGGGCCAATAAACCCAGCCCCAATAATCGCAACCTGAATCATGTTATTCCCTCCCACCGGCGGCAAAGTCATCGAAGGCCCGTCCGGCAACGGGAATGATATGGCGACGAATAAACTCGCTGCCCTCGCGCGCGCCGGTCTCGGCATCCTTCAGGCAGCACTCCCACTCCAGCACCGCCCAGCCGTCAAAATCATATTCGGTCAGCTTACTGAACACCCCTTTGAAGTCGATCTGCCCGTCGCCGGGAGAGCGGAAACGGCCAGCCCGCTGCTGCCAGGGCTGATAGCCGCCGTAGACACCATTGCGCCCGTTGCGGCGAAATTCGGCGTCCTTGACGTGAAACGCTTTAATACGCGCATGATAGATATCGATATAGGTCAGGTAATCCATTTGCTGCAGATGCAGGTGGCTCGGGTCATAGAGCATATTGCAGCGCGGATGGTTATCCACCCGCGCGAGAAAACGCTCAAAGGTCACGCCATCGTGCAGGTCTTCGCCGGGGTGGATCTCGTAGCAGACATCGACCCCCTGCTCGTCGAAGAGGTCCAGCAGCGGCCGCCAGCGCCGGGCCAGCTCGGCAAAGGCCTCATCCAGAAGCGACTGATTATGCGGCGGCCACGGATAAAAAAAGGGCCATGCCAGCGCCCCGGAAAAGGTCGCATGCGCCTGCAGCCCCAGGCGGCCGGAGGCCACCGCCGCCTGGCGCACTTTCTCCACCGCCCAGCGCTGGCGCGCCTGCGGATCGCCGTGCAGCGCCGCCGGGGCGAAGGCGTCAAACGCCGCGTCATACGCCGGATGCACCGCCACCAGCTGCCCTTCAAGATGAGTGGACAGCTCGCTGATGACCAGCCCATGCTCCGCCAGGGTGCCGCGGACCTCGTCGCAGTAGGTCTGGCTCGCCGCCGCCCGCTCGACATCGAAAATCGCCGGGTGGTTGCAGGGGATCTGCAATGCCTTGTACCCCAGGCCGGCGGCCCACTGCGCCATCCCCGCCAGGGTGTTGAACGGCGCCTGCGGGCCGATAAACTGCGCCAGAAAAATGCCCGGTCCCTTGATCGTTTTCATACCCCCTCCTGTAAAATTAGTGCGGCTCTTTCTCGTTGTACTGGAAAGAGAAAAGGAAAATCAGCGCGATAACCGCGGCGGCCACCGCCGGGATCCACCAGAAGGTCACCCAGGCCTGCGGCACGCTCTGGCCGGCCACCAGATGGTTATACAGCGCGCCGGAGATCTGCGAGCCCAGCAGCATGCCGATCCCGTAGGTGAACATCACAATCATGCTCTGCGCCTGGCCTTTGACCTTCTCGCCCGCCACGCGGTCGGTGTAGATAAAGCCGACGACAAAGAAAAAGTCATAGCACACGCCGTGCAGCAAAATACCCAGATAGAGCAGGAAGCGCCCCTCTTCGCTGACCCCGAGGGCGAAAAAGGCATAGCGAACAAACCACGCCGCCATGCCGATAAGCAGCATGTATTTCACCCCGAGGCGACGGAACAGCAGCGGGATCACCAGCATAAAGACGATCTCTGACATCTGGCCGAAGGACATCGCGGTGCTGACATCCTTAACGCCGGCATCCGCCAGATACGACGCGGTATAGGCGTAATAGGTGCCTAACGGCACGGAAATTAAGGTGGCGCAGAGGGAGAAAATCAGGAAATGGCGGGTTTTCAGCAGCGCGAAGGCGTCCGCGCACAGCAGATCGCGAAACTGAACCGGCATGCCTTTGGCCGGCGCCGGGGTGTGAGGCAGCGTCAGGCTGTAGATCGCCAGCGCCACCGAACAGAGCGCCGCCACGGTGAAGATGCCGGTGGTGTCAGAGATGCCGGTCACCCCGATGCAGATCCCGGCGATAATCCAGCCGATGGTGCCGAACACGCGGACCACCGGAAAGGTTTTATCGACGTTAGCCAGGCTGTGGAAGGCGATATTGTTGGTCAGCGCCAGGGTCGGCATATAGCACAGCGTATAGCCGAACAGCAGGCCAATCAGCAGCGCGCCGTTCTGCGCCACCAGCGCCTGGGGGACAAACCACAGGATCGCCGCCCCGGCCAGGTGCATCACCGCCATCACCTTCTGCGAGGCGAAAAAGCGATCCACCAGCATCCCCAGCACAAAGGGGGACAGGATGGAGGCGATCGGCCCGGCGGAGAACGCATCGCCGATCAGCAATGACATCTCATAGCGGGTCATCACCAGCCCCAGGGTCACCGACCAGCTGCCCCAGATAAAGAACTGCATAAACATCATTAACGACAGCCGCGGCACCAGAAAACGGTGGCTCACGCGGACACTTTCCCGACCTTCTGTTGTTGTGACCATGTTGCTCGCCCTCATAAAAGTAATCGATTACAAAATCGCTCAAAACAAAAGTAATCGATTACAAAAAGAAGATCGCCAGGCAAATGCCTCACCTGCGAAGAGGATCACAATAAAAAGCCAGGCAGCCCCGCCGTCCGGCGGGGCATCTCGCTTACGCCGGGCGGCGCAGCAGTTTGAAGGCGATGAACAGAAACAGGATCCACACCGGCAGCAGGATCGCCGACAGGCGCATCCCGTCGATAGTGCACATCAGCGCCAGAATCAGCCCAAGGAAAGCAATGCAGAAGTAGTTGCTGGCGGGCGCCAGCAGCGCTTTAAACTTCGATTCACGCCCTTTGCGGCGCTGGGCGGCGCGGAACTTCAGGTGCGCCATACAGATCATGATCCAGTTCAGCAGCAGCGTCGCCACCACCAGGGCCATCAGCAGTCCCAGCGCTTCATGCGGCAGCAGGTAGTTCAGCACCACCACCAGTGAGGTGATAATCCCCGAGAGCAGCAGAGAGTTCACCGGCACGCCGCGCTTGCTGACGCGGGCGAGGAACGTCGGCGCATTGCCCTGCACCGACAAGCCGAACAGCATCCGGCTGTTGGAGTACACGCCGCTGTTATACACCGACAGCGAGGCCACCAGAATGACGAAGTTCAGCGCGGAGGCCACCAGGTTGCTGTCGAGATGATGGAAAATCATCACGAACGGGCTACTGTCGGATTTGACCTCCACCCACGGGTAGAGCGCCAGCAGCACCACCAGCGAACCGATATAGAACAGCAGGATACGATAAACCACCTGGTTGACCGCTTTTGGAATGCTCTTTTCCGGGTTTTGCGCTTCAGCGGCGGTGATGCCGATAAGCTCCAGCCCGCCGAAGGAGAACATGATCACCGCCAGCGACAGGATAAGACCGTGCCAGCCGGTGGCGAGGAAGCCGCCGTGTTTCCACAGGTTGTCGAACCCGGCTTTGCTGCCGCCGTGGCCGCCAAACAGCATCCACAGGCCAAAGGCAATCATGCCGATAATCGCCAGCACTTTTATCAGCGCAAACCAGAACTCCGCTTCGCCATACAGGCGCACGTTGACGAGATTGACGGCGTTAATAATAAGGAAGAAGGCCGCCGCCCAGATCCAGGTCGGGACGTCGGGCAGCCAGTACTGCATGTAGATCCCGGCGGCGGTCAGCTCCGCCATTCCCACCAGCACGAACATCACCCAGTAGTTCCAGCCGGAAAGGAAGCCGGCGAACGGGCCCCAGTATTTGTAGGCAAAGTGGGCAAAGGAGCCGGATACCGGCTCTTCCACCACCATTTCGCCCAGCTGGCGCATGATCAGAAAAGCGACAATCCCGGCAACGGCGTAACCCAGTAATACCGCCGGACCGGCCATCTGGATAGCGGGACCAATGCCGAGAAACAGCCCGGTGCCAATCGCGCCGCCAAGGGCGATAAGTTGAATGTGTCGGTTCTGTAAACCGCGATGAAGCGTCGGGCCGCTCTCTTCTACGGCATCCGACGACGTTGACGCGTCTTTCACGTCGTTCCCCTGTGTGTTTTTGCGAAGGGGCACCTTTTATCACTTAGGGGGGATTGTCGCAAGTTGCGAGGGGCGAGCGTCAGCCGCCCGCCCCGCTTTTTTTAGCGTCAGAAGTCGTAGCTCATTGAGACGCGAACGGTACGCGGATCGCCTTCGAACAGGTAAGTACCGGTATCGTCAATGCCGGACCAGTACTTCTCGTTGGTCACGTTGGTCACCCCGACGCGCCAGGTCATTTCGTTCTGGTCGGCGTTCAGACGCATACGATAGCGCAGGCCTAAATCCAGGGTGGTGTAGCTATCCAGCTTTTTGGTGTTGGCCGCATCGGCATACTGCGGACCGCTATGATTCACACGCGCGGTCGCGGTCAAGCCTTCCACCGGCTTGATGTCATACTCGGCGCCGAGCACCGCGTAGAAGTTTGCCACCCCGATGGCATCTTTACCGTCGGTTGCGCCTTCAGCGGTTTTAGTCTGTTTTGCATCCAGCCAGACGGTACTGGCGTTAAGACGCAGTCCCAGCATCGGCTCGCCAAAGACGTTCATCTCTACGCCGCGGTTACGCTGCTCGCCGTCGAGGCCGTAATTGCCAGCGGTATCGGAAATGGCGTTCGGTTTTTTGATTTCAAACAGCGCCAGCGATCCGCCGATCGTACCGTAGTCGATCTTGACGCCCACTTCGTCCTGCTTCGAGTGCGCGATACCGGTGCTCTCACCGGCATTGGCCGCCGTCGTCGGCGCCACGGAACCCGGCTGCAGCGCTTCGGTATGGTTAGCATACAACGACAGCGACTCCCACGGTTTGTACACCAGGCCAAACGTCGGCATCCAGCGGCTTTGGGTATAACGCGAGGAAGTATCTTCCAGTCCGGTGGCGTTGCTGTAGTTGCGCACGACCACTTTCTGATGGCGAGCGGCGGCGGTAAACAGCACTTTATCGTTAAAGAAGCCGAGGGTATCGCTCAGCAACCAGCCCTGCGTACGACTGCGTGAGGTGACCAGCGGATCGTGGTAGTTACCGCCAAAATAGGCGTTATCCGGCATGGCCACATCGCGGTTGTCATAGATATTGGTGGTCGGATTCTTCGCCGACATCCGCCAGGCGGTGGCATCGGTATGCACCTGCGCCGCATAGCCGAGGTTCACCTTATGCGAAATCGCGCCGGTATTAAAATCGCCGCGAACCCCGCCCATGCCGCTTATCGCGTCGATGATGCGGTTAGTATCCAGGCGGCCAACCGTGGCATCGCCGTTTTTATTGAGCAGCTTCGGCGCGCTGTAGGTGCCAATTTCATGCGAATGCTGGCCGCCAAGGGCGCTGTATACCGTCCAGCTATCGGTCAGGTCATATTCTGCCTTCGCCATGCCGAATTCGCTTTCGATATCGCTATAGCCCCACTTCTGGCTGTAGTTTTTGCTGTTGTCCGGCAGCGCCGGGACGAAATCCACGCCGCTGATATTGACGCCCATCGTACCGCCGTGGAACGTTTTCTTCTGGTAGCCGAAATCCAGCGAGGAGCGGAAACGGTCGCCACGGTAATCAAGTCCCAGCGAAGCCAGCGTGGTACGGCGTTTATCGTTATCGATAGCGCCTTCACCCTCGCGATGCACCAGGTTGACCCGGGCGCCGAACTGGTTGTTGTCGCCGAAACGCCGCCCAAGGTCGAGGGTGCCGCCCACCTGAGAATCAGAGGTATAGTCGACGCCAACGCGCGCGGTCGGCAGATCTTCCGCCCGTTTCGGCTCAAGGTTAATCATCCCGCCGACGCCGCTGCTGGCCGCACCGTTAAGCAGGCTATTGGCCCCTTTAAAGATTTCAACGCGCTCCAGCATCTGGGTGTCCATCACCTGACGCGGCACCACGCCCGCCAGGCCGCCAATGGTCATATCGTCGCCATCGAGCTTAAACCCGCGGATTCGATAGGTCTCGGCGAAGTTGCCGTAGCCCTGTACGGCCTGCACGCCAGCGTCGTTACTGACAACATCGGCGATGGTTTTCGCCTGCTGATCCTGAATCAGTTTCGAGGTATAGCCGATAACGTTAAAAGGAACGTCCATCGCCTTTTGTTCGCCAAGCATCCCCAGACGACCGCCGTGAGCGATCTGCCCGTCGAGGAATGCCGGAACCACCAGGTCGCCGCCGGATTTAAAATCGCTGGTTTCGTTAGCCTCGACGATCAGAGTCTCTTCGCCAGGCTGCTTCGCGGCCACTGCCGCCTGGCTGGCGGCGCCGATGGCTAAGACCAGCAGCGTTTTACGCAGCGGGAAGGATGAATAGAGCGTGGTGTGCATAATTTGCCCCGTGGATGAGGATAAATGAATCAAAGGTCCCGTCGCCGGACCCGTTATTTTTATTGCGCGTTCAGATCAATGCGTACGACGCTGTCCGGGCCTTTTGTGGAGTGGTCTTTATTGAAGGGCTGTTTGACGGTGACAAACAGCGTCTGACCATCGGCGGAAAGCAGCATACTGTTAGGATTGGCCGGTAACGCCCAGCTTTTCTTCAGCGTGTAGCGGCTGGCGTCAAGGCTGATGACCTTGCCGGATTCTCGCTGTGAAATATAAATTTCCTGGCGTTTCTTATTGAACTGCACCGCCAGCGAATCGCCGACGTCGAGCTGTTTAAGCAGCTTGCCGCTGTGGATATCCAGCACCAGCGTGGTTTTCGCTTTCGAGTTATCGGTCACGAACAGGCGGCCGGTGTCGCTATCTTCAGCCATATTAAGGAGCAGCGCTGGCTTGTCGCCCAGTGGCTTCCAGCGCTGTTCAATGCGCTGGTTATCTGGGTTGATCACCAGAATTTCACCGCTGCCGTTAGCGGCGTATACGCGCCCGGTTTGTGCGGAGTAGTGCAGGCCGGTCATCCATTTACCGGTATTTGTAATGCGTGTTTTCAGCTTCAGGGAGGTGGCATCAACCACCCAGATTTGCGCCGGGTCGGCGACCGCGCCAACGTAGAGAGTATTGTTCAGCAACAGCAGCTGACGCGCCCCATAAGGGCGTCCTTTTTCATTGCGCTCGCTGAACAGCAGGCGGTTTTTGACCTTGCCGGTAGCGGTATCGATAGCGCTGATGCCGCCGTCCAGCGAATTGCTGACATAAAGCGTTTTACCATCCGCAGAGAGCTGCAAAGCGAAGTTTTTCAGATCGGTATGCGTCAGGCCGATGGTGTTGAGGGTTTGCGGATCCAGTGTATAAACCGCCCCACCCTGCACATGTTTAAAGCCTTCGGCGCTGGCGACGTACAGCGCATCACCCTGCGGGCTTAGCGCCATCTCGTACAGTCCTTCCGCTAGCTGGCGCTGCAGCGGTTGCGCCACGTTAGGGGCTGGAGAGTCGATAACCAGTTGGGAAACGGCAGAGGAATGATGCGTCGCGCAGCCGCTTAACGCCGCGCTGATGGCCAGCATCAACGCCGGAAGTGTGTATTTCATTGGATCAACCCTATAAAAAATCAATGACCCGATGGACGCGCAGCGGCCGATATTGTGTGTTTCCAGCCTGCTGTCTTTACGTCACCCTACGCCTTCGCGACTCTTTGTGAACGACTCACTGGCGCAGCTCGAACCTTGCCTGACATGCAAATAAAAAAGAGAATGAGAACTATACGCATTATCCAATATCAGACAAGCCCTGGCGGGCAAAAAAGATAATCTGCTAATTTTTTTTACGGCAATGGCGGATAACGGTGGGAAGAAAGGATCCGCGAAAGGAAAAAGAGTCCCGGAAGCGAGGCAGTGCCCCCTCCCGGTTCAGGGCCAAAAGGCGCAGGATGTGTCGCCCATCTGGCACAAAACGACAAATGCCTGCGCTATTTCGCTGAGCGGCGGTTAATAGCGCACCATCACCGACTTCAGCTCCGTGTAGTCATCGATAAACGCGCTGCCGAATTCGCGCCCGATGCCCGAGCCCTTCATGCCGCCGAACGGTACCGCCGGGTCGAGGAAAGTATGCATATTGACCCACACGATGCCGGCCTCAATGGCCTCCGAGTAGCGCAGCGCCAGGCGAATATTATCCGACCAGACGCTGGCCGCCAGGCCATACGGCGAGGCATTGATCCGCGCCAGCGCCTCGTCTTCACTGTGATAACCGATAAAACTGCACACCGGGCCGAAGGTCTCCTCGCGCATCAGGGTGCTCTCTTCGCTGCGCACTTTAACCGCCGTCGGCTGCAGGAAATAGCCCTCCCCCGGCAGGGCTTCACCGCCGCAGACGATGGTATCGCCCTCGTCGCGCGCGGTCTGAATGAGCCGCAACACTTTGTCATACTGCTGGCGGTTGGCCAGCGGCCCCATCAGCGTGCGCTCATCCAGCGGCGATCCCGGCGCGAAGGCGCTGAGCTTATCTTTCAGCAGCGCCAGCACCGCATCCAGTTTACCCTGCGGCAGATAAAAGCGCTCCGCGGCGGCGCAAATCTGCCCCTGGTTCAGGTAGCCGGCTTCCAGAATGCCGTTGACCATCGCCTCCGGCGTCAGATCATCCAGGAACAGCGCGGCGTTTTTGCCCCCCAGCTCAAGGGTCACCCGTTTACCTGACGCACTGGCCGACCGCTGGACTTTCTCGCCAGTGGCCACCGAGCCGGTGAAGCTCACCTTGGCGCAGGCCGGATGGGTAATCAGCCGCTGAGCAATCTCGCCGCCGGCGCCGTTGACCACGTTTATCACCCCGTCCGGAATACCCACCGCTTTCGCCAGCTCCGCCACGCGCAGCAGCGTCAGCGGCGTATACTCGCTCGGCTTGAGAACAATGGTGCAGCCGCAGACCAGGGCCGCCGCCAGCTTCCAGACGGCAATCATGATGGAGAAGTTCCACGGCACGATGCCCACCACTACCCCCAGCGGCTGACGGCGAGTGAAGGCGGTATATTTCTCCCCGGCCATCGACGGCAGCGACACATTCAGGGTTTCGCCGGTGACTTTCCCCGCCCAGCCGGCGAAGTAGCGCAGGAAAGCGACCGATTGATCCAGCTCGAGCATGCGCGCCAGCGTGATGGTCTTGCCGGAGCAGAGACTTTCCAGCTGCGCCAGCGCTTCGCGATGCTCAGCCAGGGCATCCGCCAGCTTCAGCAGCAAGGTTCCGCGCGCCAGCGTCGGCATTTCGCGCCACTGATTAAACGCCTGGCGGGCACTCTCTACCGCGCGATCCGCCTGGTCGCTATCCGCCGCGGTGACCTCGGCGATCGCCCGCCCGGTGGCAGGGTTGATCACCGCAAACGGCGCGCCGCGGCCCGCCTCTCGCTCACCGGCGATAAACTGCCCGTGCGGCTGGCGTAAAAAGGCGGTCACTTCCGCCAGTAAGGTTATCTCGCTCATCGTCAGTACCCGTTTTTTCAGCAACGTTGGCCCATCACAGCACGGCTTCCCGCCGCCGCCTATCGTTCTAAAGAACGTCATTCTTCCGGACGATATTCAACGCCCGCGCGGCGTGCTGTGATGAGGCACTTGAGCGAGGCAAGACCACAGGGTAACGCGATGAACATCAAAATCGATGCGCTGAACTACTACGGCGCGACGAAGAAATACCACCTCCATTTTCCGGTGCTGCGGGAAGATATTGAAGCCGACGTGGTGATTATCGGCGGCGGCTTCTCCGGTATTAACACCGCCCTTGAGCTGGCGGAACAGGGCATCACCAACGTGGTGGTGCTGGAAGCGCGCCATCTCGGCTATGGCGGCACCGGGCGCAATGGCGGCCAGGTGATGGCCGGTATCGGTCACGACATCGAAGCGGTGAAAAAGCACGTCGGCAAAGAAGGGCTGGAAACGCTGTTTAAAATAGCCAACCTTGGCGCGGGCATCATTCGCGAACGCATCCGCAAATATAATATCGACGCCGATTTCGTCCCCGGCTATGGCTATCTCGCTTATAACCAGCGGCAACTGAAAACGCTGCGCCAGTGGGAGAAGGAGTTTAAGGCTGCCACCCCGGATGAAGAGATCGAGCTGTATACCGGGAAAGAGGTGCAGCAGGTGGTGGGCTCCGAGGTCTACTGCGGCGCGCTGAAACATATGGGCGGCGGCCAGATCCATTCGCTCAATATGCTCCTCGGCTCGGCGCAGGCCGCCCATTCGCTGGGAGTGAAGATCTTCGAATCCTCGCCGGTGGTGGAGGTGAATTACGGCAAACAGGTGCGGGTACGTACCGCGATGGGCAGCGTCAAAGCCGCCAAACTGCTGTGGGCCTGCGACAGCTTCCTCAACAATATGGAGCCGGAGATCTACAACAAAACGCTGGTCACCTACTCCTATCAGGTATCGACCGAGCCGCTCTACGATGAATTGATCGAGCGCATCAGCCCGCTGCGCGGCGCCTTCAGCGATATTCGCCCGGTGATTAACTACTACCGCGTCACCCGGGAAAACCGCCTGCTGTTCGGCAGCGCCACCCGCTTTGTGGAGTATACGCCGAACGATTTCGCCGCCTGGAACCGCACCCTGCTGGCGGAGGTCTTCCCCTATTTGAAGGATGTGAAGATCGATTTCGCCTGGGGAGGGCCAATGGCCTGTAGCGCCAACCTGTTCCCGCAGATCGGCACGCTACGCGATCACAACAACGTCTTTTACGTCCAGGGGTACTCCGGCTTCGGCGTCACCCCATCGCACATCGTGTGCAAAATCCTCGCCGAAGGGATCAACGGCGGTTCAGACCGCTATCGTCTGCTGAGCAGCATCCCCCACGCGACCATCCACGGCCGTGACAGCCTGCGCCTGCTGCTGGTCACCGCCGGAAAATTGATGCATCAAACCGCCGGTTTCTGGAAAGGCCGGAGTTAACCAGGAGAACGCTATGCACGCTTTTAAACTTAAACACCCGGTGCCCGACCTGCAGCCAATCGGCAGCGTCAGCCTGCTCGGCGCGACGCCGACCGCCGGCGACCCGCAGGTGGCCGGGGCGATGATCTACGGCGAGCCGCAGGATGCCTTTACCTGCGGACTGTTTTCGTCCACTGAGGGGAGCTTTACCATGACCTATCCGTTTACCGAACACGCCACCGTGCTGGAAGGCGAAGTAGAGCTGACCGTCGCCGGCGGTGAACCGCAGCGCTTTGCGCCAGGCGATAGCTGGTTTGTTAAACAGGGCACCGAAGTGGAGTGGAAAATCCTGACGCCGCGCTTTGTGAAGCACTACCTGGCGAACGTCGAGACGCGCTAACGCGCTGATACTGCCCGGCGGCGCAGGGGGGGGACCCGGAGGCGACGCATTGCGCCTTCTCCGGGCTACCAAATCGCACAGCGCTGTAGCCCCGGTAAGCGGCAGCGCCACCGGGAGTTTTGAGGCCGCCAACACCGGCAGTTTCAGTCAGCATGGTGAATAAATTAAAGGCAGGCCGCGCGGATCGTAGGCCGGGTAAGGCGCAGCCGCCACCCGGCAGAAACAGGCGCAACGTGGCAAGACGGATGGCCCCGGTTTTCGGGGTCATCTTGTTTATCCACCCTCACATTCATGGACTGCGTCACAGAATCATGCGCCACCCTCCACCTTCCGGACGATATTCGTTGAGTAGGATGCCCGCCTAAATTATGACTATCCGGGAGTGGCGCTGGCTATTCCCTGCCCTACCCCATTATTGTGCAGAGGTTGACTATGTTTAGTAACAGACTTGCCAGCCATCTTGAGCGCGGCGTCGTCGGCTTCCCGACCACCCTCGCCAGCTCCGTCGGGCTGATTATGGCCAGCCCGGTGATCCTGACGGTGACCAGCGGCTTCGGCATGGGCGGCGATACCTTCGCGCTGGCGGTGCTGCTGGCCTTTATTATGATGCAGGCGCAGGTCACCACCTTTGCCGAGGCGGCAACGCTCATTCCCACCACCGGTTCGGTGTACGACTATATCTCCTGCGGCATGGGCCGCTTTTTCGCTATCACCGGCGCGCTGTGCGCCTATCTGATCGTCCATATTTTCGCCGGGACGGCGGAGACGATCCTAGCGGGCATTATGGCGCTGGTGAACTTCGAATCGATCAACGCCCAGATGGCCGCTCACCAAAACACCTGGATGGTGGGCGTCGGCATGGTGGTGATTTTCGGCCTGCTGAACGCCATCGGCGTGGAAATCTTCGGCAAGGTCGAAGTGGTGCTGACCTTCGGCATGTGGACCACGCTGACCATTTTCGGCCTGTGCGGCATTTTTATGGCGCCGGTGACCCATCTTTCCGGCTGGTTCGGCACGCCGCTGAACGTTAGCGATATCAACGGCCTGTTCGGCTATATCGGCATGGCGATGTTTATGTTCGTCGGTTGCGAACTGGTGACGCCGATGGCGCCGGAGATCAAACAGGCCCACCGCACCATACCGCGGGCGATGGCGCTGGGCCTGCTGGGGGTCGCCAGCTGCATGTTTATCTACGGTGCGGCGATCAACCGCCAGGTGGAAAATACCGTGCTCGACGCGGCCAACAACGTCCATCTGCTGGATACGCCGATGGCGATCCCGGCCTTCGCCGAGCGGGTGATGGGCCACGCCGGCCAGTACTGGCTGGGGGTCGGGCTGCTGCTGGCGGGCTGCGCCACCATCAATACGCTGATGGCCGCCGTGCCGCGCATTATCTACGGTATGGCGCTGGACGGCGCGCTGCCCCGCTTCCTGACCTGGCTGCATCCGCGCTTTAAAACGCCGGTAATCGCCATCGCCATCGGGGTGGCGATCCCCTGCCTGCACGCCTGGTATCTGAACGGCGATCTGGACCGCATCGTGCCGCTGATCCTCGCCGCGGTCTGCGCCTGGGGCGTCGCCTATCTGCTGGTGACGCTGTCGGTGGTGATGCTGCGCATTCGCCGCCCGGACCTGCCGCGCGCCTACCGCTCGCCGTGGTTCCCACTGCCGCAGATTATCTCCAGCGTCGGCATTATCATCGCTATCGTCAATATCACCCCGCCGGGGATGGACAGTCGCCAGGTGCTGGTGCCGTTCGGCATTATGCTCGGCCTGACCGCCGCCTACGCCCTGTTCTGGACGGTGTGCGTGCAGCGCGTCAATCCGTTCAAGCCGCTGGTGGTGGAAGAGGTAGTGGAGCGCGCCATCAACAACTACGAAAAACAGACCCGCGGGGAGATGACGCCAGATGTCCTCCGTCCCCTGGTTTGAAACGCCGTTAATGAACGCGGTGCAGCGCGATCTGGCCGGCTGGCCCTGCGAAAAGCTGAGCGAGCGCAGCGCGCTGCTGCGCTTGAACAACGCCACCGCCGTGACCTTCAGCGTGCGTCAGAAGCGGCTGTTTATGGCCAGCATTCACAGCTGCGAGTTTGTCGTCGAGGGGCCGGTGACCCGGCCCGTACGCGGTAAAATTCGCGCCCATCAATCCGGCTGGTGGAAACGCCAGCCGATCCGCTTTATCGGCGGCAAAGGCAACGAGGCACTCGCCGGCTATCTCAATGGTTTCCCTAATCTCCAGCAGACCTTAAGCGAGCTGGACTACCGCCGCTTTTCGCTGACCTTTGACGGTCGCGGCTGGCGCTGCAGCATTGAACCCTGGGCCGCCAGCGAAGTGGTCTGTAAAATGCCGCCGCTGCGCCGTTATCTGCGGCTGGAAGCGCAGCAGCGGATGCTGCTGCTCAGCGTGCTGGCGATGATCGATCAGGCAGTAAGTCTGTGGATGCGCGGTGAAATCGTAGAAGAGAAAGCATTGACTTCCCCGCCATCACCGCGGGGAAGCTGAGGCGTTTTATAGCAGGCCAAACTGCTGCGCCAGCCGATCGAGAGCCTGCCTCTGGAACTGCGCAAACTCTGCCCGCGGCTGTTGTTGTTGAATAAATTCCCGCAGCGGATCCTGGACCTCGGTGCGGATGCCGCTCAGAGCCTCCATCACCGCCAGGCCGCAGAACGGCACGTAGGATTCGGCGTAGCCGCCTTCGTGCACCATCACCAGTTTCCCGCCGCACAGGCGATCCGCCGCCTGCTGGACCTGTTCAGTCATCGCCCGGAAGCTGTCGCTGTGCAGCTGCATGCGCGCCAGCGGATCCATGGCGTTGGCATCATAGCCGCAGGCGATGATAATCAGCTCCGGCTCAAAGCGCGCCAGCGCCGTAATAACGATGGTTTCCAGCGCATAGCGCCAGCTGTCATCCCCCGCGCCGGCCAGCAGCGGAATATTGATGTTGTAACCCTCCCCCGCCCCCACGCCGCGATCCTCCTCGCCAGAGTAGCCCGGCGGGAAGCAGCCGTCCTGATGCAAGGAGATAGTCAGCACGTCGTCGCGCTGCAGGTAGATGTGCTGGGTGCCGTTGCCGTGGTGAACGTCCCAGTCAATGATCGCCACCTTGCCGAGCCCGAGCAGCGCTTTCGCTCGCTCCACGGCAATGGGGATATTGGCAAGAAAACAGAAGCCCATCGACTGGTCCGGCAGGCAGTGGTGTCCGGGCGGACGCGACAGCGAATAGGCGTTATCCAGTTCCCCCTTCAGCACCGCTTCCACCGCCGCGCAGGCCAGCCCGGCGGAAAGACAGGCGATTTCATAACTGCCCGGCCCCAGCGGCGCCTCTTTGCCGAGCATGCCGCCGCCGTTATCGCTAATCGCCTTGAAGCGCTCCAGATAACTGTCGGGATGGATCCGCCGCAGGTCCGCAAGGCTCGCCGGCGCCGCGCTGCGCAGCGCCAGCTGTGGCGTCAGCCCGGAGACATCCATCAGGTTTTTCATCCGCCGTTTGGTCTCCGGCGATTCGGCATGACCGCCGCCGGCGGGTGGCTGTACCCACCCGCCCACCGGCAGCGTCACTGCGTGCAGCCCGGTACTGTGCCAGAAACAACGTTCATCAAAGAAGAAACCGGTTTTTCTTTTCACTCTATCCTCCCGTGGGCTAACCCTTCCCGGCGGCGGAAGCCGCCACAATTAAAATCAGTGACAGCAGCGCGCAGACGCCTGCCGCCGCCAGCAGCGGGTCGGCGCTGGCGAAGCGTTGCAGTAAGGCCCCCGCGAGCGCCGGGCCGGCCGCCATGCCGCCGCCGATCACCAGATTGATGCTGTTCATCAGCCGACCGCTGTTATCGAGCCCGGCGACGCGGGCGAGAATAAAGGGCAGCACGAAGGTCCAGGTGAACTTAAACAGCAGCGCCGCGATGGCGTAGCGCGCCAGCAGCGGCTGGCCAACCAGCAGCCCGACGCTGACTATCAGCAGCCCATAGCCCAGCCACACCGGTAAGCGATCGGC
Organism: Klebsiella sp. JB_Kp031; assembly: GCF_040064295.1. Taxonomy (NCBI): domain Bacteria; kingdom Pseudomonadati; phylum Pseudomonadota; class Gammaproteobacteria; order Enterobacterales; family Enterobacteriaceae; genus Klebsiella; species Klebsiella sp. JB_Kp031. Next base: position 61,556 of record NZ_JBEAJW010000001.1, read on the forward strand.
GCGCCGGGTGCCGCGCAGGGCCGCGCCGCCGGCGCCGATAATGCCGCAAACCGTCGCCGCCGCCAGCACCAGCCCCACCTGCGTCGGGCTCAGCCCCGCCGTGCTGCCGATGGTGCCGATAAAGGTCCACACTGCGCTGAGGCTGATATAGAAAGTGAGCACCGCCAGCACCGCCAGCGCCTGACGCCACAGCGCCGTCGACGGCTGCTGGCGGGAGGCAGAGAGCGGTTGAAAGCGCGGCGGGAAAGCGGACACCAGCGGCAGGCAGCAGAGCATGATGGCGGCGAGGATCAGATACACCACCTTCAGGCCAAAGGTCGCGAACAGGCCGGGCAGCGCCAGCAGGCCAAGCATCCCCAACAGCAGTTGCCCGAGCACCCAAAAGGCGTAGACCCGCGACGGGTTCGGCGTTCCCGCCGCGCAGCTGATGCACAGAATCATCAGCGTGCCGCCCGCCAGTGAGGCGATAAAGCGCGCCGCCAGCAGCGTCTCATACTGGGTGACCACCGCCGAGGCGAGGTTGGCGGTCAGAAACACCGCCCCGGCCATCAGGGCGACCCGCCGCCAGTCGAGGCGACTCATCCACCACCACGCCGGGAGCGTCGCCAGGCTCATCGCCCCCAGCTCCGCTGAGAACAGCCAGCCTACCTGCCTGGGTTTTAGCTGCCATTCGCTGGCCAGCTGCGCCGCCACCGCCGGCGCGGTCATCAGAATACCCGGCGCAATAGCGGCAAAAATCACAATCGCCGCCAGCAAACGCAGGGACACCACCAGCCCGGCGGGCCGGGAAAGCGCATTATCAGTGACAGGTGTACTCGACATCGTAGGGCGTGCTCCGGTCAAAAAAGCCTCCCCCCGGAGGATCCTCCAGGGAGTGATACCCACAGGCATCAGGAAAACGCCGTGTTGCCACGGCGCGCGCGGGATGTGAAAGTCAGATCACAGATGCAGCGTACGCTGAGCAGCCGGCATCCAGGTTCGGGAAACCAGTTCGGTACGATTGACCACTTCGGTCTTGGCGAAGATATTGCGCAGGTGCGTTTTCACCGTCGAGAGCGAGATATCCAGCTGGCGGGCAATCAGCTTATTACTGGCCCCTTCGCGCACCATGCCGACGATTTCCCGCTCTTTGGCGGTCAGGATAGCGGGCAGGTCATCTTCTTCCTGCAGGCAGTCGCGGATCGCCAGCTCCACCAGCGGCAGCACCGCCTGGGCCCGATGACGCTCTTCGCTGGAGAAAGGCACGTCGCGCATCAGCGAGATACCGGCGATGATCCGCCGCTCGCGGCGGATGAAGATCTCGGTCATGTCACGCACGTTATTCGGCAACATAAATTCATGATAATAATGCCGGTTGCGATCGCAGAGCCGCGGCGTCATCGCCGCCACGGTGGTGTTCTGGTGGCTAAAGTGCGCCGGTAAATGCGGATCCAGCGGCTGGAAGTTTTCCAGATATTGTTGGTGCGTATTATCGGAAATATTATGCAATATATAGTTTTCGGGTTTTAACCGGTTATTTACTCGATAAAACACCGCTGAAGTCAGTGGAATTAACTGAGATATAGTCTGTAAACAACGGGCTATTATCGCATCATTACGGCTGGCTTTTAACAAAGCAGACATGATAGGGCCTCCCCGTCGAGATGATGGTGCATGACACATGGATGACTACCGATAATTGAAGCATACATTTCACATTTAAGTAACACAATCATTAACATATTAACAATGTGATAGCCGTTACAAAATTTTCAGCAATACATTGTTATATAAAGCATTTAAAAAACACACTCGCCATGCCTTACGATAGCGGCGTTAAAACATAAACAAAAAAGATTAATACCCGGCGTACCTGCCTCTGGTGATAAAAAAAACCTATCCCGGACGCGTCTCTCTCATCCTTAAGAACGATGGATTTCTGTTTTTTTTCACTTATACCCTTAACAGGATGCCATTAATTTTCGCCGCGGCTTAATCATGTGATTACGCCTGACCCGCTGTTGCCAAAATAATAGCAACAGCGCCGGTCATTAACCGAGGATAAGCCGATGCTGAATATCGCCGCCCTGCGCCAGCAGCAAATTCCGCTGGCCGCTGAGCCGCGCTCGCCGGTGCCGTTTCATATTCTGATGAAGCCGATTGGCCCCGCCTGCAATCTCGCCTGCCGCTACTGCTATTACCCCCAGGATGAAACGCCGGTCAACAAAATGGACGAGGCGCGGCTGGAGCAGTTTATCCGCCGCTACATCGCGGCCCAGCCCGTCGGCGCGCGGGAAATCAACTTTGTCTGGCAGGGCGGTGAGCCGCTGCTGGCCGGCCTGAGCTTTTACAAAAAAGCGCTCGCCCTGCAGGCGCGTTATGCCCCCGACGGCGTCACCATCAGCAACAGTCTGCAGACCAATGGCACGCTGATCAACGACGCCTGGTGCCGGCTGTTCCGCGAGCATCGCTTTATTATCGGCTTGAGCCTCGAAGGCAGCGAAGCGCTACAGGACCAGCATCGTCCGGATAAACGCGGCCGGGCCAGCTGGCCGGCGGCACTGCGCGGCATCGGCTTTCTCCACCAGCATCAGGTGGATTTTAACCTGCTGGTGGTGGTGCATAACGAGATGGCGGCCCACGCGGCGGCGATTTATGACCGGCTGGTCAGCCTCGGCGCGCGCTATCTACAGTTTCAGCCGCTGATGAGCGAAGGCGCAGCGTTGCGCGAGGGCTATCAGCTGAGTGCCGATAACTGGGGGCGTTTTATGGTCGGCATCTGGCGGCAGTGGCAGAAGCGCTGCGACAAGGGGCGGGTGTTCGTCATCAATATCGAGCAGGCGTGGGCGCAGTACTTCACTCACACCAGCGGCAGCTGCGTGCACAGCGCCCGCTGCGGCAGCAATCTGGTGATGGAGCCCGACGGAGAGCTCTACGCCTGCGACCATCTGATCAACGCCGAACATCGGCTGGGCCGCCTTGACGACATGACGCTGGCGCACGCGGTCGACGCCTCGGTGCAGCTGCCTTTCGGTCAGCAGAAAAGCCTGCGCCGCGAATGCCAGACCTGCGCGGTCAAAATGGTCTGCCAGGGCGGCTGCCCGGCGCATCTGAACGCCGCGGGCAACAACCGCCTCTGCGGCGGCTACTACCGCTTCTTTAGCGAAATTCTGGCGCCCGTGCGCCCCTTTTCCCGCGACCTTCAAGGGCTACAAGCCTGGCGGGCCGCGTTTGTCGGGGCCGCGCATCCGGCGTAGCCCATTGCTCTGAAAGTGATACCCGCAGAAACAGGAGAATCCGTTGTGAATAAAACAGCCATGGCCGCGGCGGTCAGTGTGATCCTCGCCGGTGGCGCGCACGCCGCCCAGCAAGAGCGTCCGAACGTCATCGTGATTATCGCCGATGATATGGGCTACTCTGACATCAGCCCCTTCGGCGGCGAAATCCCCACCCCCAACCTGCAGGCGATGGCCGAGCAGGGGATGCGCATGAGCCAGTATTACACCTCGCCGATGTCGGCCCCGGCGCGTTCGATGCTGCTCACCGGTAACAGCAACCAGCAGGCCGGGATGGGCGGTATGTGGTGGTACGACAGCACCATTGGCAAGGAGGGCTACGAGCTGCGGCTGACCGACCGCGTCACCACCATGGCCGAGCGTTTTAAAGACGCGGGCTATAACACCCTGATGGCCGGCAAGTGGCACCTCGGTTTTGTTCCCGGCGCCACGCCGAAGGACCGCGGCTTTAACCACTCCTTCGCCTTTATGGGCGGCGGCACCAGCCATTTTAACGACGCCGTCCCGCTCGGGACCGTTGAAGCCTTCCACACCTACTACACCCGCGACGGCGAGCGCGTCTCCCTACCGGATGATTTCTACTCCAGCGAGGCCTACGCCCGGCAGATGAACAGCTGGATTAAAGATACGCCGCCGGAACAACCGGTCTTCGCCTGGCTGGCCTTCACCGCCCCGCACGACCCGCTGCAGGCGCCCGACGAGTGGATCAAGCGCTTCAAAGGCCAGTATGAGCAGGGTTACGCCGAGGTCTATCGCCAGCGCATCGCCCGCCTGAAAGCGCTGGGAATTATCCATGACGACACCCCGCTGCCGCACCTTGAGCTGGATAAAGAGTGGGAGGCGCTGACCCCGGAGCAGCAGAAATATACGGCGAAAGTGATGCAGGTCTACGCGGCGATGATCGCGAATATGGACGCGCAAATCGGCACCCTGATGGAGACGCTGAAACAAACCGGGCGCGATAAAAATACCCTGCTGGTCTTTTTAACCGATAACGGCGCCAACCCGGCGCAGGGTTTTTATTACGAATCTACCCCGGAATTCTGGAAGCAGTTCGATAACCGCTATGACAACATCGGCCGCAAAGGCTCGTTTGTCTCCTACGGCCCGCACTGGGCCAACGTCAGCAACGCTCCCTACGCCAACTACCATAAGACCACCAGCGCCCAGGGCGGGATTAACACCGACTTTATGATCGCCGGTCCCGGGATCACGCGCCACGGTCACATCGACGCCTCGACGATGGCGGTGTACGACGTAGCGCCGACCCTGTATGAATTCGCCGGTATCGATCCGAACAAATCGCTGGCGAAGAAGCCGGTGTTGCCGATGATCGGCGTCAGCTTTAAGCGCTATCTCACCGGCGAAGTACAGGCGCCGCCGCGCGGGAAATACGGCGTTGAGCTGCACCATCAGGCGGCGTGGGTCGATGGTGAATGGAAGCTGCGGCGGCTGGTGCCGCGGGGCCTCACCGCCGGTGACGCGCCGTGGCAGCTGTTTAATCTGCACGACGACCCGCTGGAGACCCATGACGTCGCGGCCCAACATCCCAATCGGGTCAAAGCGATGAGCGAGGCCTACGAGGCGTTCGCCAGACGCACCATGGTCACCAGGGCGCAGGGCAAGATGATCGATTACGTCGGTATTGACAGCAAAACCGGACGCTATCTGGCGGTCGATCCCGCCACCATGAAGCCGGTTCCGGCGCCGCAGGCGATCCCGGTGAGCGAGATCCATTAACCCCGCGGCTATCGTTCTTCCGGGCGATAGCCGGGAGCTGACGCGCTTTTTAAGGTAATCGGAAACCCCATTACAGGAGAGAGCGAATGGCGAGAGTCGTGGTGATCACCGGCGGCGGAACCGGAATTGGCGCCGCCTGCGCGCGGCTGATGCGCGCCGCGGGCGACCGGGTGTTTATTACCGGACGGCGCGAGGCGCCGCTGCAGGCTGTCGCCGATGAGACCGGCGCCACGGCGCTGATGGGCGATGCCGCCGACGGCGAGGTGTGGCGCCAGCGGCTGTTGCCGGCCATTCTCGACCAGAGCGGCGGTGTTGATGTCCTCATCTGCAGCGCCGGCGGGATGGGCAACAGCCCCGCCGCCGAGACCAGCGACCGCCAGTGGCGCGAGGCGCTGGACGGCAATCTCACCAGCGCCTTCGCCAGCGTTCGCGCCTGCCTGCCCTCGCTGATTACCCGCCGTGGCAACGTGCTGTTTGTCGCCTCCATCGCCTCGCTGGCCGCCGGTCCGCAGGCCTGCGGCTACGTCACCGCCAAACACGCCTTAATCGGCCTGATGCGCTCCGTCGCCCGCGATTACGGTCCCCAGGGGGTGCGCGCCAATGCCGTCTGCCCCGGCTGGGTCACCACGCCGATGGCGGATGAAGAGATGCTCCCGCTGATGCAGGCGGAAGGGCTATCGTTGACTGAGGCTTATCAGCGAGTCTGTCGCGACGTTCCGCTGCGCCGCCCCGCCAGCCCCGAGGAGATAGCCGAGGCTTGTCAGTTTCTCTGTTCGCCGCAGGCCGCCATCATCAGCGGCGCCACGCTGGTCGCCGACGGCGGCGCCAGTATCGTCGATGTTCCCACTCTGGCGTTTGCCTAACGCCCTACTCTGTTCAGGAGCCCCTATGACTTCAGAAGCCGTATTTATCCAGGTCGGCGCGCTGGCCGATGGTTTTGCGCCACACGGTAATTTACTCGCCACCGCCAGCCTGCCCGCAGGCGAGCGCTTTACCTTTTATGTCGCCGGAAGTGAGCCGCAGCAGCTGATCATCGAAGATGAGCAGACGCTAAGCTGGAACGGCAAGCGCGCCCCCTGGCGGGCGACCGCCCTGCGCCCGGATATTCTGTTTATCGACTTCCTTGACCCGGAGCGGGATAACGCCAGCGTCAGCGCGGTATGCAACCTGACGCAGCGCAACGCCACCCTGGTCTACGGCCAGCTGCCGGACGAAGCCGCCGCGCGGCTGGACGCTTTCAGCCGGGTGGAGCGAGGCCTGCCGCTGACCGCGGTAGAAACGCGCTTTGTCTTCGCCCGCCTGGATGCGCAGCCGGGGCCGCTGCCGGGCTTTACCGATGCGCTGGTCGGCATGCGCAATCAGTACACCTACAGCCCGACTGAGCGCTATGAGCACATCTATCTCAACGATAATTTTTACGCCTGGCAATGTCTGGACGGCGTGGAAAAAGGGCTGGCGGATGTTGACCGCTGCCACTACGTGCAGGTGGCGGAGGATCTCTATCTGTTTGTCTGGCGCGAGAAAATCATTCCCACGCTGGGGGTGATCCTGATCGATCTTCAGCAGATGCGCACCGACGGCAAGATCATGGGCTATCAGGGCAGCGACTTCGGCGCCCTCAGCAATTTCCCGGTCGGCGCCAGCGCGAAGATCCTCAACCTCACCCGCCATCAGGAATAAAGGGCCGCCGCCGGGCACGCTTTCAGGCCCCCTGCCCGTCATGTTGCCGGGTGGCGGCTGCGCCTGACCCGGCCTACAGGGTTCGTGCGACCTGTCCTTGATTTACCCACTTGCGCGACTGAAACTGCCGGTGCTGACGGCCTCAAAATCGCTGAGACGTTCCCGGAAGGCCGGGGCAGCCCGCATGGATGCGGGCTGAGGGCCGTGTTTTGCACGGACGCTGCCTCGGCCCGACCCGAAGCCTGCAGGGATAAGTCGAAGGGACCGCGCAGCGGCGATTTTGCTGGCCGGAGCCCGGGGGTACAGGGGGCGGCGGCGACTGGCCGCCCCCTGTGCGCTCCCAGCGCCATAAGAGACATAGCGCAGAAGACATATCGGGAGCGCAATCTGTCCGGAAATCACATAGAAGTTGTAGCCCTGCCAGGCGCATTGCAAACAGGGAAATTGACGATTGTGCCGTTATTTCGCCGGGTGGCGGCTGCGCCTTACCCGGCCTACGGGCTCCTCTCACAGGCTGACACATCGTAGGCCCGGTAAGCGCAGCGCCACCGGGCGATGACAGCGGGTACGGAGCCGCTTTTGTGCCGGGTGGCGGCTGCGCCTGACCCGGCCTACAGGTCCCTGTCACAGGCTGACACATCGTAGGCCCGGCAAGCGCAGCGCCACCGGGCGATGACAGCGGGTACGGAGCCGCTTTATGCCGGGTGGCGGCTGCGCCTTACCCGGCCTACGGGGTCCTCTCACAGGCTGACACATCGTAGGCCCGGTAAGCGCAGCGCCACCGGGCGATGACAGCGGGTACGGAGCCGCTTTTATGCCGGGTGGCGGCTGGCGCCTTACCCGGCCTGAGGTCCGCGTCATTTGTCCACCCTCTCCCCGCCGGGAAGAGGGCGTGACTCAGGCGCTAGCGCTGTCCAGTCGCGCCACCTGCTCCGCGCTCAGGCTCAGCGCCACCGCGCGGGCAAAACTTTCCACCTGGGCCACGCTGGTGGCGCTGGCGATCGGCGCGGTCACCCCTTCGCGGCCGATCAGCCACGCGAGGGCCACTTCCGCCGGCTTCGCCCCCTGCTCATCCGCAACCGCCACCAGGGTATCGATAATCCGCATCCCGCGCGGATTCAGGTACTTACCAATCCCCCCTCCGCGCTGGCTCTGCGCCAGGTCCGACGGCTGACGGTACTTACCGGTTAAGAATCCCGAGGCCAGGCTGTAGTAGGTCACCACCCCGATATCGCGGCTGACGCAGAGATCGCACAGCGCGCCTTCAAACGCGGAGCGGTGATAGAGGTTATATTCCGGCTGCAGCACCTGCCAGGCAGGCAAGCCGCCCTTGCGCGCTACCTCCAGCGCCCCCGCCAGCTGCATTGCATCGAGGTTAGAGGCCCCCATCGCGCGAATTTTCCCCGCCTGTTGCAGGCTGTGGAAAGCCTCCAGCGTTTCCGCTACCGGGGTTTGCGGATCCGGCCAGTGGGAAAAGTAGAGGTCGATATAGTCGGTATTGAGGCGGCGCAGGGAGTCGTCTACCGCCTGCTGGATCCAGGCTTTGCTGAGTCCCTTATGGCCAGGAAGGCCGAGATCGGAGCCGACTTTGGTGAAGATTTTGACCTTATCGCGCATGCCGGGACGCGCCTGCAGCCAGCGGCCAATAATGGTTTCGGATTCGCCGCCCTGGTTGCCCTCTGCCCAGCGGGAATAAACATCCGCCGTATCGATAGCGTCAAAGCCGTGGTCAACAAAAGCATCAAGAAGGGCAAAACTGGTTTTTTCATCAATGGTCCAGCCAAAGACGTTACCGCCAAACACTAACGGGGCGATGGAAAATCCGGTTTTGCCCAAGGGACGTGTCATCATGCCGAGTACTCCTTAGCTTATATTCTGCTTCCCTCAGGTAACCACAGGGGTCAGGAGAGGAGGTCGATTGGATAATCAGAAAAGGAATCTTACGGCGGGCGATCCATGCCCGCGGGTACACTCAGACATTATGTCCCGGAATAAACATCAAAGCTAAAATATTTGCTGGCTAATTTTTTATAGGTGCCGTCGGCAAGGATCTTCGCAATCGCGCCGTTTATTTCCTGACGCAGCGCCTCATCGTCTTTACGTAAGCCGATAGCCGCCCCGGCGCCAAACAGCGTATCATCCTGCAGATGGCCGCCGACAAAGGCGAATTCCTTACCCTGCGGCTGCTGCAGGAAGCTGTAGTCGGCCATCATGCCGGAGAGCACCGCGCCGTCGATGCGCCCGGACTCCAGATCGCGCACCACGCTATCGGCCCCCTGGTAGGCCACAATGTTGATCCCCTGCGGACGCCAGTGCTGATTAACGTAAGTCTCCTGCGCCGAGCCCTGCTCGACGCCAATGGTTTTGCCCTTCAGCTGCTCCGGCGTATTGCCTTTCAGGGTATTTTTACGCGCCACGAGGAACACCGGCCCGTTATACAGCTTGTCGCTAAAGGCAATCTGCGCTTTACGCTTCTCGGTCATGTACATCCCGGAAAGGATGGCGTCGAATTTCCGCGCCTTCAGCGCCGGGATAATGCCGTCGAAATTGCTTTCCACCCACACGCATTTCGCCTGCAGCTGCTGGCAAATGGCGTTGCCTAAATCGATATCAAACCCCGCCAGCTTGCCCTGCGGATCCTTCCATTCAAACGGCGCGAAGGTCGGGTCGACGCCAAAGCGGATCGCCTTTCCCCCTTCGGCCAGCGCCGACGTCGACGCCATTAACGCCAGCCATAGCAGTAGTGATTTTTTCATTCCAGTTCTTCTCCAGAGGTTAACGGCAGTGCTTTTCCACCAGACGGGCGAACAGCGTCGCGCCGGTGGTGATAATGTCATCGTTGAAGTCGTAGCCGGGGTTATGCACCATGCAGCCGCCTTTCTCCCCCTTCTCGCCGTTGCCCAGCAGGAAGTAGCAGCCCGGACATTCGCGCAGCATAAAAGCGAAATCCTCACTGGCGTTCATCGGCGAGACCGACTCCAGCACCCCTTCGCGGCCAAACACCTCCAGAGCCAGCGCTCGGGCGAAGTCAGTCTCTTCAGGGCTGTTGGTTAATACCGGGTAGGAGTCGTAAACCTCCACCGCGCTGCTGGCGCCATAGCTTTTAGCGGTAAATTCGCTGAGCTCGTGAATACGTTTGATCAGCAGGTCGCGGATTTCCGGCTTCATCGCCCGCACGCTGAGCTCCATCACCGCGCTCTCCGGAATGACGTTGGAGGCGATACCGGCCTGGAAGGTGCCGACGCTGACCACCGCCGTTTCGCCCGGCGGCACGTTGCGCGCCACGATGCTCTGCAGGGCCATCACCAGCGCCGCGCCGGCGACGATCGGGTCGACGGTGCGCTCCGGATGGGCGCCGTGGCCGCCGTAGCCGGTAAGGGTGATTTTGACGGTATCCGCCGAGGCCATAAAGTTGCCGGCGTAGAAGCCCAGCTTGCCCACCGGCAACCCCGGCATGTTGTGCAGACCGAAAATGCGTTCGCAGGAGAACTGCTCAAACAGGCCGTCTTTAATCATTAAATCGGCGCCGCCGATAGCCTCTTCCGCCGGCTGAAAAATCAGATGCACCGTGCCATTGAACTGACAGGCCGGCGAGGCGATGTATTTCGCCGCCGCCAGCAGAATGGTGGTATGGCCGTCATGACCGCAGGCGTGCATTTTCCCCGACACCGTACTGGCCCAGGGTAAACCGGTGGTTTCCTCGATCGGCAGTGCGTCCATATCGGCGCGCAGGCCGATGGTGCGCGGCGAATCGCCTTTGCTCAGGCTGCCGACCACCCCGGTCTTGCCGAGGCCGCGCGTCACCTGATAGCCCCACTCGGTCAGCTTGCTGGCGACCAGTTCGCTGGTATTAAACTCTTCCAGACTTAATTCCGGATTGGCATGTAAATAATGACGCAGAGAAATCATTTCCGCTTCCGTCGCTTTAATTTCTGGAATTACATAATCACTCATGCCGCTCTCCGGGAAATATCGTAAGGACTTAACACGGTATCGTGGTGAAAACTTTATGCAAGCAGGATTTCTAATATCGGAAATGACGGCATCTTATTTAATAATGCGTTCGCGGCAGTGTAAAAAGCATTCGAAACGGTGAAATTTAAAAATAAATGTTTATTTTATGGAGGATAAACCGTTATTTACCCTACTATTTCCGGCCGTATTCAGATTTAAATAAAAAGACTTCTATGAGATTACAGACGCTTTTCCTCGTCGCCATAACCGCGCTGGCGGGCTGCAGCGCGCAGGGGGATACCGCCAGCCAGCAGCGGGCCAGTATTCAGAAGATGCGCAACGAAACCCTCAATAAACTTTACACCCTGCAGCCCGAGGCCCGCAGCGATATTCAGCATGCGAAGGGTTATGCGGTCTTCGCCAACAACAGCAGCAAGATCCTGCTGTTCGGATTTGGCAGCGGCTACGGCGTGGTGCGGGATAAGGCCACCGGGAAGGACACCTATATGAAAATGGCCCAGGGCGGCGCCGGCCTGGGGATGGGGATTAAACAGCAACGCACGGTGCTGGTTTTTCATGATAAAGCGGCCCTGGAGACCTTTATCCGCCAGGGATATATGGTCGGCGCCGATGCGAACGCCGCGGCGAAATATGATGACAAAGGCATCGCGCCGATCGCCGCCTCCGCGAACGGCGTAGCGAAGGACACCTCCTCGCTGCCGTCAAAAGTGAACGTCTATGAAATCACCGACAAGGGGCTGGCCGCCCAGGCGATGGTCAATGGCTATAAATACTGGCCGGATGACGAACTGAACCCGTAGCCCCGGCGGTGATCCATCGCCGGGTCAGGTGTTCCCTGCCCGGCGTTGGGAGACGTGCATTTAGTGGCCGAGGGCGCCGCTCACCAGAATCGAGGTGATGATCCCGGTCGCCGCGGCGATCAGCACATAGTTACCGTCGATATAGGACCAGTGATGGCCCTCCGGCGGGGGCGGCAGGCCGCGGTCGCTCCAGTCACGGACGCGATACTCATCGCCACGGAACGGCGCCGGAGCCGGGTGGCCTTTGCGGAAATCGTTACCGCGCCAGGCGAAATGGTCCTGCTCATGCCGTGCCTGATCGCGCTTGTCATGCCCGTCACGATCCGGGCCACGCTGGTCATGGTCACCCTGACGATGCGCGTCAGGTCCGCCCTGCGGCGCATGCCCATGATGATCCGAACCGTTCTGCCACACCGTTGGCTGCCCCGGACGATGGCCGTCGTTTGGGCCATCGGCAAAGGCCTGGACGCTCAGCACAGTGGATAATATTACCGCCAGAGAAATCATCTTTTTCATCGTACACCTCCTGATTGAAGTTCTTTGTAACGGGAAAATGTGAAGAAAGAGTGAGTATCCGCTTAACCAGGACGATTCCTGGCATCTGGGGTTTCTGCTGTCGGGGAAGGCATTATGGGGGAGTACGAGCAATAAAAAAGGCCGCTCTCGCGACCTTTATTCAGACTGATATCAGGACTTACTCAGTCACTTTATTTTTTAACTCTTCAGCGCCGGTTTTGGTTTTATCCCAGCCCTTTTCTGCGCCGGATTTGGTGGCGTTCCAGCCTTTTTCGCTGACCTCTTTGGTCTTATCCCAACCTTTCTCAGTCCCTTCTTTGGTCTTGTTCCAGGTCTTCTGCGCGCCTTCGCTCACCTGGCTGCCGACGCTATCCTGTTTGCCTTCGGCCGCATGTTTCGCCTTCAGCTGCTGCTCTTCGCCCTCGTGCTGGGCCTGGTGCAGCTTCTCTTTAGCGGTGTTGGCGTTGGCATTGGCCGCCGCGACGGTATCATCTGTTGCATGTGTTGTCGCAGCAAAAACCGGAGCCGCAACCAGAATAGCCGATAACGCAATCATTGCTTTTTTCATAATATCCTCTCTCACGTGTCGTGTTATGAGTCGTATTCAGGATGGCACAACGAACCGGGGATGACATTAGGAATTAGCCTGAAAAACGTCTTCGACCTGCAACCATGGCAGAAAATGCTGCCGCTGTGCGCCCTGTCGGCGTTGGCATAATTTCCAACATGTTTGTTACATTTCGTGAAATTTGCGCTTGATATACTTGCCGTTGACGTTTACTCGAGAATAATTCTCAGAATCATTATATTTATAAATTGGCAAACGGAACTCATTTTATGGCAAGAAAATCAGTAAGATCGCTGTTGCTTACTGCGCTGATCGCGACTCCCTTCTTCAGCTATGCAACCCAATATCCTCTGACGGTTACTGACCTCGACGGCCGGCAGGTCACCCTGGCTAAAGAGCCGCAGCGTATTATTTTGCAGGATGGCCGCGACATTATGACCCTCGCCCTGCTGGACCGGGACAATCCGTTTAAGCGGCTGGTGGCATGGAATAATCTGGCGAAAAAGCAGGACGTTGCCACCTGGCAGATGCTGAAAACGACGTGGCCGCAGTCGGCTACGATCCTAGACATGGGCTTCAGCGACAAAGGGAACGTCGATCTTGAAAGCGTCATCGCCCGCCAGCCGGATCTGATGATCGCCCAGCTGCGCGCCAGGCCAGCGCTGATGGAGAGCGGCGTCATCGACAAGCTCAGCGCCCTGCACGTTCCGGTGCTGTTTGTCGACTATGAGATCGACCCGGCGAAAGATACCGCTCCCAGCATCGACCTGCTGGGCAAAGTCCTCAACCGCGAGAGCCAGGCCAAAGCCTTTACCGATTACTATCGTCAGCAGCTGCAGTCGATTCGCCAGAAAACCGCGACCATCACGCCGAAGGCCAACGTCTTCGTGGAAGCGCTGGCCGGCAACAGCGACGCCTGCTGCTTTACTCACGGCCACAGCGGCTGGGGCGGGCTGGTGGAGGCGGTCGGGGCGAACAATATCGGTTCGCAGCTGCTGCCGGGCGCCTCCGGGTTCGTCTCGCTGGAGAAAATCATCAGCATGAAGCCCGACGCCTGGATCATGACCGGCTCGAAGCGCGGAAACAGCCAGGTGCTGCCCCTCGGCTATGAGGTTAAGCCGGAGGCGGTGAAAGCCCAGGCGCAGACGCTGCTGGCGCGACCGGGGGTCAGCCAGATCCCGGCGGTGCAGGAAAAGCGGGCCTATGGCGTCTATCACCACTTCTATAACCATCCGTGGAATATTGTCGGCATGGAATATCTGGCGAAAGATATCTATCCGCAGGCCTTCCGCGATCTCAACCCCGATGAGACTTACCATTATATCGTGCGTCACTTCACCGACCTGCCGGACCAGCCGTTCGTCTTTTCCTGGCAGCAGAGCGAGTAATCCGGCATGCGTTTAACCTCCGACTCCGTGCTCGACGAGCTGCCCGCCGGGACTTCTGGCGTGATGGATCATTATCGCCATATCGTGCGTCGCCGCCTGCTGCTGTTGCTGCTGCTGGCGCTGTTGATTGTCGCTTCACTGCTGTTCGATTTTATGCTCGGCCCTTCCGGACTGCCGCTGCAGAGCCTGTGGCAGACGTTAACCGATCCGGCCAGCGCCGATCCGGGCATTCGCGCCATCGTCTGGGATATCCGCCTACCCTATGCGGTGATGGCGATTATCGTCGGTCTGGCGCTGGGACTGGCTGGTGCCGAAATGCAGACCATCCTCAATAACCCGCTGGCCAGCCCGTTTACCCTGGGCGTCTCCTCGGCTGCGGCGTTTGGCGCCGCGCTGGCGATTGTGCTGGGTATTGGTCTGCCTGGTATTCCCGGCCAGTGGTTTATCTCGGCCAACGCCTTTATCTTCGCCCTGCTGGCGGCCCTGCTGCTGGATGGCATTACCCGCTGGACCCAGGTGGCTACCTCCGGCGTCATTCTGTTCGGCATCGCGCTGGTCTTTACCTTTAACGCCCTGGTCTCGATGCTGCAGTTCATCGCCAATGAAGACACTCTGCAGGGGCTGGTGTTCTGGACCATGGGCAGCATCGACCGCGCCTCCTGGAGCAAAGTCGCCATCCTGCTGGTCGCCCTGGCGCTGGTGATGCCCCTGTCGCTGCGCAGCGCGTGGGCGCTGACCGCCCTAAGGCTGGGCGAGGACCGGGCCATCAGCTTTGGCATTAACGTTCGCCGTCTGCGCCTGACCACGCTGCTGCGGATCAGCATTCTGTCGGCGCTTTCGGTGGCCTTTGTCGGGCCAATCGGCTTTATCGGCCTGGTGGCGCCGCATATTGCGCGGATGCTCTTCGGCGAAGATCATCGCTTTTACCTGCCCGCCAGCGCGCTGATCGGCGCCCTGGTGCTCTCCCTGGCCTCCATCGCCTCGAAGAACCTGATACCGGGGGCCATTATTCCGGTGGGGATCGTCACTTCCCTGGTAGGGGTCCCGTTCTTTTTGAGCATTATTTTACGTCACCGGGGGCAAGTATGAGCGACCAGACGTTATCCGGGCTGTCGCTGTCTCACTTCAGCGCTGGCTACCCCAGACGCAAGGTGATCGAGAACCTGACGGTTCCCCATCTGCCGCGGGGGAAAATCACTGCGCTGCTGGGGCCAAACGGCAGCGGTAAATCGACGTTAATGCGAGCGATGGCGGGACTGGGCCCCTGCCGCGGCGAGCTGCGCCTGGAGGGAGAAAATCTGCTGACGCAGCCGTTCTCACGTCGCGCAGAACAGGTGGTCTATCTTCCGCAGACGCTGCCCGCCGGCGTGCATCTGCATGTGCTGGAGTCGATTATCGTGGCCCAGCGCGCCGCCGGGGGACGCCACAGCGCCCAGCAGCAGGAAGAGGTGATGGCGTTGCTGCGACAGCTGGGAATTGCCCACCTGGCGATGAGCTACCTCGATCAGCTCTCCGGCGGGCAAAAACAGTTGGTGGGTCTCGCCCAGTCGCTGATTCGCCAGCCGCGCCTGCTACTACTCGATGAACCGCTCAGCGCGCTTGACCTCAACTACCAGTTTCACGTGATGGATCTGGTGCGCCGGGAGACCCGGCGGCGCAACATCGTGACTCTGGTGGTGGTGCACGACATCAATATTGCCCTGCGTCACGCCGACCACGTGCTGATGCTCAAAGCGGGCCAGCTGCTCGGCGACGGCACCCCGGCCACGGTCATCACCCCTGAGACCCTGGCGGCCGTCTATGGCGTGCGCGGCCGTATTGAACCCTGTTCGCAGGGGGTACGGCAGGTGATTATTGACGGGCTGGTGGACCGCGAGGCCTGACCGCGGCGCGGGGATGGTTGGTCCTCCCCGCGCCCGCCAGCTTAGTGATCGAGATAGATGTAGTTTTCCCAGCTCTTCATGCGGATCAGGATCTTCCTGATCAGCGACAGCTCTTTCAGGTGATCTGAGTAGACCGCCGCCTCGAGGGTAGCACCCTGCGGCAGAGCGTATTCGGCAAAACGTGGATCGGTCACCTTTAGTACCACCAGCGCCCGGCCATGGGTATTGAGCGCGTCCGTGGTCAGCAGTTTGCCCTGGCCCTGAAACTGACTCTCGCCAATCGCCGGCAGCACATCGGCCACTTCCCCGCGGAAGACGGTGCCCGGGATGGCCGGAAACATCAGCTCCGCGGGCTCGCCTTTGTACAGACGCTGCAGGGCGTTCTGGCGAAATGCCGCGACATACTCCCGCGAGGCGTCGCCCTCCACCGGCACAAAGGTCATCAGCGGCAGCATTCCCAGCGCGGTGGACATGGTGCCAGGGCGTAAGCCGACGGTGCTGACATAGCCGTCTTCCGGGGCGCGGACGACGGTGTTATCCAGCTGAAACTGCGCCTTCTGCAGCTGCGCCAGCAGGGAGGCCACGGTGGTATTTTTGCCCTTCACCACCGAGTCCAGCGCGTTACGCGCCTGAACCACTTTCGCCTGAGCCGCGCTGACGCTGGCTTCATCGGCTTTCCACGTCTGCAGACGGGTATCGACCATTTGATCGGAGAAGGCGCCCTGGGCATGCCCCTCCCGAAAGCGGGCATACTCCCGCCGCGACTGGTCGCGCTGAGCCACCGCTCTGCTCAGCTCGGCCTCCGCCTGGCTTAACGCGGCGTTGAGGGAGAGCGCATCCTGGCTGGCCGCTTTAATCTGCGCCTGCAGATCGTCCACCTTTGCCTGGAACGGCGTCGGGTCGAGAGTAAACAGCACATCGCCCTTATGCAGCCTCTGGTTAGGCCTCACCGGTACGCTCTGCACCCGACCGCGCACCTGCGACACAATCGGTACGGTGCGAAACACCTGATTACCGACGTCGGTATAGGGGAAGTTGTAATTCATCCCGAAGATCACCGCGCCAATCAGGGCGATACCGCCGAGCACCGCCGTCGGCACGGTCCACTTATTGAGCGGGATGCGGAAGACTTTAAACACCACGATGCATAGCGCGGCGTAGGTCAGCAACATTAACGTTTCCATTATTTTGCCTCCTTCGCTTTCAGAAGGTCCACTTCGCGCTGCACCTGCTCCAGCCGCTGGACCACCGTTTCCAGACGCTGATGCAGCACCTGCTGGTCGTCGGCGATGCGGCGCATCCCCCATCCGCGGTCTTCGCGCCACAGCGTCGCCCAGATCCACAACAAGGGCCACAGGGCATGCAGGGTAAATAAGCTGACCCAGCCGGCATAATGAATCGCATCCTGATGAGGATGGCGCCGCTCTTTGGCGATTTCATAAGGAATATCGTGAATAACAATCACGCCATAAAAAAGTATTAAGGCCACGGCGATCAGAATCGCCAGCGCCACATAGTCCAGGGTCATAAAATAACTCCAGAGTGCAAGGTTAAATAAATAAAACGGCCAGATTCAGGCATAGCAGGGCCGGGAGAAAACGCGCGCTTAGCGCTTTCCCCGGGCGGGTTTTAGCGACGTTATGTCGGGGAACCGACGAATCTGAATCAGAATTTCTCAGGAATAGGGCGGTCGATGGAAATCAGTTTGCCTTTTTTCACCGTGATATATCCCCCCTCGCGCAGGGCGGCCAGCACCTGATAAACATAGCTGCGCGAGAGATTGGTCCGTTTAATAATAAATGCCGACAGACTTTCATGTTGCCCACCATCGATTTCACCGCGATATAAATAGCGCGACAGCATCGACTTAATAGTCTGAAAGCTAGTCTGGCTGCCGCGTTCATAGTGGGCATCAAGGGCAAATATACCCATATAGGCCAGGATCGTGGTCAGCTCTTGCATATAGCCCGGCGACGAATGAAAGAATATCCGTTCAAAATCGCTGGCGGATATTTTCGCCAGCTGGCATTCGCCCAGACACTGATAATAGAGCGCCACCGACGGACAATAATGTTCCAGCAACCCTAACGGCATATGCGCGATAACAATCCCGATCAGGTTCTGCTCGTCACCAAAGGCCAGCGTCATTTGCCCCTGCAGCAAAAAATAGAGATAGCCCGGCTGCGGCAGAAACGGCTGGTCTTTACTCAGGCTCAGGGTTTCACTGCAGGCGATCACCGCCGGCAGGTGCGTGGTCAGCGTCAGCTTCTGGTACCGATCGTAAATATCGCCAAAACTGGGGTTCATCGCGCTACGCACTCCTTCACCTTTTATCACCGCGACGGGGCTAACCGCGGCCTGTGGAACTATACCTAAGCGGGTCAGGAAGGAAAAGTCCAGATCTGGAGTGGCGAAATATTCCGCCTGGCTCACATTTTTCACCCTCGCCCCGCCCTTTCGTCCGCCAATCGTTCCGCTTGCTGCCAGGGTGTGCTTTAATTAGCTAAAACGGTTTAACAAAGTTTAGCTAAGAGGAACTAGTCCTATGAATGGTAAAATCTGGGTACTCGGCGATGCGGTCGTCGATCTCCTGCCCGACGGAGAGGGCCGCCTGCTGCAATGCCCCGGCGGCGCGCCGGCCAACGTCGCGGTCGGCGTGGCGCGGCTCGGCGGCGATAGCGGGTTTATCGGCCGCGTCGGCGACGATCCCTTCGGCCGCTTTATGCGTCACACCCTGGCGCAGGAGAAGGTGGATGTGAACTATATGCGCCTCGATGCGGCGCAGCGCACCTCCACGGTGGTGGTCGATCTCGATCGCCACGGAGAGCGCACCTTTACCTTTATGGTCCGCCCGAGCGCCGACCTGTTTCTTGCGCCTGAGGATCTTCCGCCGTTTTCCGCCGGTCAGTGGCTGCACGTTTGCTCTATCGCTCTCAGCGCGGAGCCGAGCCGCAGCACGGCATTCGCGGCGATGGAGGCGATAAAGCGCGCCGGGGGCTATGTCAGCTTCGACCCCAATATCCGCAGCGACCTGTGGCAGGATCCTCAGGAACTGCGCGACTGTCTCGACCGGGCGCTGGCCCTCGCCGACGCCATAAAACTCTCGGAAGAGGAGCTGGCTTTTATCAGCGGCAGCGACGACATCGTCAGCGGCATCGCCCGGCTGAACGCCCGCTACCAGCCGACGCTGTTGCTGGTGACCCAGGGCAAAGCGGGGGTGCAGGCCGCGCTGCGCGGGCAGGTTAGCCACTTCCCTGCCCGCCCGGTGGTCGCCGTCGATACTACCGGCGCCGGCGATGCCTTTGTCGCCGGGCTGCTCGCCGGACTCGCCGCCCATGGTATCCCTGACAACCTCGCCGCCCTGGCTCCCGACCTCACGCTGGCGCAAACCTGCGGCGCGCTGGCCACCACCGCCAAAGGCGCCATGACCGCCCTGCCCTACAGGGACGATCTTCAGCGCTCGCTGTGATCCCGTTGGGCCGGCTAACGGCCCACTTTGCTGGCGACATCACAATTCTTAAACCGGTTTAGCAATTTTTATTTTCACCGCATTACCGACATGTTTACCATATTAACTAAACCGGTTTAGCAAACGTTAGCACACTCACTGATTTACCTTTGGATGTCACCAACATGTATAAAAAACGGAAGTTAGCCATTCTTATTGCTTTGCTAACCGGCGCCGCCGCCGCCCATGGGCAGACAGACCTGAACAGCATTGAAGCGCGTCTCGCCGCCCTGGAAAAACGTCTGCAGGATGCCGAGACTCGCGCCAGCACTGCCGAAAGCCGCGCCGCCTCGGCGGAGCAGAAAGTTCAGCAGCTAACCCAGCAGCAGCAACAAACCCAGGCCACCACCCAGCAGGTGGCCAAACGCACCACCCAACTGGAAGAAAAAGCCGAACGGCCCGGCGGCTTTGAGTTCCACGGCTACGCCCGCTCCGGGGTGATCATGAACGACTCCGCCGCCAGCACGAAATCCGGGGCCTATATGACCCCCGCCGGGGAAACCGGCGGCGCCATTGGTCGTCTGGGCAACCAGGCCGACACCTATGTGGAAATGAACCTCGAACATAAGCAGACCCTGGACAACGGGGCGACCACCCGGTTCAAAGTGATGGTGGCCGATGGGCAAACCACCTATAACGACTGGACGGCGAGCAGCAGCGACCTGAACGTGCGCCAGGCGTTCGTCGAGCTGGGCAACCTGCCGACCTTCGAGGGTCCGTTCAAAGGCTCGACCCTGTGGGCCGGGAAGCGCTTTGACCGCGACAACTTCGATATCCACTGGATTGACTCGGATGTGGTGTTCCTCGCCGGGACCGGCGGCGGGATCTACGACGTGAAGTGGAACGACAGCCTGCGCAGCAACTTCTCGTTATACGGCCGCAACTTTGGCGATATCGCCGACAGCAGCAACAGCGTGCAGAACTATATCGTCAGCATGAATAACTTTGCCGGCCCGGTGCAGATGATGGTCAGCGGGATGCGGGCGAAAGATAATGACGACCGCCAGGACGCGAACGGCAATCTGGTGAAAGGCGATGCCGCTAACACCGGGGTTCATGCCCTGCTGGGTCTGCACAATGAGAGCTTCTATGGCCTGCGCGACGGGACCAGCAAAACGGCCCTGCTGTACGGTCACGGCCTGGGCGCCGAGGTCAAAGGCATCGGCTCCGACGGCGCGCTGCGTCCGGGGGCCAACACCTGGCGTTTCGCCAGCTACGGCACCACCCCGCTGAGCGATCGCTGGTTTATTGCCCCGGCCGTGCTGGCGCAGAGCAGTAAAGATCGCTATGTCGATGGCGACAGCTATCAGTGGGCCACTCTCAACCTGCGTCTGATTCAGGAAGTGACGCAGAACTTCGCCCTCGCCTGGGAGGGCAGCTATCAGTACATGGATCTGCAGCCTGAAGGCTACAACGATCGCCATGCGGTCAATGGCAGCTTCTACAAGCTGACCTTCGCCCCGACCTTCAAGGTCGGCAGCATCGGCGACTTCTTCTCGCGCCCGGAGATCCGCTTCTATACATCGTGGATGGACTGGAGCAAAAAGCTGGATAACTACGCCAACGACGACGCGTTAGGCAGCAACGGGTTCAAATCGGGCGGCGAATGGTCGTTCGGTATGCAAATGGAGACCTGGTTCTGACGTGAACCCGGGCGACAGGGTAAGTAAAACATAAATATAAGGTTCGCGGTGCCAGCCATGGCCGGCGCCGCCCACGCCATATCATCATGCATTCAGAGGGTACTATGGATTTTGAACAGATTTCCCGCTCACTGCTTCCCCTGCTGGGCGGCAAGGAAAATATCGCCAGCGCCGCGCACTGCGCCACCCGGCTGCGGCTGGTGCTGGTCGACGACGCGCTCGCCGACCAGCAGGCGATTGGCAAAATCGACGGCGTGAAAGGCTGCTTTCGTAATGCCGGACAGATGCAGATCATCTTCGGCACCGGGGTGGTCAATAAAGTCTATGCTGCCTTTATCCAGGCGGCGGGCATCAGCGAATCGAGCAAATCCGAAGCCGCCGACCTGGCGGCGAAAAAGCTGAACCCGTTCCAGCGCATTGCCCGCCTGCTGTCCAACATCTTTGTGCCGATTATTCCCGCCATCGTCGCCTCCGGCCTGCTGATGGGCCTGCTGGGGATGGTGAAAACCTACGGCTGGGTAGACCCGGGCAACGCTATCTATATCATGCTGGATATGTGCAGCTCGGCGGCGTTTATTATTCTGCCGATCCTGATCGGCTTTACCGCCGCCCGCGAATTTGGCGGCAACCCTTATCTGGGCGCGACCCTAGGCGGGATCCTCACCCACCCGGCGTTGACCAACGCCTGGGGCGTCGCCGCCGGCTTCCACACCATGAATTTCTTCGGCATCGAAGTGGCGATGATCGGCTATCAGGGCACGGTCTTCCCGGTGCTGCTGGCGGTGTGGTTTATGAGCCTTGTCGAAAAACGGCTGCGCCGGGTTATTCCTGACGCGCTGGATCTGATCCTCACGCCGTTCCTGACGGTGATTATCTCTGGCTTTATCGCCCTGCTGCTGATCGGCCCGGCCGGCCGCGCGCTCGGCGACGGCATTTCGTTTATCCTCAGCACGCTTATCAGCCATGCCGGCTGGCTGGCTGGCCTGCTGTTCGGCGGCCTCTATTCGGTGATCGTCATTACCGGTATCCACCACAGCTTCCATGCCATTGAGGCGGGTCTGCTCGGCAATCCGTCGATCGGCGTCAACTTCCTGCTGCCTATCTGGGCGATGGCCAACGTCGCTCAGGGCGGCGCCTGCTTTGCCGTGTGGTTTAAAACCAAAGATGCCAAAATCAAAGCCATTACCTTGCCGTCGGCGTTTTCGGCGATGCTGGGGATCACCGAGGCGGCGATCTTCGGGATTAACCTGCGCTTTGTGAAACCGTTCATCGCCGCGCTGGTGGGCGGTGCCGCCGGCGGCGCCTGGGTGGTGTCGATGCACGTCTACATGACCGCGGTGGGCCTGACGGCGATCCCGGGAATGGCCATCGTGCAGGCCAGCTCGCTGCTGAACTACATTATCGGGATGGCGATCGCCTTCGCCGTGGCATTCGTACTCTCTCTGACGCTGAAATACAAAACGGACGCTGAATAATGTCATTACCGTCACGCCTGCCTGCGATCCTGCAGGCCGTTATGCAGGGCCAGCCGCAGGCGCTGGCCGACGACCATTACCCGCAATGGCATCTGGCGCCGGTCAGCGGACTGCTGAACGATCCCAACGGTTTTTGCCAGGTCGCCGGGCGTTATCACCTGTTTTATCAGTGGAATCCGCTCGCCTGCGACCACACCTATAAGTGCTGGGGACACTGGAGCTCAGCCGACCTGCTGCACTGGCGGCATGAACCTATCGCCCTGATGCCGGATGAAGAGTATGACCGCAACGGCTGCTACTCCGGCAGCGCAGTCGAGTTCGAGGGTACCCTGACCCTGTGCTACACCGGCAACGTGAAGTTCCCCGACGGCGGGCGCACCGCCTGGCAGTGCCTGGCGACGGAAAATGCCGATGGCACCTTCAGCAAGCTGGGGCCGGTACTGCCGCTGCCGGAAGGCTATACCGGCCATGTACGTGACCCTAAGGTGTGGCGCCAGGACGGGCGCTGGTACATGGTCCTCGGGGCGCAGGATGTGCAACAGCGCGGCAAAGTGCTGCTGTTTACCGCCAGCGACCTGCGGGATTGGCGCCTGGTGGGCGAGATAGCCGGGCATGACGTTAACGGCCTGGCGAACGGTGGCTACATGTGGGAGTGCCCGGACCTGTTTCCGCTGGCGGACACCCACCTGCTGATCTGCTGCCCGCAGGGGCTGGCCCGCGAAGCACAGCGTTTTCTCAATACTTATCCTGCGGTGTGGATGGCAGGCCGTTTCGACGCCGAACGCGGCGCCTTCGACCATGGCCCGCTGCACGAGCTGGACAGCGGATTTGAGTTCTACGCGCCGCAGACCATGCTGGCCGAAGATGGCCGCCGCCTGCTGGTCGGCTGGATGGGCGTCCCGGACGGGGAAGAGATGCATCAGCCCACCCGCGCGCAGGGATGGATCCACCAGATGACCTGCGTGCGCGAACTGGCCTGGCAGTCGGGTGCCCTGTATCAGCGTCCGCTGCGCGAACTGACCGCCCTGCGTGGGGAAGCCCAGGGCTGGCGCGGGCAGACCCTGCCCCTCGCCCCGATGGAGCTGGCCTTTGACATCGCCCCCAACAGCACGCTGGGGCTGGATTTTGCCGGCGCCCTGCAGCTCACCGTCAACCGCGACGGCCTGCGCCTGTCGCGCCGCGGCCTGCAGACGGCGGAGATGCATCATCGCTACTGGCGCGGCGAGGCGCGGCGGCTGCAGATCTTTATCGACCGCTCCAGTGTGGAAATTTTCATCAACGATGGCGAAGGGGTAATGAGCAGCCGCTTCTTCCCGGGCTATCCGGGGCAGCTCATCTTCAGCGGTGCGACGCCGGTGGCATTCTGCCGCTGGCTGCTGCGGCCATGCATGGTAGAATAAGCGTTTTGCTTTCAGGCTCCCGGGTGCTGATGAAAACCAAACGCGTAACTATCAAAGATATCGCCGAACTGGCGGGCGTCTCCAAAGCGACCGCCAGCCTGGTACTCAACGGTCGTGGCAAAGAGCTGCGCGTGGCGCAGGAGACGCGCGAGCGCGTGCTGGCGATCGCCCGCGAGCAGCACTATCAGCCGAGCATTCACGCGCGCTCGCTGCGTGATAACCGCAGCCATACCATTGGCCTGGTGGTGCCGGAAATCACCAACTACGGGTTTGCCGTTTTCTCCCATGAGCTTGAGACGCTCTGCCGGGAAGCCGGCGTGCAGCTGCTTATCTCCTGCACCGACGAAAACCCCGGCCAGGAGAGCGTGGTGGTCAATAACATGATTGCCCGCCAGGTCGACGGCCTGATCGTCGCCTCGTGCATGCACAGCGATGCCGACTACCTGAAGCTCAGCGAACAGCTGCCGGTGGTGCTGTTTGACCGCTCCCCCAGCGACAGCGCCCTGCCGCTGGTGATGACTGACTCGGTCACCCCAACGGCCGAACTGATCTCCCGCATCGCCCCTCAGCATGCGGACGAGTTCTGGTTTCTCGGCGGCCAGCCGCGGCTATCGCCTTCGCGCGACCGGCTGGCGGGATTCACCCAGGGCCTGGCTCAGGCGGGGGTTACGCTGCGTCCCGAATGGGTGATCAACGGCAACTATCACCCCAGCTCCGGCTACGAGATGTTCGCCGCGCTCTGCGCGCGGCTGGGACGGCCGCCGAAGGCGCTGTTCACCGCGGCCTGCGGCCTGCTGGAAGGGGTCCTGCGCTATATGAGCCAGCACCATCTGTTGGACTCCAATATTCATCTCGCCAGCTTCGACGATCACTATCTGTACGATTCACTTTCCCTGCGCATTGATACCGTGCAGCAGGATAATCGCCAGCTGGCCTGGCACTGCTACGATCTGCTCAGCCAGCTGATCGACGGCCAGGCGCCGGAGCCGCTCCAGCGCTATCTGCCCGCTACCCTGCAGTTTCGCCATGCCTGACGGCGCCGGCGGCGATTAGCGTTTTCGCCGGGCGCGCGACGCCTGCCTCAGCGTCAGCAGCACGCTGGCGAGCACCACGCCGAGGCCAATTGTTACCTGCCAGCGGTAAGCCATCAGCAGCGAGGGCAATCCGCCGTCCGGCGCCAGCATCACGAGATTCCAGCCCGCCAGGCCGGCATTGCCGTTCAGCGCCCGGCTTAACATCCGCTGATGCGGGGCGAAGGGCTGAATGGTCTGGTAATGGCTGCCGAACAGCGGCGGCTGCATCTCCCGCGGGAACTGTGCCTGCACCTGGGCCAGCACGCTGGCCGGCAGCGCATGCGATGCCGCCAGCAGATGCCCGTCGCCATTCACCAGCAGTAGCCGATAATGCCGCTGCCGGGCCAGGGTATGCAGATCGGCGCGCATCACCGCCAGCGGCCAGGTCGCTTCCCGCTGCGGAGCGGGGGTGTTCATCCGCTGTTCAAGGCGTTCCGCCACCCACCGCGCATCCTCCTCCAGCTGCCGGGTATGCATCTCACGGTAAACCTCTCTGGCCGGCAGGTTCACGCCCCGACTGAGGATCAGGATCGCCAGTCCCGCCAGCAGGCTGACGATAATGCCCCTTCTCCCCGGTCGCGAGAGCGGCGAGGATTTGATTAAGGATGGTGTATTCATACGACTCCAGAAACAGGGGGCAAGGCGTGGCCCCCTGGCGAATGGACAACAAAAGTCGCGAAACTGTACAGGATGCGCAGCGCGGGAAAAATAGACAGCCGGCGCCTGGCGGGACGTATTTTGTTTATTTCTGGACAGGGCTGGCGGCAACGACGCGCTTCGCCGTTGCCGCCAGTTGATAAGATTAGTGTTTTTTCCGGTTGCGGCGCATGTCGATGGTCACCGCCGCGACGATAATGATCCCTTTAATAATATCCTGCACGTAGGCATCGACGCCGACAAAGGTAAAGCCGCTCTTGATCAGGCCAAGGATCATCGCGCCAATCAGGGTGCCGGTAATGCGCCCCACCCCGCCCATTAAGCTGCTGCCGCCGATCACCGCCGCGGCAATCGCGTCCAGTTCGTAGGACATCCCCATGCTGGACTGGCCACTGCTGACGCGCGCCGCCAGCACTACCCCAGCCAGCCCGGAGAGCGCCCCGGCGATGGTGTAGACGATCACCAGGTATTTATTCACGTTGATGCCGGACACTTTGGCCGAGGTCATGTTGCCGCCGATGGCATACACATATTTGCCATACCGGGTATGCTTCAGCGCAATGTGAAACACTGCGGCAATCACGAAGAAGATGATCACCGGCATCGCCCCCTGGCCTATCGCCGTAAAACTGTCGGAGAGGAAGCTTATCGGATTGCCCTGGGTGTAATACTGCGCCAGACCGCGCGCCGAGACCATCATCCCGAGGGTGGCGATAAATGGCGGGATGCCGGTTCGCGTCACCAGGAAACCGTTGGTCAGCCCACACAGCAGGCCGACGCCGATCCCCGCGCAAATCGGGATCACCGCCGGCAGGTTGACCAGCGCCGGGAACATTGGCGACAGGCTGTCGGAGGTTTGCGCCAGGCTCGCCGCCACCACCGCCGCGAGGGCGATAACCGAGCCGGAGGAGAGGTCAATCCCGGTGGTGATGATCACCTGGGTGACGCCGACGGCGATGATGCCGATGATCGCCACCTGCAGCACAATCAGCACCAGGCGGTTGGTATTGAGCAGGAACGACTGGTCGCGAACATACCAGCCGGCGATTTCAAAGGTCAGGGCAATCACCAGCATCACCACAAAGATGCCGGTATCTTTCGGCATTTTATGCCGCAAATTAGCGAAGAAGGAGGAACCCTCGCTGGCCGGAGCCGCCGTTAATTTCATATTACTCATTCTCTGTGCCTCAATGGGATGCCAACGACAAAATGGTTTCCTGGTCGGCTTCGTCTTTTTCCAGGATGCCGGTGATACGGCCTTCATGCATCACCATGACCCGGTCACTCATGCCAAGGATTTCCGGCAGCTCAGAGGAGACCATAATGACCGCCACCCCCCGGTTCGCCAGTTCACTGATAAGATGATAAATTTCCGCCTTCGCCCCGACGTCGATGCCGCGGGTCGGCTCATCGAGAATTAAGATTTTCGGTTGCGCTAACAGCCAGCGCGCAATCAGAACTTTTTGCTGATTCCCCCCGCTGAGGTTATTAATAATTTGATCCATCGTCGGCGTTTTAATATTGAGCCGACGGATTTGCTCCATGCAGTCTTCGGCCATTTTCACGTGCTGGACAAAACCGCTCTTGCCGATATATTCCGGCATTTTGACGATACTCATATTTTCCAGCACCGACAGCACCAGAAACAGGCCCGACTTTTTACGGTCTTCGGTTAATAACGCCATTCCCTTTTCAATCGCCACGGAGGGGGAATCAATGGTCACCGGCGCCCCGTCGATCAGCACTTCGCCGCTGTCGAAGCGTTCCATGCCAAACAGGCTTTCCATCACCTCGCTGCGCCCGGCGCCCACCAGCCCGGCCACGCCGAGGATCTCGCCGCGACGCACGGTAAAGCTGACATCATGGAACACGCCCTGGCGCGTCAGATTGCGTACCGTCAGCACCTCTTCGCCGATGGTGTTATTAAATTTCGGGAACAGCTGGGTTAATTCGCGGCCCACCATCTGGGTAATCAGCGACTGGCGGGTAAATTCGGTGGTGTTTTTGCTCCCCACCCAGGTCCCATCGCGAAAGACGCTGATCTCATCGGTGATAGCGAAGATCTCATCCATTTTATGGCTGATATAGATGATCGCTTTGCCCTGGGCCCGCAGGTCGCGGATGATGGTGAACAGGTGAGCTACCTCGCCTTCGGTCAGCGCCGAAGTGGGCTCATCCATGATCACAATATCCGCGTTCCATGAGACCGCTTTGGCAATCTCCACCATCTGCTGGGCGGCGATGCTCAGGTCGCCCACCAGCCGGTCGGCGGTTAAGCGAATATTCAGCTTATCCAGCAGCGCCTGGGTCTGGCGGGTCAGCTGGCCGTGGTCGACAAAGCCGTACTTCATCGGCTCGCGCCCCAGCCAGATATTCTCCGCCACCGTCATATGCGGCACCAGATTCAGCTCCTGGTGGATCATCGATATCCCCGAGCGCAGCGCATCCATGGTGTCGGTAAACTCCACCGGCTCTCCTTTCACGCGAATCGATCCTTTATCCGGGCGATAGATACCGATCAGGCACTTCATCAGCGTGGATTTACCGGCGCCGTTCTCACCCATCAGGGCGTGCACCGTTCCCGGGCGCACGCGTAATGAGACATTATCGAGCGCCTTCACGCCGGGGAAGAACTTACTGATACCTTCGGCTTCAAGGGCAAAAGCGTTCATACATCCACCTCCGTACAGCGGGTTGGCCAGGATTATTTCTGATTACGATTGGTAAATTCAGCCATGTTCTCTTTGGTGATCAGCTGATACGGCACGTCGATGATTTTCTCCACTTTCTCACCGTTCGCCAGCTTGATGGCCGCGTCTACGGCGCCCTCGCCCTGGCCTTTCGCATCCTGGAAGATGGTGGCGATCATCTTGCCGCTCTTCAGCATCTGCAGCGCATCCGGGGTGCCATCCACGCCGGCGATGAGAATATGGTTCGGGTTTTTACCCAGCGCCTGCAGGGCGCCGATCGCCATTTCATCGTTGTTGGAGGCGATGGCCTGGATATCCTCGCCGCTGGTCATCCAGTTGCTGACCACGTCCACGGCGTCATTGCGGGTGAATTTCGCGGTCTGCTTCTGCACGATTTTGATGTTCGGGTATTTGGCGACGACCTCTTCCACCCCTTTGGTGCGGTCGCGAGTAGATTCATTCGCCAGGTCGCCGAGCAGGATCGCCACATTGCCCTTGCCGTTCATCGCTTTCGCCAGCGCTTCCATCTGCAGACGGCCGGCGAGAATCGAGTCCGACCCCACATAGGCCATCTTGTCGGTCAGCTCCGCCTGCGGGCGACGGTTCACAAATACCAGCGGGATCCCGGCCTTGGTGGCCTGATCCATGATCGGTTTCACCGCATTGGTATCCACCGGGTTAACGATAATGGCGTCCACCCCCTGGCCTATAAAGTTCTGCACCTGCTGCAGCTGCTGGGAGACATCCCCTTTCGCGTCCTCGATCTGCGATTTCACCCCATCTTTTTTCATCTCTTTTTGCATCGAGGTACGCAGGATCGTCAGGAAGTTATCGTCAAACAGCGCCATCGAGACGCCAATGGAGACATCTTTTGCCATAACCACCGCAGGCAGCATGCAGGCTAACAAAGAGGCAACAATCGTTTTCTTAATATTCATAGTTGATCCTTGATTTTGTAGGTACGCCGGTGAATGAAACAAAATGAAAAATTAATTTCAATCAGGTTGCGACAAATGTCTGTTATGACGGCGACGGCGCTGCGGGGTTTTCCGCATTTCGCCGTGATCGGAATCACAAATAATGACTGTTTTATCATCACTTTTTTGAAACATCAGTCCATTTATGCCACACCGTGAATTCCAGACCATTTATTTCATTAACAAGACATTTGAAACTTTTATAAGTAAATAACTGAAATGAAAATTTTAAAACTATGCAGTAACAGAATTTTGACAGACATCTAACATTGCTGCATAAATGAGCGAAAAATGAGAGGCAGACAACGCTTTAAAGCGATCGCCCCCGGCGGGGTTGGCATTTACCCGCCGGGGAAATCCGTGTTGTCAGGAAGGGAGGCGCCGCACGCCTTAGTCCACGTTCTCGGCGCTGTAGAGGATAAAGTCGACTTTCCCGTCGGCATAGGTTTGCGGCTGATAGCCGGACTCCAGATGGCGCAGCATCAGGTCGATCGCCAGCTGGGCGTGCTGGCGGGTGTTCTGATCGAGCGTTAACGCCAGGCTGCCCCGGGCCAGCTGCTGGCGGGTGGTATTGTAGCGCTCATGGGTGATCCAGCAGACGTCGCTTTCGCGGCGGTGGCGAGCCAGCGCCTCGGCAATCTGAGTATTGCCAAGCCCGGTATTATAGATCCCGACAATATGCCGGCTGCGGCACAGGGCCTGCTCCAGCAGGCGGGTGATCTGCTCCCGCCGCTCCTCGCCTGCCAGTACCTCATTAAGCTGCAGGTGGGGAAAGCGCTGGCTCAGCACCTCGCGGAACCCCTGGATGCGCAGGCGATGCGCGCTGTAATCCTCCCGGCCGCTCACCATCAGCACCTCCCCGGGCCGCGGCGTCATTCTCCCCATCATTAACCCCGCGGTGCGGCCAGCCTGCAGCTGATTGATCCCGACGTGGCAGAGCCGGTCGGCGCCGGGCAGATCCGTCGCCAGGGTGATGGCGGGGACGCCCGCTTCCCGGCAGCGGCGCAGCGCGTCATGCACCACAGGGTGGTCATTGCCGAAGACGATGATCCCCTGACGCTGCTGGCAGCTGCGCATAATGCGCCGGGCCAGGGTCGCCGGCTGCGACTCCGGGACAAAGGTGCGGTGCAGGGTCAGACGGCGATAGCCGAGGCTATCCGCGACGGCGGCGAAATCCTGCGCCAGCTGCGGAAAAAAGAACGAGTCATTGCTGCTGAGAAAGAGCTCAATCTGCCACGGAAAGCGGTGCTCCTCCGGCAGGATCCGCTTCAGCCCCGCCTCCCGCGCCGCCTGCAGCACTTTGCGCGTGGTCTGCGGCGATACGCCGCCGCGTTCGTTCAGCACCCGGTCCACAGTGGCCACGCCGACGCCAATCTGTCTGGCCAGCATCGCCAGTGACATGTTTTTCATCGCCCCTCTCTTCAATGATGGAAATACATCAAAACGGCAGTGTCAGTGAGTTTAGCAAACCGATTATGGTGGCACCGTCCC
The DNA here is from genome assembly GCF_040064295.1 of Klebsiella sp. JB_Kp031. Lineage (NCBI taxonomy): Bacteria > Pseudomonadati > Pseudomonadota > Gammaproteobacteria > Enterobacterales > Enterobacteriaceae > Klebsiella > Klebsiella sp. JB_Kp031. The sequence goes on from NZ_JBEAJW010000001.1 coordinate 92,295, forward strand.
TTCGCCATTCTGGAGAAAAATAATGAATTGCAAACGTTTTGCCCTGGTAGGCAGTGGTTTTATCGGTCAGGTTCATGCCGCCAGCCTCGCCCGTCATGACGGGAGCGAGTTGACGATGGTAGCCGATGTCGCGCCGGAGCGCGCCCAGGCGCTGGCCGCCCGCTATGGCGCCCGGGCGGTGACGGTGAGCGAGGCTCTCCGTAGCGACGCCATCGACGCTGTGCTGATCGCCAGCTCGACCCCGTCGCATGCCGAACTGCTGGAAGCCGCCGCCCGGGCGGGCAAGGCAGTCTATTGCGAAAAACCGATCGACCTCTCCCTGGCGCGCGCCCGCGAGGTGGTGGAGCGGGTGCTTCCCCTGAACGTGCCGGTCACCGTCGGCTTTAACCGGCGCTTCGACAGCAGCCATCAGCAGCTCCGCCGCCAGCTGGAGCAGGGCGCGATCGGTCGGGTGGAGCTGGTGCAGATGGTCTGCCGCGCCTCCAGCATGCCGCCGCTCGACTATCTGCGCAGCTCCGGCGGTCAGATGCGCGATCAGGCGATTCACTTCTTCGACCTTCTGCGCTTTCTCACCGGCGATGAAGTGCATACCGTGGCGGCGATGGGCGCGGCGCTGGCCCTGCCGGAAATCGCCGAATTTGGCGATGTTGACACCTCCATCCTGATGATGCAGATGCGCGGCGGCGCGCTGGCGCAGCTGGACAACACCCGCCGCACCGGCCACGGGTATGATGAACGGATCACCCTGCTGGGCGCAGAGGGCGCGCTGGAGTCCGGTAGCCAGTCGCCGGTGGGCCCTACCCTGTGGCGCGGCAATCAGCGCATTGAGCCAGGCCTGTGGCCGGACTGGTTCAGCCGGGTGCAAGGATCTTATTACCAGCATCTTGACGCCTTTATCCGCGCTCTGAATGGTGAAACCGTGGCCGACCTGCCCGGCCTGGTGGACGGCCTGCAGGCGCAGGCGATTGCCGAAGCGGCGGTTCAGTCTCTGCAGCGCGGCCAGTTTGTCGCCGTCGACGACTGTCGATGAGGGGTTGCGTGGCACCAGCTATCAGGCTCTGAACCTGCCTTTATGCCGGGCGGCGGCAACGCCTTGCCCGGCCTACATAACACAGGCATTAATCTGCTTTAATATCAAATGGTTGCATAGATATCCCAGGCCCGCGCAAGCGCAGCGCCGCCGGGCAAGGACGGCCGACGCGGAGCCGTTTGTATGCCGGGCGGCGGCGACGCCTTGCCCGGCCTGGGGGGCCATGATAATCATCCATATCAAATAGTTGCAGTGACATCCCAGGCCCGCGCAAGCGCAGCGCCGCCGGGCCAGGACGGCCGGCACCGTGCGCGTCCCGGTGCCGGGCAATGGCGGACACGCTCGCGCTGCCTGCAAACCAAAGCCCGGCCGGCCCCTTAGCGTTCTTCGTTAAACACCGCGCCCACCTGGCGCCGCACCTCATCCATCACTTGCAGATTCTGCAGCACCCGACTGAGCGGCCGCAGCGGTGAGTCCTGCAGCCCCTGACCGATGCACCAGGCAAAATGCTCCGCCTGCCAGAACAGCTGGTCGTAGCGATTGCGCGGCTCTTCCCAGCGCAGCGCCTGCCCGCCCTGGCTGGCGGCGAGGGTGAACCCGCCGGGGGCGTAAAACTGACCGTCGATCGTCAGGGTCGCCTGGCGTCCGGCCACCACTGCCCCGCCCGGCGTGTTGCTGAACAACGTCGTGTTTAACAGCCCCTGCATCCCGTTCCGCCAGCTGAACAGCATCGACGTCTGGCCGTTAAGCCCCTCTGCCGTCGCGCTGCCGCGGGCGACTATCTCCTGCGGCATGCCGCCCACCATTAGCGCAAACGAGGTCAGATAGCTGCCGAGATCCATCATCGGCCCGCCGGCAAGGTCGGCATTAAAGATGCGGTGGTCGGTAGTAAAATACTCGCCGTGATCGGCCAGCAGGGTATGCAGGTCGCCGAGTACCCCATCCTCCAGCAGCTGGCGGATCACATCATACTTCGGCGCGTAATCGCACCACATCGCCTCCAGCGCCAGCTTTCCCTGGCGGGCGGCTTCGGCCTGCAGTTCACGTCCTTCGCCAAGGTTGAGCGCGAAGGGCTTCTCAATCAGCACGTGTTTGCCCGCCTTCAGCGCCTGCATGCCGTCGGGAAAGTGATGGTTGTGCGGCGTCGCAATATACACCGCATCAATATCCGGACGCGCCAGCATCTCCGCCACATGGCCGTAAGCCTGGGGGATCCCCCATTCCGCGGCTACCCGGTCGGCCTTCGCCTGGCTGCGGGAGGCAACGGCCACCACCTGCTGCCGGCTCTGGGTTTTCAATGAGTGCACAAAGCGCTCGGCGATCCAGCCTGGACCGATGATGCCCCAGCGCAGGGAGGGAATGCTCTGCGCCGCCGGGCGGCGCGGGGTCGGTAATTGTGAGGGAAACATAACGGCTCCTTAATCCTTAACCACGTTAACCCAGCGACGGCTGACCATTGAGGCTTCAATCGCCGACAGCACGCGCTGATTCTGTAAACCAAATTCAAAGCTGGGATAGCAGTCGTCGTCCCCGCAAATCCCCTGCACCAGGTCATGCACTTCAATCACCTTGACGTCAAAATAGCCCAACCCACCGCCGCCAAAATCGAAGCCGAAGAAGCCGGCATAGGCCGGGATCTGGCTCCCGGCATACAGCGTTTTAAAGCCGCGGTCGTGTTTGTCATCGCGGAAGCGATAGACCTGCAGTTCGTTAAAGCGCTCCCCGTCCATATACAGCGTGCCTTCGGTGCCGGAGACCTCCCAAAAGACGCCGAAGATGCGCCCGGCGGCGATGCGCGAGGCTTCAATCACCCCCGCGGCGCCGCTGTCAAAATTGACCAGACACTGAACCTGATCGTCATTTTCCACTTCCCGCCACTCGGCATCGGCCGCGACCCGGCTGGCATACCCGGCATCGGTCTGCGGTACCGGACGCTGGCGCAGACAGGTTTGCGCGCTGGCGGTCACTTCACGGATCCCGCCCATCAAAAACTGGGCGACGGACAGGGTATGGGCGCCGAGGTCGCCAAGCGCCCCGCTGCCGCCGAGGGTTTTCGAGCAGCGCCAGGACCAGGGCAGGTTCGGGTCGTTATAAAACCCCTGATCAAAGGTGCCGCGAAAGCGCACCGGTTCGCCAATATCGCCCCGTGCGATAATCTGCTTTGCCAGCAGCGCCGCCGGGGTTTTGATGTTATTAAAGGCCACCATGGTCTTCACCCCCGCGCGCCGGGCCGCCTGCGCCATCTCCTGCGCCTGCTGCTCGTTAACCGCCAGCGGCTTCTCGCAATAGACATGTTTACCCGCCGCGATCGCCGCCATCGCCATCGTGTAGTGCAGATGGTTCGGCGAGGTAATATCCACCACGTCCACCAGCGGATCGTTCACCAGTTCGCGCCAGTCACCGTAAGCCTTCTCCGCCCCCAGCTTCACCGCATGACGTTCGGCCAGCGCCTGATCCTGATCCGCCAGCGCGTAAAGATAGGGGCGCTTCGGCAGATCGGGATAGAACATGGCCGCGCGACGGTAAGCGTCGGCGTGCGCCTGGCCCATAAAACCGGAGCCGATGAGACCAATATTTAACCGTGCGCTCATGATGCGTGCTCCTCTGATGATGAAGGGGACGAGAAATGGTGTGCCAGCCAGGCGAAGGCGCGGCGGGCGGTGGCCAACGGCGGCGCCATCGCCGGGTCCTGCTCGGCTTCGATAATCAGCCAGCCGCGGTAGTCGCTGTCGCGGGCAAAGTCGAGGATCGGCGCATAGTCGATGCAGCCGTCGCCTGGGATGGTAAACAGCCCGGCGCGCACCGCCTCGTTAAAGCTCAGGTTTTCGCGATACAGGCGCCCCAGCACCTGCGGACGGACGTCTTTCAGATGCAGATGGCGTATACGGTGACCATATTTTTCCAGCACGCGCGGGATATCGACCCCGGCGACGAAGGCGTGTCCGGTATCAAACGCCAGCCCGACGTTGTCATGGGTCTGTGACAGAAACCGCTCCAGCTCATCGTCGTGCTCCACCAGCATCATCAGGTGATGGTGATAGGCCAGCCGCAGACCGTAGTCCCGCAGCAGCAGGTCGGCAAAGGTATTCAGCTTATGGCAATACGCCGTCAGACTGACGCGGCTTAACGGCGGTGAGAGCGAGATCGGCTCATCAAGCGGCGTTTCACCGGGCAGTTGCCCGCACTCGCCATAGACCATGACCCTGGCGCCGAGCTGCTGGAGGAGCTGCGCGTGGCCCCGCACCGCCTCCAGCTCCGCTTCCACGCTGCGGTCAGCCAGTAAGCCGCTGTACCAGCCGGACGCCAGCCGCAGGTCAGCCGCCGCCAGCAGAGGCCCCAGCGTCTCCGCCTGGCGGGGAAACTTGCGCCCTAACTCAATGCCCTGAAATCCCGCCTCCCGCGCCTCGCGCAGACAGGTGTCGAGAGGGATATCGCCGCCTAAATCCTCCAGCACATCGTTGGTCCAGCACAGGGGGCTAATGCCCCACTGCAGGTGCTCTGTCGCCATGTTTATCTCCTTTTCAGCCAGTCGTCTGGTGTGCCGTCACTATAAGCAGGCGACGACCAGCGATGAAAACGGAGAAATGATGGAAATCCATCATTGCCGCGGGCGGAATATCCGTTGTCGCCAGTAGCCCTGAAAAATTAATGGAAATAATGCTTGCCGCAGGCTTATTTTGCAGATAAAAATTACTGGCTTAATAACCCGTTTCAGAGGTTATCCCTTTCATTCGAAATATGATGATAGCAATATGAAAAAAACTCAATATCGCACCAGCGCGGGCTTTAACCCTGCGCCCAGGCCTGGCCTGCTGTTATTTGCGTAAGTGACAAATAATCGCTTTTAAAACATCAATTACTTAACATTCTCTCTGCAATAATATGACAAGCAGCGGGAAGATACGGTGATAAATAAAATCAGGGTAATGATGTTCTTACAAATAAATAACCCTTCGCCTTTCTGCTCATTATTTGTCAGGAATGGCTGCGGTTATATTTATTCTGACGCCCCCGGAGAATACACCAATGTGTATCAACCTTTATGACAATGCGCGCCGCTATCGCAATGAGAAACAATAAGATGAATAAGACCTGGCTTTTCACCACCCTCACCCTGGCGCTGGTCGCCGCCGCGCCGGCCCACGCCATTAGCGCGAAATACCGGGAGCAGCTTGAACGCTCCGGCTGTACGCAGATGACCGACGGGACCACCTGCGATATTCATAAAACCAAAGCCGAGAATGCCGCCGCCGCGCAGCAGGCCAGCAGCGGCTTCGGCCCCTGGCTGGGCACCTGGTATGTTTATACTCAATATGGCGATAAAATTGATGAGATTACCGTCACCGCTAAAACGGTGAAAACTCATGGTCATCTGGTGGAGGACGCGAAAGCGAGCCAGGGTAAGCTGACTTTCCGGGTGAAAAACTCAACCTTTACTCTCAACGACGCCTTTAACGGCAACTGGACAAACGGCAGCCAGCGCGGCACTTTGCAAAAAATAGAGTAAACTCCCTGCTCCCCGGCGGGGGCACACCATGCCGATAGACTGCGGTGACCGGTTCATCCGGCCAGGCAAGCAATGTGATGTGACTCATGCGGGGAGACCTCCCGGCGCGGGCCGGGAGGGAGTGCAACAGATTACTTCTGCGGACGCATGGCCGGGAAGAGGATTACGTCGCGGATGGTATGGCTGTTGGTAAACAGCATCACCATGCGGTCGATACCGATGCCCAGACCGGCGGTCGGCGGCAGGCCGTACTCCAGCGCGGTGACGTAGTCTTCGTCATAGAACATCGCTTCGTCATCGCCCGCCGCTTTGGCGTTGACCTGATCCTGGAAACGCTGCGCCTGATCTTCCGCATCGTTCAGCTCGCTGAAACCGTTACCGATTTCGCGGCCGCCGATGAAGAACTCGAAGCGGTCGGTGATTTCCGGGTTCACGTCGTTGCGGCGCGCCAGCGGGGAAACTTCCGCCGGGTATTCGGTAATGAAGGTCGGCTGAATCAGATGCGCTTCCGCCACTTCATCGAAGATTTCGGTGACGATGCGCCCCAAACCCCAGCTTTTCTCTACCTGAATGCCGAGAGATTCCGCCAGCGCTTTCGCCGCGTCGAAGTTATCCAGATCCGCCATGTTGGTTTCCGGACGATGTTTTTTGATCGCCTCGCGCATGGTCAGTTTTTCAAACGGCTTGCCGAAGTCAAACACCTGGTCGCCATACGGCACTTCGGTTTTGCCCAGCACCGTCTGCGCCAGGGTGCGGAACAGCGACTCGGTCAGTTCGATCAGGTCTTTGTAGTCCGCGTACGCCATGTACAGTTCCATCATGGTGAACTCTGGGTTATGACGTACCGAGATCCCTTCGTTGCGGAAGTTACGGTTGATTTCAAACACGCGTTCGAAACCGCCGACCACCAGACGTTTCAGATACAGTTCCGGCGCGATGCGCAGGTACATATCGAGATCGAGCGCGTTGTGATGAGTGATGAACGGACGGGCGGACGCGCCGCCAGGGATCACCTGCATCATCGGGGTTTCCACTTCCATAAAGCCGCGAGCCACCATGAACTGACGCATGGTCGCGAGGATCTGCGAGCGGATGCGGAACGTATGGCGCGACTCTTCGTTAGCGATCAGATCCAGATAGCGCTGGCGATAGCGGACTTCCTGATCCTGCAGGCCGTGGAATTTATCCGGCAGCGGGCGCAGGGCTTTGGTCAGCAGGCGCAGCTCGGTGCAGTGGATGGAGAGTTCGCCGGTTTGCGTTTTGAACAGCTTGCCGCGGGCGGCAATGATGTCGCCGAGATCCCATTTCTTAAACTGTTCGTTGTAGACGCCTTCCGGCAGGTCATCGCGGGCCACGTACAGCTGGATACGGCCGCCGACGTCCTGGAGGGTGACGAAGGAGGCTTTGCCCATCACGCGGCGGGTCATCATCCGGCCGGCCACCGCAACTTCAACGTTCAGGGAAGCGAGTTCATCGTTATCCTTCGCATCGAATTCAGCGTGCAATTGGTCAGAGGTATGATCGCGACGGAAATCGTTGGGGAAAGCTACGCCCTGCTCACGCAGCGCAGCCAGTTTTTCGCGACGAGTTTTCAGTTCATTATTAAGGTCAATGGCCTCATCGGCACCTTGTGCTTGTTGTTCAGACATATGGGTTCCTCATAACCTTGCTTTCAAACTAGCTTCGATAAATTGAACCAGGTCACCCTTCCGCGCGGCCTGTCTCCGGCTTTACACCGAAGAACAAGAGTAACGAATCTGGCTTCACTTCAAGCTGATCTCACTCAGCTATGCCTTCACTAACGGTATTTTTTATCGTTGGCTTCCGCGCCTGCCAGAATATCCTCCTCCTGTTCACTACGCTGTGCAAGGAGCGGCTTTGCGCTCCGCTGTTGATGGGATACCCCCGGTCGCGCTGCGCTTACCGGGGCGATAAATCGCGCTGGCCGATAGCCCGCCGGGACGCGCATCAGGCGCCGCCGCCGGGAAGTTCGCCAGCCGCCGCGCGGCGTTTGCCGACGCTACAGGCTGCGGCAAAGGCGATAATCACCATCACCGCCACGCAGCCGAGGGTCCATTCCCCCATCTGCGAGAAGAAATGCTGATAGGCGGCAATCGCCGTATCGCTGATTTGCGATTCGGTGGTCTGCTGGGCGACCACGCCCGCCAGCCAGTTGGCCACCGCGCCGGTGGCCAGCATGTAGATCCCGGTCAACACCCCGGTGACGCCGGGCATGTTCAGGCGGGTGATTTGCGCCATCGCCACCGGGTCGATAAACAGTTCGGCAAAGCCCATCATCGCCAGCCCGGCGACCATCATGCCCATCGAGGCCTGACCGTCAGCGGCGCCGTGGCGGGCATTAAGCGCCAGCAGCATAAAGCCGCCGCCCATCAGCAGCAGGCCGAAAGCGAATTTCAACCAGACGCGCAGCACCGAACGTACGCTGCCTTCCGGACGCATCAGCCACGCCAGTACCACGCCGGCCGCCATCACCGCCACCGCATTAACCGACTGGAACAGCGCCGTCGGCACCTCCCAGTTCAGCAGGCGGCGGTTAACAAAGTGGTCGATAAACAGGCTAATCGAGCTCCCGCCCTGCTGAGCCAGCACCCAGAACAGCGTCCCGGCAAGCATCAGCAGGACGATCTGCCATAGCGCGCGACGATGCTCGGGCGCTTTGATCATGATCCGCGCCACCATCTGGGCGGCAAACAAGCAGACGATCGCCAGCAGATAGCCGGACCAGTTGTTTTGCAGTAGCAGCGTGAAGAACACCGGCGCAAGGCACAGCATCACCAGCAGCCAGCCCCAGGTCGGCAGCACGAATTTCACCGCCCGCAGCGCCGGTTTATCGACGCCACGGGTATGCCGGAAATGGCGGCTGCCGCTTAAGAAAATCATCAGTCCGATGAACATACCGATTCCCGCCAGGGCGAAGCCGATATGCCAGCCGTACCACTGGGCCGCCAGCCCGCAGGCGATGGGCGCGGCGATGGAGCCGACATTGCCGGCGGCGTACAGCAGCGAAAAGCCGCCGTCGCGACGCGGATCGTCGTGGGCGTAGAGTTCGCCAAGCAGGCAGCTGATATTGGATTTGAACAGGCCATAGCCGCAGATAATGATCGCCAGCGCGACGTACAGGCTCCATGCGGAGGTCGACTCAACGCCCAGCACCACGTGGCCGAGAGTCATCAACAGCGCCCCGGCAATCACCGCCGTGCGGTTGCCGAGCAGGCGGTCGGCAAGCCAGCCGCCGAGAATAGGGGTAACGTAAACCAGAGATGCGTAAGCGCTGAACAGGCTGATGGCGTGGCTGTCGTCGAAGCCAAGCTGGTGGGTGAGGTAGAGGATGAGTAAGGCGCGCATGCCGTAAAAGCTGAAGTACTCCCAGATCTGGATCGCAACGATGTAGTAAATCGCGCGCGGCTGTGAGGGTGTTTTCATGTGTTCTCCTTGCAGCGTGAAAAAGGGAAGTGGCAAGCCACTTCCCTGGTGTGCGTCTATTACTTGTTATTCTCTTCTTTCAGCACTTTAACGGTGTAACGACCATCCGCCTGACGATAGGCGCCGTGGATATCGGTTTCGAAGCCCGGGTAGTGGGCGCCGATTTCGCACAGCATCTGCAGGAACTCCAGCACCGGACGGCTCTCTTCGGTGATCATTTCACCCGGCATCACCAGCGGCACTCCCGGAGGATACGGCAGGATCATGTTGGCGTTGACGCGGCCGACCATCTCTTCGAGGTACACTTCTTCCGTCTGACCGTGCAGCTCTTTCTGGAACGCGGCATACGGGGTCATCACCATCGATGGCAGCACTTCGAAGGCGCGGAACATCAGATCCGGCAGGTTGTGGTGCTCAATCAGTTTGTGAATGTTCTGCGCCAGGTCCTGAATACGCATGTTCTCATAGAATTCAGGATCTTCACGGTACAGCGACGGCAGCATGTTTTTCACCCGCAGGTTCAGGTCGAACGCGCGTTTGAAGTCGGTCAGCGCACGCAGCAGGCTCAGCGCTTTGGTTTTGTCGATACCGATGCTGAACAGGAACAGCAGGTTGTACGGACCGGTTTTCTCCACCACGATGCCGTGTTCGTCGAGATATTTCGCCACGATGCTTGCCGGAATACCGAAGTCATCCATGGTGCCGTCTTTCTTCATCCCCGGAGTCAGCAGCGTGACTTTGATCGGGTCGAGGTACATGTGTTCGTTATCGATGTTTTTGAAACCGTGCCATGCACTGTCGGAGCGCAGCGGCCAGCATTCAGGGCCGTCGATATGTTCCGGCTGCCATACGTCGAAGAACCAGCCGTCAGACTCGCCTTTCAGACGTTTGATCTCTTTACGGAACTTGATGGAACGTTCGATAGAGCCGTCGATCAGGCGCTTACCGGCGTTGCCTTTCATCATCGCTGCCGCGGTTTCGGTGGACGCCACGATCCCGTAGTGCGGAGAGGTGGTGGTGTGCATCATGTAGGCTTCGTTAAAGGTCTCTTCGTTAACGTCGCCTTTCACGTGGATCATCGACGCCTGAGAGAACGCCGCCAGCAGTTTGTGCGTGGACTGGGTTTCGTAAATCACTTTCCCTTCGACGCGGCCGCCGCTCATCCCGCATTTGCCTTCATAGATCGGCGAGAAGTTGGTGTAAGGCACCCACGCGGAGTCAAAGTGGATGGATTTCACATCCAGGGTTTTCTTGATGAAGTCAGTGTTGTACAGCAGACCATCGTAAGTCGAGTTGGTGATCACCGCGTGTACCGGCCAGGTCGCGTTCGGCGTCTCTTTCACACGCTTGGCGATAGTCGCGTGCTGGAATTCGCTCTGCGGGATACCGCCGAGGATGCCGTAGGCGTTACGGGTCGGACGGAAGTAGATCGGCGTAATGTCGCTCATCATCATCAGGTGAGTCAGCGATTTGTGGCAGTTACGGTCAATCAATACGGTGCTGCCTGCCGGCGCGGAGTACATACCGACGATTTTGTTGGCGGTAGAGGTGCCGTTGGTCACCATATAGCTGCGTTCAGCGTTGAATACGCGAGCGATATACTCTTCCGCTTCTTTGTGCGGGCCGCTGTGGTCCAGCAGGGAACCCAGTTCAGAAACCGAAATCGAGATATCGGATTTCATGGTGTTGGAGCCAAAGAAATCGTAGAAGATGCTGCCTACCGGGCTTTTCTGGAAGGCGGTACCGCCCATGTGGCCCGGGGTACAGAAGGTGTATTTGCCTTCACGCACATATTTGAACAGCGCTTTGGTCAGCGGCGGCAGAATGGTGTCGATATATTCGTCAGTGTTCTGTTTGATTTTGTTCGCGATATCTTCCGCAGCGCCCAGCGCATATTCGAAGAAGCGAACCTGCATGCGCAGATCGTTCAGGCTAACGTCCAGCGTGGAGTAGGTGTTAGCGAACGCATACAGCGGCATGTACTCGTTCATTTTGCTGATTTCTTCGCACAGCTCGAGATTGTATTTATCCCAGTCGAAGATCACGCCGCACAGACGAGAGTTGTTTTCGATCAGTTTTAATAAGTCGTCACGGTCGTTCGGGTAGACAATGCGGAAGTCCAGGCGTTCGAGAGCACGATGCAGTTCACGGATGGGTTCTTCTTTGAAGTAAACCCCCATGTGATTCATGATTGCAATAACGTTCATAGTCAAATCTCCAGATGTAGAAAGCCCCTCCCGTCGCGCTATGACAGGTGATGGAAGGAGCCTCAGGAAAAAGGGTTACTGATTAGTGCGCGTTAGCGGGGCTGTTGCTATCCGATGTGTTGTTCTGGCGCTGGTGCATTTTGCGACCATAGAACATCAGGATAATCAGGCTAACGATAAAGGTGCCGGCCAGTTCGAAGGAGCTTGCGCCCATCAGCGCGATGAAGCAGAACACGCAACCCAGTACCGAACAAATCAGGCTGACAAAGTTACGGATGTTGATGCCTTCGAAACGAATCAGGTCAACACAGGAGTAGAAGTAAGGCAGCATGGTCAGCAGTACCGCGATACCGGTCAGTTCGCCGAACAGGTCAGAGGCTTTACCACCGGCGGAGTTCATCAGGGTAATCAGTACCATCAGCGCGGTCATTTTCACCGCGGCCAGCAGCAGGCCTTTTTTCGGGATACCGTTGCTATCAACTTCACCATACACTTTCGGGAAGTTACCGTCGTTGGCGGCGCGGACACCTGCCTGGCCAACCAGCATCATCCACGAGCCCAGAGAAGTCAGGCAGGCAAAGGCGGTGAAAGCGGATACCATCGGCGCAGCCCAGCCGCCGAGGATGGTGGAGGCGCTAATCGCGAACGGCGCACCCGACGCGGCCATCTGAGAAGCAGGATACATACCGGCGATAACCTGAGTCGCGGCGATATAGACGATACCGGCCATCGCAGTACCCAGCATGGTAGCCAGCGGTACGGTACGTTTCGGGTTTTTCACCATCCCGGTACTCACGGCGGCGGATTCTACGCCAACGAAGGCCCACAGGCAGAGCAGGATACTTTTAATGACCGCGTGGCTATCGGTGGTGCTGGAGGTGTTCCAGTTCGCCTGATAGGTAGCGACATCAAACCAGTGCCAGCCGACGACCGCGGTCATCACCACTGGAATAAGCACCAGCACCAGACCAATGGTGGTCAGACGGCTGACCCAGGTCCCGCCGAGCATATTAACGAAAGTAAAGATCCACACGATGGCAATACAGGCAATCCCTGCTGGCACCGGGTTATTTAAAATGGGGAAGAACGTAGACAGATAAGAAACCGCGGTAATCCCGATAGCCAGGTTACCAATCCAGTTTGCATGATAATAAAGCACACCGGTCTGGAAACCGAATGCCGGAGATATTTCTCCTGCGTAAGCAATTGGGCCACCCTGCTGCGGGTTTTTAGTGGCCAGTCGGGCATAAACATAAGCCAGAGACATCGCACCAATAATTGAAATTACCCAGCCCCAAATGGCAATACCACCGATGCTGGCCAGGTTCGCAGGTAATAATGCAATACCGCTCCCCATCATATTACCGGCGACGACACCGGTACAGGCAAATAGCCCGATCTTCTTGGCAGAACTCATGGTTGTTTTTCTCCTAAGTTTATTTGGGAGGTACAGATCATGATACAGAACCATTAATTGACCCGACCAACTGCCAACAAGATTACTGATTTGTACGAGATAAGTCCTAAAGATAAAGTGAAATAACAACAAACATCAGACAAATGATATTTTGACCTTTTTCGCTTAACATATAAACATGACAACAGGGTGTCAGAAAAAGATAAACATTGTTATTTTACATGCACTTAAACCAGATGCGGTGTGTTGCCGAACTGTTATTTAAAGCCTCCTGAATGCTAAATACAAATAACAACATGAGGCTTCATGAGAAACATAAATTTAACCTCATCATGCCCAAAACCTTGTACACGATGAGGGTTTACTTATTCTGAAGAGAGGAAATTATCGAGATACGGAACCACCCGGTTGACCGACGTCTGGAAAACCCCGTTTTCAATCCAGTACAATGTGTCTCCCCCGGGGCGTAAATTAAACGCCGTAATGTAAGAATCCGCTGCCAGCCGGTTCTCACCTTTCATCTCATAGACTTTGCCTAACAGCACATAATTCAGCCACGACATCTCTAAATCGATCGCACTGTTAATCGCGGTATTCGCTTCATCGACTTTGCCCTTCCCCAGTAAATCCACCGCTTTTACTTGATAATAAATCGCCATGTCTTTAATACCCGGCATCTCCCCTACCCGCTCAACTTCGCTATAGAGGGCTGCCAGCTGTTTATCATCCAGCGGCTGTTGCGAATGGCGTAATACATCCACCAGCGTTTTTTCGGCATACGCGTAAATAAAATCAGGCGCCCGCTTAATCACATCATCCAGCAGGCTGCTGGCCTTGCTTAATGAGTCAACATCGCCCTTCATTAACAGCTGATGCGACTGGTAGAAATAGGTTAACGCCACGCTTTGCGAGGGTTGATACTGCCTGAGCATCGCCTGCATCCGCGCCGGCCACGGCTGCGTCAGGGCATCCGACAGGCTGTTCATCAGATCGTTCTGGATGGTGAGCTGGTTGTCATTGGTCACAAAGTAGCGCTTATCGAGCATCGTCGAGCTGTCGGCATTATCCACCAACTGGACCGACATAAAGCACTGCTGCGCCCGGTAGTGGCGCTGATTGACGAACTCAATGGTTAGCGTTTTACCGGAACTGCTCGGCTCATTGATGTTGTAGTCCGTTTTGTCATGCACCATAAAGGTCGAGAAGGTGTTCAGCGAGGTGGTGATCAGGCTGGCCAGGCCGACCGCGTAGGAGTGCTGCGACGACCAGTTGGTGCAGGAGTTACCATTCACCAGGTGGATATCGATATCGCGCGGATTAAGCAACAGGCGCGCCTTGTTGACCGGCGGCCGCGATTCCATGCTCGACAGCGCCACCAGCGCCACGCAGGTGCCCAGCGCCAACAGGAACAGTCCCCACACCAGGGCAGTGGTGAGCCGTTTACGCACTGACGGCGCGCTGGCCACTGTCGGAGCGGGAGCTGGCACGGCGGGATCGGCGGCGGAGACGGGCGCATCGGGCGGCGCACCGGCAGCCGGCGGCGCGGTCGCGGCGACCGAAGGCGAAGGCGTCAGCGCCTCCATCTGTGGGGCGAGTTCCTCCCCTTCTTCGGTGCACCAGATCACCGGCACCGTGAGCTTATACCCCCGTTTGGGTACCGTCGCGATGTACTCAAGGCTAACGTCGTCGCCGTCTTTGAGCGACTTGCGCAGTTCAGAAATACTCTGCGTGACGACGTGGCTGGTCACAACATTCCGGGTCCAGACGTTTTCGATAAGCTCGTCCCGGCTAAGCACTTCCCCCGGATGGCGAGCGAAAAAGACCAGAAGGTCGATTAAACGCGGTTCAAGGGTAAGCTGGCGCCCCTTCCTGCTGATTTGGTTTACAGAGGGGGTTACCAGCCATTCACCGACGCGAACAACAGGTTGTAGCATACAAGAAAGCCCCAGACAAAAAGGGAAAGGCGCGATGATAACACATTTGTCCTACCTATTTTTGCCAGGGGTCACTCCCTCAGGCATTAGGTTGGAATTCGCCTTTTAGCGACAATAAAAAGCAATATTTCATTAACATCGTGATCATCAAATTGATATATAGCGATAAAAAACGTTTTTCGCTTCCGCTTAGCCGGCGGAACGTGGGCAGCGGAAAAAAATAAGCCCGGAGGCGTAATGCGCTCCAGGCTCAGTCAATGGCGTGCCGTTATGGCACGCGGAAGAATCGATTATTTATACACTTCCGCTGTGGCTTCAAAGTTAGGACCATGCTCACGCGCAGCAGTAATCACGTAGTACTTTCCGCCTTTCTCATCGGCCAGCTTAGAGAGCTGATCGTGCAGATCGGAAGGTGAAGAGAACTGCCCACCTGACGGCCCCACCGAGATCGGTCCGACCTTGGTCAGTTTGAAGTGTTTAGCTTCTTCTTTGGTGATCAACTGCGCGGCGGACGCGCCAAATGCAACGGCGGAAAGGGCTAACGCGACTATCACTTTTTTCATCCTGCAATCTCCTTGGAATGGGCCTTAGATCAGGCTCTTTCAGTATAGACGGCGATTTAATAAGCGTGCTACCGGTGCGCTGATTTTTTGGCCGCAGCGTTCAGTAACGCGGCGGCACCCCTTCCGGGCGGGTCTTAAAGCGCCGGTGCAGCCACATATATTGTTCAGGCGCCATCAGGATGCACTGTTCGATAATCTGGTTCATCCACGCCGCGGTAACCTCGGCGCTGGCCAGCGGCGGCGTGCGCTCCGGCGTCAGGGAGATCAGCTCATATCCCATACCGTTAGGCTTGCGTCGCGGAACAAACGGCACAATCGTCGCCCCGGACATCTTCGCCAGCATCCAGGTGCCGGTGGTGGTCGCCGCCTGCTCGACAGCAAACAGCGGCGCAAAAACGCTGCTGGCCGGCCCGTAGTCATGATCCGGCGCGTACCAGAGGATCTCTCCCTCTTTCAGCGCCCTGACCATGCCTTTCAGATTTTTTCGATCCAGCATGGTCTTGTTCGAGCGCAAGCGTCCCCAGGTCTGCAGCCAGTCAATCAGTGGGTTATCATTGGGCCGGTAGACGCCGATCCCCGGGGTAAACATGCCATACATTCGCGCCCCCATTTCGAGGGTCAGAAAATGGATACCGATCAGTAAGATGCCCTGCTTTTGTTCCAGAAGTTCGACCACCTCGTTTACGCCGCTGGTCTCGGTCCAGCGCGCCACCCGGTGCGTCGGCCAGAACCAGGCCATGCCGGTCTCCATCAGCCCCATGCCCAGCGATTCAAAGTTTTTCACCAGCAGTGCCTCACGCTCGGCGACGCTCATCGCGGGAAAGCAGAGTTCGAGATTACGTCTGGCAATCCGTGCGCGGCTTTTCATCACCCGCATTGCCAGCCGCCCGAGCGCAGTGCCCAGTCGGTAGATCACCGGATACGGTAATTGCACCAGCAGCCATAAGAGGCCAATTCCCAGCCATAACAGCCAGTAACGCGGGTGCAACAGCGCGCGGGAAAATTTGGGTAAATTTGACATAGTAATCCTGTTAATTCACTCAATAATAGCTGAGCAAAAACCGCGAAATAAAGTAGCGGATCCTGCCGGTTGTATTTTTCCAATTCGTGCGGTAACACTAAGACACAAAGCACGATATTATACGTTGTTCAATCACTAATTTCAGTCTTGCGATTGCGGCTACTCTATTATTAGCCACATCGCGTAAAACTTCCTTTTTTACGCATAAAAAAATAAACCAGACCTCTACAGCGCGACTGGTTGCCCAAAAAACAAACAGCATATTTTCTCATCGCCTGTTGCATTGGCCCCTTGGTTGCTCTGCAGCACGGAGATAACGTGCTGCGCGGCGGGATGTTCAACGTCATTTGTGACGCCTTCATGCGGTTATTTGTGACTCGGGCAAAGGTTAAGCATCGACATTGCGGATCCTTTTCCCAGATATGCTACGTTTACAGCGCTCATTCGACGCAAGTGCCTTTGCCGACGTCGTCGCTTTCAGAAGCCATAGTGAGAAGGAACTATGACAATGAATTATCAATTAGTGAAGCAAGTCAGAGAAAATAACATATTAAGAAAAAGCTTCATTGACCTTGCCGTTAAGACTTTCGACCTGTCTTTTGAAGAGTGGTATCAGCAAGGTTACTGGACCGACGCCTATATCCCCTACGCCTTTGTCGAACGTAATAAAATTATCGCTAACGCCTCGGCCAACATCATCGATCTGCGCTGGCAGGGCGAGCCCCGGCGGTATATTCAGATTGGTACCGTGATGACCGAACCGGACCACCGTAATAAGGGATTAGCCGGCCAGCTTATCCACCATATTCTGCAGGACTGGCAGCAGGAGGCGGACGCCTTCTTTTTATTTGCCAATCCCACCACGGTGGATTTTTACCCCAAATTTGGTTTCACCCGCAGCGAAGAGCATCAATATATTATGCCGGTCGCTCCGCGCGCTGGTGATTTTCGCAAACTGGATATGGACAGCGCTGACGATGTCGCCCTGCTCCGCCATTACTATGAAAAATCCAACCCGTTCTCACCGCTGCGGGTGGAGCACAACTTTGGCCTGCTGATGTTTTATTGCTCAGCCTTTATGAAGCATTTCGTTTACTATTCGGCAAAAAATGAGGCAGTGGTTATCGCCATGCAAAACGGTCCGGTGCTGATCTGCTTTGACCTGTTCTGCGATGCGGGCAAAAGCCTGTCGACGCTGGTCAACGAGCTGGCCGATGACCATGTTTACCAGGCTATCCTCGGCTTTACCCCCAATGAAGACCGGCTCGGCGAGTACGAGAAGATTGAGGGAGAAGATATCCTCTTTGTCTATGACCAGAAGGAAAACTTGTTTAAAGACAGGAAGTTGATGTTTCCTTTACTGGCACATGCCTGACGGCGCCGCGCCGTCAGGCCGATCAGTTATAGGTCACCACGAAGGTCGCGCTGACGTTCGCCTCGCCCGCAGTCACTGCGGGCCCGTTGACCGCTCGCCGCGTCGGGAGACGTAATCCCGATAGCCCTCGCCAACGTAAATCTGCCGTGGCCGGTAGATGGTCAGCGGCGCCTGGTGCATCTCGTTCCAGTGCGCCACCCAGCCGACCGTCCGACCGACCGCGGTGACCACCGCAAACATCGACGAAGGCAGATTCATCGCCTTGAGGATCACCGCGGTATAAAAATCCACGCTCGGCGACAGGCCATTTTCCACAAAGTAGGGATCGGTCAGCGCCACGTCCTCAAGGGCCATCGCCACCTGCAGCAGACGGTCAGACATGCCTACCTCCGCCAGGACCCGATGGCTGGTTTCACGCAGGATATCGGCGCGCGGGTCACGGTGACGGTAGCGTGAGTTGCCAAAACCGAGGCGGCGAAATGCCTGCGGGTCGCGCTTTGCCTGACGCAGAAACGCCGGAACCTGATCGACGCTTTCAATTTCCTCCAGCATCCGCATGCTCGACTCATTGGCGCCGCCGTGCATCGGTCCCCATAATGATGCCAGCCCGGCGGCGACGCAGGCGAATAAGTTCGCTCCGGAGGAGCCCGCCGCGCGCACCGTGGTGGTGGAGGCGCACTGCCCGTGATCGGCATGCAGGACCAGGATCTGGTTCATCGCCTGCTCGATAACCGGATTGAGGACGTACTTTTCGGCCGGGATAGCAAACAGCATCTGCAGGAAATTTCCGGCATAGGAGAGATCGTTGCGCGGATAGGCGGCGGGTTGTTCAATGGTGTACTTGTAGCTCATGGCGGCGATAGTGGGCATTTTCGACAGCAGCCGCGTGGCGGCCAGCGCCCGGTGCTGCGGATTTTCCACGTCCAGAACATCATGATAGAACGCCGCCAGCGCCCCCACCAGAGCACACATCAGCGCCATCGGGTGCGAATCGCGGCGAAAGCCGCTGCACATGCGGGCTATCTGCTCGTGCACCAGGGTATGGCGGGTGATGGTCTCGCGAAACGTTTGATAGCTGGCCTCATCCGGCGCGTCGCCCCGCAGCATGATGTACGCCACCTCGAGAAAATCACACTGGCGAGCCAGCTGATCCACCGGATAGCCGCGGTGCAGCAGCACGCTGTTTTCCGTATCGATCCACGAGATCGCCGACTGGCATCCGGCGGTGTTGGCAAAGCCAGGGTCGTAGCTGCAGAATCCGGAGTGATTCAGCTCGCGTATGTCGACTCCCACATGGCCCCGGGTTCCCGGCACCTGCGGCAGGGTGATGGGCGTCGGTTGCCCGGCAATAGAAAGCGTTAACGGTGTGGTGCTCATCCTGTCAGTTCCCCCAGCAGCTTATCAGCGACCTGAAGTCATTCTTCAGGCGGAAAGACCAACATAACCAATGTGATGCAGCTTATTCATTGATGTCATCACTATAACTTTGACAAAGAGGATATTTTGCTGGCCTTCCCGGGGAAACAGGCCATCTTTCCCCACCCCATCGTCGGATAGCGGCACAAATCGCCAAGGATAAAGGCGATCAGCGCTGTCAAAATTTACGCTGAGTACAGAAAGGATGAAGAGGAGCTACCATGAATTTTGTGCTGTCGATGACGCTTATCTGCATCGCCATCGCCTGGCTGATGATGAGCCTCCTGCCGGTGTAGGCGCAGCGCTTTCCGGCCCGCCAGAGATTTATCCCTGGTATTGACCTTTCCTCACGGTCTGCGTATCTGAGGATTTCCCACCCTGCCAGCGATGTCCGGCGAGGCCATTAACACGTAAAAGAGGAAGAGACCGGGCGTTAGGCGTGGAGGTCGTTGTGCGGGGAAAGGGTGACGCCTGCGGGAGACGCGCAGGCGTTGGCTGGATAGCGGCTTGGGTCATCAGCTGCCGCGGTAGGTAGAGTATCCGTACTGACTGAGCAGCAGCGGGATATGCAGTTTTTGATTTTGCTTTGTGACATTGAAAATAACCGGAATCACCGGGAAGAACGTATTCATGTTTTGGCTTTTAAAATAGTCACCGGTTTTAAACGTCACTTTATAAACCCCCGGCTCCATATTTTCCGCCTGCGGATAGAGCGATTTAATCCGCCCATCGGCATCCGTTTTGCCGGTGGCGATATGCTGCCAGCTCTCCCCTTGCTGCTTATCCAGCTCAATCTGCACCCCCGGCGAAGGGAGCCCGGTTTGCTGATTAAGAATGTGTACGCTGAGCGTGCCCTCTGGCGCCGCCAGCGCGCTGAAGCTGAGAAGGGAAATTACGGAGGCGATAACTAATTTCATAATCGTGACCTTTTGGGCAAGTGAAAGTGCCCTAACTATAGTCAGGGCGGCGGGGAAAAAAATTAAACTTTTTGTTATCAGATTGAGTTGATGGGTACTGTCTCCACACACAACACGCTGAACCGGTTTTGTCGTGAGAAGAGGGAGTGTCTTATGTGTGAGTAACCCCGTGCTCTTCGTAACAGGATACGTGGCACTTAATCCGTCAGAGAGGGGAAAAATATTAGCTGGGGTCAAATATCACAAGGTTAAATAATATATGCCGTGGCCTCTGCCGCCTCTAACAGAACAGTGCTTACTGCAAATGGCCTGCCGTATTCGAAATAATCATTTAATATTATTTAACCTACAATTCCAGTGTAAGTAATCACCTGGTTCAGATAATGATTATTATCATTGATTCTCTTGTCGCCACGCCTTCACCATTTCCTTTGTTACCTCTTTCTTGTAGCAAATAGGTGAGTACCCACCAGCTTTGCTCCAGGCACTGCGGCCACCGCACGAGCTGCCGTTCCGGGCGGTATTGAAGGGACAGGCACAGGTACCGGGATAGGATGCGACAGAGTCATCAATAATTCTTTGCCTGACCTGATCATCGCTTAAGGAATTCGATTTGGCGATGGAAATATCTGATGCAAAGACACACACAACAGCGAATACGGAGATGGCGACGAATTTGATGTTCATTTGGATCTTTCCAGGCAGTGGATGAACATCGAGGGTATGCTTTCAAATAGTGTTCAATATTGATCTTTAACAACTGTACTTCACGCCAGCTTAAAATGCGATACTTAACCCAGTCAGACATAACCTAAAGCTATAATGACTATTAGCCTGTTACCGTCAACATATTTTCACATTCCTGCAGAGCGCTTATTCTGCACTCAGCTATAACCAGCATTAACCATTCTGTTCGATATTGCAGAGCCGTAATGCTGTACTCTCACTGGCCATCGTCCGACAGATACTGCAAGACATTAGAATCATCGAAATGGTCCGTCGCTATGCTCACCTGGCGCCGAACCACCTGACTGAACACGCACGGAAAATTGACTCGATTTTTGCAGAAGATGTCCCACATATGTCCCACAAGGAAAAATCAGCGACTGGAGGAAGTAATTAAGTGATTGATTATTAATGGCACGCCCTACAGGATTCGAACCTGTGACCTACGGCTTAGAAGGCCGTTGCTCTATCCAGCTGAGCTAAGGGCGCCCTGAGAAGCGAGTGCTTCGCGGAGTGAAACGCCTGGAATTATACGGTCCACGTCGGTTGAGTCAATCCATTTTGCCAGGAAACTGTGGAGCTTATACGACGCTGGCGAAATATCCTCCACCAACTGTACAAGAAGCGTACCAGCGGGGCTCTTACGCCAGTAAATCGACTGAGTGGCCAGGCGCAACGCACCAATAACCATGTAATAACCAGGGTCAAAACAGGCTAAATTCGCCCCGGACAGGATAAAACAGCAAACGAGGACTGACAGCGAGGCCGGCTTCTGACAAAATATCCTCATCCCCCTTTCGTAAAGATACAGATGGAATCCTCTCTCTGATGGCAGCAAAAATTATTGACGGTAAAACGATTGCGCAGCAGGTACGCTCTGAGGTTGCGGAAAAAGTGAAGGCTCGCGTTGCGGCCGGAAAACGCGCCCCTGGGCTGGCCGTCGTGCTGGTCGGCAGCAACCCGGCCTCGCAGATTTATGTCGGCAGCAAGCGCAAAGCATGTGAAGAAGTGGGCTTCGTCTCCCGCTCTTACGATCTCCCGGAAACCACCAGCGAAGCCGAGCTGCTGGAGCTTATCGACACCCTGAATGCCGATAAGACCATCGACGGTATTCTGGTTCAGCTGCCCCTGCCTGCAGGGATAGATAACGTCAAAGTTCTTGAGCGCATCGCGCCGGATAAAGACGTTGACGGCTTCCATCCTTACAACGTTGGCCGCCTGTGCCAGCGGGCGCCGCGCCTGCGTCCGTGCACCCCACGCGGTATCGTGACTCTGCTGGAACGCTACAATATCGACACCTACGGCCTGAATGCGGTGGTCATTGGCGCCTCCAATATCGTCGGCCGCCCGATGAGCATGGAGCTACTGCTGGCCGGCTGCACCACCACCGTCACCCACCGCTTTACCAAAAACCTGCGCCATCATGTCGAAAACGCCGACCTGCTGATCGTCGCGGTGGGTAAACCGGGCTTTATTCCTGGCGAATGGATCAAAGAAGGGGCGATTGTGGTCGATGTCGGCATTAACCGTCTGGAAAGCGGCAAAGTGGTCGGCGACGTCGTGTATGAAGATGCCGCTGAACACGCGTCCTACATCACCCCGGTTCCCGGCGGCGTTGGCCCGATGACCGTCGCCACCCTGATCCAGAACACGCTGCAGGCGTGCGAAGAGTACCACGACGTTGAGGAGGCCTGAGATGGCGACATTTTCCTTAGGAAAACACCCGCACGTTGAGCTGTGCGATCTGCTGAAACTCGAAGGCTGGAGCGAAAGCGGCGCCCAGGCGAAGATCGCCATCGCCGACGGGCTGGTAAAAGTCGACGGCGCGGTGGAAACCCGCAAACGCTGCAAAATCGTCGCTGGTCAGACGGTGAGCTTTGAAGGCCAGAGCGTCACCGTCACGGCCTGACAGCGAAAAGAAAAACGCCCGCTTTTGCGGGCGTTTTTTTATGGCTTACTTCCGGCGCCAGGTGGTGCCCTGCGGGCCATCTTCCAGCACGATACCCATCTCGTTAAGACGATCGCGCGCCGCATCCGCCGCCGCCCAGTCTTTCGCTTTACGCGCGTCCAGACGCTGCTGGATAAGCGATTCAATTTCCGCCACTTCCGCGTCGTCAGCCTGCGCACCGCTCTGCAGGAAAGCGTCCGGCTCCTGCTCCAGCAGCCCCAGCACCGACGCAAGCTTACGCAGGTGGGCCGCCATGGCGTTCGCCGCGACCGCGTCCTCGGTTTTCAGACGGTTCACTTCGCGAGCCATATCGAACAGCACCGAGTAGGCTTCCGGGGTGTTGAAGTCATCGTCCATCGCCTCGATAAAGCGTGCTTCGAAGGCTTCGCCGCCCGCCGCGTCGACGGATTTGTCGGTACCGCGCAGCGAGGTGTACAGACGCTCCAGCGCCGAACGCGCCTGCTTGAGGTTCTCTTCGCTATAGTTCAGCTGGCTGCGATAGTGGCCGGACATCAGGAAGTAGCGAATGGTCTCGGCATCGTAATACTTCAGCACGTCGCGGACGGTAAAGAAGTTGCCCAGCGATTTCGACATCTTCTCGCGGTCGACCATCACCATGCCGGAGTGCATCCAGTAGTTAACGTACTCGCCGTCATGGGCGCAGGTGGACTGAGCGATTTCGTTTTCGTGATGCGGGAACATCAGATCGGAACCGCCGCCGTGAATGTCAAAATGGTTGCCCAGCTGTTTGCAGTTCATCGCCGAGCACTCGATATGCCATCCCGGACGGCCTGCGCCCCACGGCGACGGCCAGCTTGGCTCGCCCTCTTTCGACATCTTCCACAGGACGAAGTCCATCGGATTACGCTTGACGTCAACCACGTCGACGCGCGCCCCCGCCTGCAGCTGATCGAGATCCTGACGCGACAGCAAACCGTAGTTCGGGTCTGTCGGCACATCGAACATTACGTCGCCGTTATCCGCCACATAGGCATGGCCTTTGGCGATCAGTTGCTCGGTAATCTCGATGATCTCCGCAATATGATGCGTCGCGCGCGGCTCGCTGTCGGGACGCAAAATATTCAGGGCGTCAAAATCCTTGTGCATTTCGGCGATCATCCGATCGACCAGCGCGACAAAGCTTTCGCCGTTTTCATTAGCGCGCTTAATGATTTTGTCGTCGATATCGGTGATATTGCGCACGTACTTCAGCTTATAGCCGAGAAAACGCAGATAACGCGCCACAACGTCAAAGGAGACGAAGGTACGCCCATGGCCGATGTGACAGAGATCGTAAACGGTAATACCACACACGTACATGCCGACTTCCCCGGCATGGATAGGTTTAAATTCCTCTTTCTGGCGCGTCAGTGTATTAAAAATTTTTAACATCGAAGATTCCGTGTAGACGTGTGTGGGTAATGAAGCCTCTATAATACCCATAATTCAGACAGGACGCAGCACACATTGCAAGGTGCATCGACCCCCGCGGTTATGCTATAACACCCCCCTATATCTCACCCGACACCGGGTGCTGGCACCACACTCATCGGAACAGGATGCAAAAATGGTTACTTTCCACACCAATCATGGCGATATCGTAATCAAAACGTTTGACGACAAAGCGCCGGAAACAGTTAAAAACTTCCTGGACTACTGCCGCGAAGGTTTCTACGACAACACCATTTTCCACCGTGTTATCAACGGCTTCATGATTCAGGGCGGCGGTTTTGAACCTGGCATGAAACAAAAAGCGACCAAATCTCCGATTCAGAACGAAGCAAACAACGGTCTGAAAAACACCCGCGGCACGCTGGCGATGGCCCGTACTCAGGCGCCGCACTCTGCCACCGCGCAGTTCTTCATCAACGTGGTTGACAACGACTTCCTGAACTTCTCCGGCGAAAGCCTGCAGGGCTGGGGCTACTGCGTCTTCGCGGAAGTGGTTGAAGGCATGGACGTGGTTGACAAAATCAAAGCGGTTGCCACCGGCCGCAGCGGCATGCACCAGGATGTGCCGAAAGACGATGTGATCATCAAAAGCGTCACCGTCAGCGAGTAATTCGTGGCGACACTTTTTATTGCAGATTTGCACCTGCAAACAGAAGAACCGGCGATCACCGCCGGTTTTCTGCGTTTTTTACAGGGGGAAGCCCGTCAGGCGGACGCCCTGTATATCCTTGGCGATCTGTTTGAGGCGTGGATCGGCGATGACGATCCCAACCCGTTGCATCAGCAAATCGCTACGGCAATCAAAGCCGTCGTCGACGCCGGCGTGCCCTGCTACTTCATTCACGGCAACCGCGATTTTCTCGTCGGCCAGCGCTTCGCCCGTCAGAGCGGGATGATCCTGCTCGCCGAAGAAGAGCGACTGGACCTCTATGGCCGTGACGTCTTGATTATGCATGGCGACACGCTGTGCACCGATGACCAAGGCTATCTGGCGTTTCGCGCGAAAGTCCACACCCCGTGGATCCAGCGTCTATTCCTGGCTCTGCCGCTGTTTGTCCGCCGCCGCATCGCCGCCCGCATGCGCGCCGACAGCAAAGCCGCCAACAGCAGCAAATCAATGGAAATTATGGATGTGAATCCACAGGCGGTGGTTAACGCCATGGAGCGGCATCACGTACAGTGGCTGATCCACGGCCATACCCATCGCCCGGCGGTCCATGACCTGCAGGCCAACGGCCAGCCCGCATGGCGCGTGGTACTCGGCGCCTGGCACAGCGAAGGTTCGATGGTGAAGGTGACGCCGGACGACGTCGAACTGATCCATTTCCCGTTCTAATTCCTGCGCGAGCACAATTCTGAAATCCCCTCTTGCCTGGACGGAGGTATGCTCCTGCCGGCATTGCGCATGCTAGTCTTCCACAACATCACTCTCAAGGAACGAGCATGAGCAGGAAAAAGTGGAGCCAGCCGCTGATCTGGGGAATGATCATCGCGATCCTCAATCCGTTAGGGATAAGTTATATCGCCTTAATCGGCGTCGCTCTCGGCAACACGCTGACGTTTGTCTGGTGTGCGATGCTGGCGTGGGCTATTTATTTCTATGCCATTTATTTGCTCTGTACTCGCCCTCACGAGAGCCGACTGGTACAAATCTATTTATTGATGATGGGTACCCTGATGCTCCCCTGGGGGTTAGTACTGCTTATCACTTGTTGCATGAATGAGATCAAGGCCAATAAGCCGCGATCGTCGTCATCGCAGAGCGAGACAAAAGACGGCTAACCATGCACACGCAACCGTTTTCCTTGCCGGCAGTTCATGCTATTCTCTGTGGCCTCTAAAGCAGTGTGAAACACACCCACAGGAGTTTTAAGACGTATGTCTTCCCGCAATAATTCGGCGCGTATCGCCATCGTGATGGGGTCCAAAAGCGACTGGGCTACCATGCAATTTACCGCAGAAATTCTTGATGCCCTGAACGTTCCGTACCATGTCGAAGTGGTCTCCGCCCATCGCACGCCCGATAAGCTGTTCAGCTTCGCTGAAAGCGCCGAAAGCAATGGCTATCAGGTGATTATTGCTGGGGCAGGCGGCGCGGCGCATCTGCCGGGCATGATTGCGGCGAAAACCCTGGTGCCAGTGCTCGGCGTACCGGTTCAGAGCGCAGCCTTAAGCGGTGTCGACAGCCTTTACTCCATTGTTCAGATGCCGCGCGGTATTCCGGTCGGCACACTGGCCATCGGCAAAGCCGGCGCCGCGAACGCCGGTCTGCTCGCCGCGCAGATCCTCGCCCAGCATGATGCTGAACTCCACCAGCGCCTGAGCGCCTGGCGCCAGGCGCAAACCGATGAAGTGCTGGATAACCCGGACCCGCGGGGTGCGGCATGAAACAGGTATGCGTACTCGGCAACGGCCAGTTAGGCCGTATGCTGCGCCAGGCCGGCGAGCCGCTGGGTATTGCCGTCTGGCCGGTGGGGCTGGAAGCCGATCCGGAAGCGGTGCCATTCCAGCAGAGCGTCATCACGGCAGAAATTGAACGCTGGCCGGAAACCGCCCTCACCCGCGAGCTGGCCCGCCACCCGGCGTTCGTCAACCGCGACGTCTTCCCGATTATCGCCGATCGCCTGACGCAAAAGCAGCTGTTTGACAAGCTTGGTCTCGCCACTGCCCCGTGGCAGCTGCTGGCGGATAAAAGCGAGTGGCCGGCGGTGTTTGCCCGCCTTGGCGAACTGGCGATCGTTAAGCGTCGCGTTGGCGGTTACGACGGCCGCGGCCAGTGGCGTCTGCGGGAAAACGAGATCGATCAGCTACCGGCCGATAACTACGGCGAGTGCATCGTCGAGCAGGGGATTAACTTCTCCGGCGAAGTGTCGCTGGTGGGTGCCCGCGCCCATGACGGCAGCACCGTCTTCTACCCACTGACCCGCAACCTGCATCAGGACGGTATTCTGCGCGCCAGCGTCGCCTTCCCGCAGGCCAATGTCCGCCAGCAGGAGCAAGCGGAAAGCATGCTGACGGCGATCATGAACGAGCTGAACTACGTCGGCGTGATGGCGATGGAGTGCTTCGTCACTGCCGAGGGACTGCTGATCAACGAGCTGGCGCCGCGCGTGCACAACAGCGGCCACTGGACGCAAAATGGCGCCTCCATCAGCCAGTTTGAGCTGCATCTGCGAGCGATTACCGGCCTGCCGCTGCCGCCGCCAGTGGTTAACAGCCCGTCGGTAATGATCAACCTGATCGGCACCGATCTCAATTACGACTGGCTGAAGCTGCCGCTGGTCCACCTGCACTGGTACGATAAAGAGGTGCGCCCGGGTCGTAAAGTCGGCCACCTGAACCTGACCGACAGCGATACTGACCGTCTGAGCGCGACGCTGGAAGCGATCAAGCCGCTGCTGCCAGCGGAGTACACCAGCGGTCTGTTCTGGGCGCAATCGCAACTGGCGTAACGCCTCACCTTTGTCTTGCCGGGCGGCGGCTGACGCTTGCCCGGCCGATAAAAGCCCAGCTATTCAGAATTCGTCGCCCTGGCAACGCGTCGCCGTCGCGGGGCAGAATGCACGATATTCAGGCATCCTCACCGACAGTAGTCCCCCGTCAGGGCTTGATACAGGTTCCCGCCTGACCGGCGAGAGTCTCCTCAATGCGTGATAACGCGCCAATCCACGCCCGCTTGCCCCTGCGGCGAACATAGCTGCTGACTGCCGAAATTTTCGGTCCCATCGCGCCATCGTCGCGAGCAAAAGGCGCCAGCGCCTCCGGGGTCGCTTCACGGATCGGTCGCTGCATTGGGGTGCCCCAGTGTTCATATACCGCATCCGCATCGGTGAGGATCACCAGACCATCGGCATCAATCTGTTCCGCCAGTAGCGCTGCGGCCAAATCTTTATCGATAACCGCCTCTGCGCCCTGCCCGCTCTCGAGCACCGGAATGCCTCCGCCGCCACAGCAGATCACCACATGCCCCTCATTCAGCAGACGCTCAATCGAGTCGCTCTCCTCAATTCTCACCGGCCGTGGCGAGGCGACAACCCGACGCAAGTATTTGCCGTCGCGCTTCATCGTCCAGCCGTACTCCTCTTCCAGCTGCTGCTGTAACTCAGGGTCATAGACCGGACCGATAAATTTCTCCGGCGCCGAAAAGGCCGGATCGTTCGATGCCACAGTAATACGCGTCATCACTGTCGATACCGGCGGTACCGACGATTCCTGCGCCAGGCATTGGGCCAGCATATAGCCAATCATGCCCTGGCTCTCCGCCACCAGCACGTCCAGCGGGTAAGGTTCGACGTCGCTATAGGCCAGATTTTGCAGCGCCAGCAGGCCTACCTGCGGCCCGTTGCCGTGCACAATGGCCAAACGGTAATGCTGCGCCAGACGCGCCAGCGCGGGAACGGCACTGTGAATATTGCGATATTGATTTTCTACCGTCAGCGCTTCTCCGCGCTGTAATAAAGCGTTACCCCCGAGGGCAACAACCAGCGTTTTCATAAAAGTCCTTACATTATTTGTTGCGCCAGCCAGAACCCCAGAAGCGTGTCGGCACCAGAGGTGTGCCCCATCGCCAGCAGGGCTTCAACGGCAGGTTCAATTCGTCGTCCGCACTGAAGCGCGTTAACAACATGCAGTAGCGGTGAAGCGAAGCATCCCTTACTGGCGTAGCGTAAATAGTTGACGCTGACCTGCGTTGTGGCGGCATGCAGATCGCCGGAGGCACGAAAGAAATGGTGTCCGCTGTTGCGCGACATCAGTCCAGAACACCACGCGGACAGCATCATGCCGATCAGCATATCGTCCATGCTCGGCGTCAGGCCTGGCCCCTTCCCCAGCCACAGCCGCCAGTCAACGGCGCTCCCGGCCAACGCAGAAGCAAAACAGTGGCGTAATTGCCGCAACTCAGGATGATGCGGCAGATGGATAGCCTGTGACAGCGGCCCGAACAGGCCCGTCTCTTCCGGGCGCTTCATGAGCGCTGTCGGTAGATAAGGGCCACCAGGCTGATATCGAGGCCGCAGGGAGCAGCGCCTTCGCGGTGGTAACAGCAACAGGTTATCGACCTGAATGCCGTCATCCCGTGCTATCGGCAGCCCCCCCGCCTTCAGCGCCGCGTGTAAACGGATAAAATCATGGTGACGTAATACCCATCCGCCGGGGCTCACGCCTTGTCCCCGATGATGCAGCGTCAGCAGCGCGCCGTCTGCAACATAGAGATTGATGGTGCGCTGCCAGAGGCCGCCGGTTCGCCATGGCTGGCGATGGTCCGGCGCGTCAATGCTGCCTGTTAGCGGACGGATCTTATCCATTGTGTGCCTCAGCTCACGCCCAGCTCGTCCGCCAGCGCTTCCAGCGCCAGTTCAAAGCAGGCCAGTGGGGCTCTGACGGTTCCGGCGCCAATCTGGCCGATCCCCGCCTCTTTATGCGCGATACCAGTGTTGATAAGCGGTGTAATGCCAGTTTCAACCACCCGGCGAATATCCAACCCCAGACAGGCGCCCTGGAAATCCCAGCCCGGAATTTGCAGTTGCATATTGCGTTCAAGGAAGATTTCCGCCATCTCCTCGGAGACCGATTTCGCCGCCTCCATCCCACCCGCGCCGACAAAGCGAGTCACGCCCGGGGCCGCGATCATCGCCGCCCCGCCGATGCCGAAAGTTTCAGTAATGGCGCTATCGCCCATATCCGGGTTGGCCTGCTCCTGCGAGAAGCCAGTGAAAAACAGCCCCTGCGGCGTATTGACCGGCGCGGTAAACCAACGGTCGCCCAGCCCGCTGACGCGAATACCGAACATATCGCCGTTGCGGGTCATCGCGGTGACGATACTGCCCGCGCGGATCTGCGCCCCGGCATCCATCGCCGATTTACAGTAGGCCATCGCCAGGTTGAGGAAGAACTGGTCGGTAATGGCGAGGAAATCCATCACTTCAGCTATCTGCTGTTTGTCGTGATTTAGGCGCGCCAAATGCGGTGCCAGCGTGCGCATTAGCAGCGCGGAGGTGGCGATATTACGCTGGTGAAACTCATCCCCCATGGTGATGCCCTGCGCCATCATCGCCGTCAAATCGATACCGCGCTCCATCTGTTTCAGCGCTGCGCTAAGCACCGGCATCAGCACATCGCGCATCCAGCGCAGGCGCTGCTGCACATCTTCACCGTAAGCGCCGAAACGCATCACCTTGCCAATTCCTTCGTTCAGGTTGCAATAGGCGCGGTTGCCTTCAGCGATGTTTTCCACCACCAGCATCGGCATGTTCGGCGAAGTAATGCCGCCCATTGGCCCCACGGCGTTAACGTGATGGCATGGGATAAAGGTAATTTCGCCGCTTTCCAGCATCGCATGGGCGGTTTTTTCATCCTGCGCCCAGCCTTCGAACAGGCATGCGCCAATGCAGGCCCCTTTCATTGGGCCGGTCATCGCCTGCCAGCGCATCGGCGGCCCGGCGTGGAGCAACGTTTTGTTCTGATTCAGCGCCCCGATTAGCGCACCTGCCGGCTTCACATCCAGCCAGTGCGGACGTGCATTCCGAATTCGTTCAATTACTGCCTCATTGGCCTGCGCCACTGATGTAAACATAGGGACCTCTTATTGCAAACGCTCTAATAAACGAGCCAGTTTTTTATTTCCTCCGGCAATCGGCGCCCACTGATAGTGAACAACCGGCGTTCCGGCGGACTGTAAATCGATCGCAAAACTGCGCAGACCGGCATTAATTACCGCCACCCCGTCCAGCAGACTGGAACGCGGTGCGGGCTCCGCCATCCGCTGAGGGCTAATCAGCGCAACAGCAAGCAGCGCGGCTTCCGGGAGGCTATCGACCACCACCACGCCGGCATCTTCCAGCTCGGCAATCTGTCGGGAACGACACTGCGGGTCATTTTCGGTACCGGTCACGGTCGCGATAACGTGCAGCGGATGGCTTTCACTCCTCAATGCCCAGGCCCGCCGGCATGCTTCCACCAGCGATCCCGCCGGGTCGGCGGTGGCGCCATAGCCAATCACCACATCCAGCAGCAATACACCCACCTGCGTTTGCTCGCCGAGTTCAGCAATCAGTTGGTTACGCAGGGAGGGATCAATCATCGGGTGTGGACGACCGACGGTGTAGAAATCATCGCCGAGGTCGACGACCTGGTGGCCTAGGGCGTTGAGCATCATGCCCTGCGGGTGATGCTCATCGGGAGTGATGTTCAGGCGCTCAGCCAGCAGCCCGGCGGATTCCGCCGCCAGCGTGCCGCCGGTGTATAAACCGCGAATATGCTTACCCGCGACTGCGGTCAGATTTTCCTGATGGCGTACCACTCGCGCTAACAGACACGCCAGCCGACCGGCCTCGTCCAGCGTGCGGGCAAACCAGACGTTTTCATCACGGTTGACTGGCGAGACATAGCCAAGAAATAGCGCCACCACCGGTTTAGCACTGCGTTTCATTGCGTTAATTATCTTCAGGCGCACCGCCTCAGCAGGTGGCTTGGAAACAAAGGCCAGTACCTGGCTCTGTGCATCCTGGGTTAGCATTTCCAGCGCCGTTTGCGCACTAAGCCCCCCCACTTCCGCGCTCAGGTCACGGCCGCCGAGACCAATCGCATGGCTGATCCCTTCGCCGCCGAGGGCAATTTGCGAGACCAGTTCCTGGATACCGGTACCGGAAGCGCCAATCACGCCGATGTTGCCCTCCGGTGTGACGTTGGCGAAGGCCAGCGGGGTGCCGGCGATCATGGCGGTGCCGCAGTCCGGCCCCATCACCAACAATCCTTTGTCACGGGCACGGGTTTTGAGGGCAATTTCATCTTCCAGGGTGACGTTGTCGGAGAAGATCATCACGTTTTTCTCGCTACTGAGCGCCTGATGGGCCAGCTCCGCGGCATATTCTCCGGCAACGGAAATTAAGGTCATATTGGCCTGCGGCAGTTTTTGCATCGCACTTTGCCAGCGGCGAACCACGTTCAGACTCTGACTTTGTCCGCTTCCCTGCGCCAGGGCGGATAAGGCGTCATCCAGACGGGCGATAATCATTTCCGTCACCGACGCATCTGCGCAATCGGTACGGATCGCCACGCAAATATCATTCGGCGTCGCCGTGGCAAAATCGTCATGCCAAAAACCGGTAGTTTCCAGCAGCGCTTTATTTGCCGGCGTGCCCATCATGACCGAAACATCGTCGACATTTTCTGACTCACTCAGCTTGCGTGAAATAATCATTAAACTGACTGAATCCTGAAAACAGCCCTTTTTAATAAAGGCATGGATCATAATAACTCCCCAATAATTGCACCCATTGCAATTGAATGAGCATGGTTAATCTGCCATCAGGCTAACGAGATGAAATTCTTAATGGCGTGACCAAAATCACATGAGGATTATTACCACAGGCTTTCAAACAAACCACCTGACATTAGCAGTGATTTTTTAATAAATCGATTACACGGCCATTTATGATAAATCCGTTACGATTATCAAATAAAATCTAACACTGGTCATTTAACTATACAGATCACAATTTCAGTTTCTTTTCCCCGTATTTTAATCAGCAGTCAGGCTCTACACCGTCGTTAAAAGGAAGACAGATGAAAGTCAGTCGGGAAACACTTCATCAGCTTATTGCTAATAAGCTGAACGCAGCAGGACTTACTCATAATCACGCGGATATTATTGCCGATGTGTTGGTTTATGCTGATGCCAGAGGCATTCATTCGCACGGCGCGGTTCGTGTTGAATATTATGCTGAACGAATTTCAAAAGGCGGCACCAATCGTCATCCCACCTTTAGCTTTGAAAAAACCGGCCCCTGCAGCGGCATTTTGCATGCCGATAACGCCGCCGGCCAGGTCGCCGCCAAAATGGGCATGGAACATGCCATTGAGATCGCCCGGCAAAATGGCGTAGCCGTAGTGGGTATCCGCCGCATGGGACACAGCGGGGCCATCTCGTACTTCACACAGCAGGCGGCTCGCGCCGGGCTGATTGGCCTCTCGCTGTGTCAGTCAGACCCGATGGTCGTCCCTTTTGGTGGGGCGGAGATCTACTACGGCACAAACCCGCTGGCCTTCGCCGCCCCCGGCGAGGGCGACGATATCATCACCTTCGATATGGCCACCACCGTCCAGGCGTGGGGAAAGATCCTTGATGCTCGTTCTCGCCATGAAAGCATTCCCGATAGTTGGGCGGTGGACAAAAACGGCGCCCCAACCACGGATCCCTTTGCCGTCCATGCTCTGCTTCCTGCCGCCGGCCCGAAAGGTTACGGGCTGATGATGATGATTGACGTCCTATCCGGCATTTTGCTCAACCTTCCTTTTGGTCGCCAGGTCAGCTCGATGTACGACAACCTGAGCCAGGGGCGTGAGTTAGGACAATTGCATATTGTGATTAATCCTGACTTTTTCTCCTCCAGCGCCTTATTTCGCCAGCACATTAGCGACACCATGCGCGAATTAAGCGCCATTACGCCAGCGCCTGGATTTAGTCAGGTTTATTACCCGGGGCAGAATCTGGATATCAATGAGAAAAACAGCGCGGTCAACGGGATCGAAATCGTTGATGAGATTTATGACTATCTGGTTTCAGACGCTTTATATAACCGCTCTTATGAAACCAATTCCCCTTTTGCTCAATAAAATAAGTAACAGGAGTTATGTATGACTCATTCTTTTCGACAGGCAATTGAAGAAACATTGCCCTGGCTTTCATCCTTCGGCGCCGATCCTACCGGCGGACTCACCCGCTTGCTTTATTCGCCGGAGTGGCTGCAGGCGCAGCAGGCGTTTAAACAAAAGATGAGCGACAGCGGGCTGGAAACACGCTTCGATGAAGTGGGTAACCTTTATGGCCGCCTGCCCGGTAGCCGTTTTCCCGACGACGTTATCCTCAGCGGCTCGCATATTGATAGCGTCGTCAACGGCGGTAATCTTGACGGTCAGTTTGGCGCGCTGGCGGCCTGGCTGGCGGTCCGCTGGCTAAAAGAGACCTACGGGGCGCCGCTGCGTACCGTGGAGGTGCTGGCGTTAGCGGAAGAAGAAGGCAGCCGCTTCCCTTACGTCTTCTGGGGCAGCAAAAATATCGTCGGCATCGCTAACCCGGCGGACGTGCGTGAGATTAAAGACGCCAAAGGCGTGGCGTTTGTCGATGCGATGAAGCAGTGCGGTTTCAGCCTGCCCGCCGCCCCGCTGGCGCCGCGCCGGGATATTAAAGCCTTCGTTGAACTGCATATCGAACAGGGCCGCGTGCTGGAAACCAACAAGCAGTCCATCGGTGTGGTCAACGCCATCGTCGGTCAGCGCCGCTACACCATTACCCTCAACGGCGAGTCTAACCATGCCGGCACCACCCCAATGGGCTACCGCCGCGACACCGTCCATGCTTTCAGCCGCATCTGCTGCGAATCTATCGCCAAAGCGAAAGCCCACGGCGACCCGCTGGTGCTCACTTTCGGTAAAGTCGACCCGCAGCCGAATACGGTCAACGTGGTGCCGGGTAAAACGGTCTTTACCATGGATTGCCGCCACACCGATGCCCTTGCATTAACGGCATTTACTGAAGTGATCGAAGGCGATATGCGGCGGATCTGCAAGGAAATGGATATTGGCATTGAAATCGACCTGTGGATGGATGAAGCTCCGGTTCCCATGGACAAGAGGCTGGTCGCCCAGCTCACTGCCCTGTGCGAAAAGGAGAAGGTGAATTTCCGCGTGATGCACAGCGGCGCGGGGCACGACGCGCAAATTTTCGCCCCCTGCTTCCCGACCTGCATGATCTTTATGCCGAGCATTAAAGGTATTAGCCATAACCCGGCGGAGAGTACGCATATCGACGATTTGGCGGAAGGCGTAAAAACGCTCGCCTTAATGCTGCACCAACTGGCCTGGACTGAATAAGGAAAAGATAATGGGATATTTAAATAATGTCGTGGGTTATCGCGATGATTTACTGGCCAGCCGTTCCATCGTGCGCCACGGTAATTATGCCCTGCTGACGCCGGACGGTCTGGTCAAAAATATTATTCCGGGTTTTGCTAACTGTGATGTGACTATTCTGTCGACGCCGAAATTAGGCGCATCCTTCGTTGATTATCTGGTGACGCTGCATGAAAACGGCGGCAATCAAAGCGGGTTTGGCGGCGAAGGCATTGAAACCTTCCTGTATGTCATAAAGGGGGAAATCACCGCCGGGGCGCAGGGTAAAACCTTTGCGCTGACCGAAGGCGGCTATCTTTACTGCCCACCGGGTGAACGGATGACGTTCAGTAATAGCCATTCAGCCGACAGTCAGCTATTTCTCTATAAGCGCCGCTATATTCCGACAGAGGGCCATGCGCCTTATCTGGTCACCGGCAACGTCAGCCAGCTGGAGCGTATTCATTATGAAGGAATGGAAGACGTTATTCTGATCGACTTCCTGCCAAAAGAGCTGGGCTTCGATATGAATATGCATATCCTCTCTTTCGAGCCGGGCGCCAGCCACGGCTATATCGAAACTCATGTGCAGGAGCACGGCGCCTATATTCTTTCCGGCCAGGGCGTGTATAACCTCGATAACAACTGGGTTCCGGTGAAGAAAGGCGACTATATCTTTATGGGCGCTTATTCCCTACAGGCGGGATACGGCGTTGGGCGCGAGGCGTTCAGCTATATCTACTCGAAAGATTGCAACCGTGACGTTGAGATCTGATTGCTAACAATCTGCGCTCGTTGGTATTGCCCGGCGGCGCTTTGCTTGCGTGTTCCTACGGGTACATCTCGCCGCTTTCGTCGGCCGGGTAAGGCGTCATCCGCCACCCGGTGAAATGCGGACACAACGGTAAAGGCGGATTTGTTACCCATCGCATAACATTCTTTTTTGTTTAGCTATGTTGGATTTTGCCACGGTGAGAACCGTGGCATTTTTTATTCAGGCGGGAATGTTCTGGCCGAGCTTGATAGCACAGGCAATATTGCGCGCGCAGGCATACAGATTTTGCTCACCGCGATCCAGCACTTCGGCAAGCGGCGCCAGCGCGGGCAGAATGCTGAATACCGCATCAATGCCATGCTGATGCACCGCTTCCACGCCGTCCCCCAGAACGCCAGCGATACCGATCACCGGGATGCCATGCTTTTTCGCAAGCCGCGCCACGCCAATCGGCGCTTTGCCGCCGACGGTTTGCGAATCCATTCGCCCTTCACCGGTAATCACCAGATCCGCGTCGCGCAGCGCCTCCTCCAGTTGCATCGCCTCAATCACGATATCGATGCCCGGCTTCAGCGCCGCGTTAAGGAATACGCAGGCCGCCACGCCCATTCCGCCCGCCGCGCCGCCGCCGACAATCTTCGTCACCTCCGCACCCGTTGCCATGAGCAGCACCTGCGCGTAATTTTGCAAACCGCGCTCGAGGGCAGCGACCATCTCTGCGCTGGCTCCTTTTTGCGGGCCAAAGACCGCCGCCGCGCCGCGTTCGCCGAGCAGTGGATTATCCACATCGCAGGCCACATCAATCCGGCATTTGCGCAGGCGCGGATCGAGGTCGCGTAAGTCAATGCTCGCCAACCGAGCCAGCACGCCGCCACCGAATCCTACGCTCTCGCCGCGCTCGTCAAGAAAACGTGCCCCCAGGGCCTGCGCCATGCCCATTCCACCATCTACCGTGGCGCTGCCGCCTATACCGAGGATAATATGGCGAACGCCGGCGTCCAGCGCGTGGCGAATCAACTCCCCGGTCCCGAAGCTGGTGGCCCGCAAGGGATCGCGTCTCCCGGCGGGAACCAGCATCAGCCCGCTGGCTGCCGCCATTTCAATAAACGCGGTTTGCCCGTCGCCGCTCAGGCCATAGAAGGCGCCTACCACCTCCCCCAGCGGCCCCATCGCCGGCAGCATCACCATTTTGCCGTCGGTCGCCTCAACCATTGCCTCAACCGTCCCCTCGCCGCCGTCGGCGATCGGCAGGCAGATGCACTCCGCCTGAGGGAAAATGGAGACGAAGCCCGCCTTAATCGCCTGAGCGCAGCGACTGGCGCTGACGCTTTCTTTGAACGAGTCTGGTGCAATAATAATTTTCATTGTTCATCCTTTTAATGTCATGACTTAATACGATCCCAGGGAATGAGATTCTCCATGGCTACCGCCAGCAGCACCCCGATTAGTAAGCCGTTACCTACGAGGGGTCTGATTGTCAGAGGCAACGTCTGGAGATAAACCGGCGGTAGTCCCATCAAAAAAATGCCGACAAATAACGGTAGAGCCAGCCGATAGATATTTCGCGCGGTAAAGGTAATTTGCTTACTGAAAGATAAACTGGAATATAACAACGGCAGATAAGAGACCAGCATAACCGCACTGCTGATCGGTAAAGGCAGGGTGGTAAAAAAGTGGGTCAGCGGCGTAAATAATCCAACCAGCAGACAGCACAAGCAGCCGATAATAAATGGCCGGCGCGAGGTGTCGCCCGTTTGAGTTAATAAAGCTGTCGACGAAACAAACGGGGAAAATGGCACCACGTTGAGCGGAACCGTTATTAATGTTATCAAACCGGAGATCATAAAGCTGCGTCGATAGCGGGTATTACTGGCCCCCTGTTGGGGGTAAAAAACATCGGTGCTGCGAATGGCGCCATAGGTATTGGTAATATTAACCAGTCCCGCCAGCAGGGCGGTTAAAATGATGCCGGGTCGTAGCTGGCCGCCATAACCCAGCGGGAACCACTGCCAGTGAATGGGGCCTGAGGCTACCGTAGCGGGAGGTATGCGAAACAGCAGATACCAGCCTGCCCAGCCCGCCAGAGTGCCGATCAGCAGGGCGTAGCGAGCGATACCATCCGGGAGAAAAATGATCATTCCCAGCACCAGAATCATCACCGACAGCGCCAGGCAAAATGGCGCCAGCTGAATACCCGGATTAACCTGCGTCGAACTAAAGGGCAGCCCAAGCATGCCTTTAAAAAAGATGGTAGTCAGCTGCGCGCCCAGCAGCAGCATGAAAAAGACCATTACCGTTGGGCTGAAGAGCTTAGCCAGGCGATGGCCAATGCCGCTTACGCCAATGATGATGGTGAGCACCGCCGAGAAAAATATGCCGACAGCCAGGCTGGAGGCGATGCTGTCGAACGGCGTCCCCCGTGCGGCTTCGCCCACGGTGACCGTCAGAATGGTGCTCCACCACAGGCCCGTCGGTCCTTCCATAATCGCCCGACGATGTCCCAGTAACGCCTGTGCCAGACAGGCCAACCCGGTGGTGATAAACCCGTACTGGGTAAGCGTAATTAACGCGCTGGCAGGGAGCTGAAAAGCAGACTGTAATGTTGGCGGTACCACAACGGTGTTGCAGAAAATAAAGAAGAACCATTGAAACCCCGCCAGGGTGTTACGTTTATTTAGCGGCAATACCACCATGATGAAATCCTGAAAAAGCGCCTGCCGTTAAACAGGCGCTAAATATGGAATGGGGCGAGAAACGGTCCCCTCTCCCTTTTGGGAAGAGGGATAGGGTGAGGCGAAATGTACCCACCTATGCCCTCACCCCGGCCCTCTCCCAAAGAGAGAGGGAGAAAACCATCCCAACTGTTTATTCACCCGTTACTGCTGATGCTTAAGGATAA
Source organism: Klebsiella sp. JB_Kp031 (assembly GCF_040064295.1). Lineage (NCBI taxonomy): Bacteria > Pseudomonadati > Pseudomonadota > Gammaproteobacteria > Enterobacterales > Enterobacteriaceae > Klebsiella > Klebsiella sp. JB_Kp031. Next base: position 130,816 of record NZ_JBEAJW010000001.1, read on the forward strand.
ATTTCCCCTTCGGTGCGCGCGGGAAGCCCTGTTCGATGTCATAGATCACCTCGCCGCGCAGGATGGTTTTAGCAATCCGAGCGCCAATCTTGCGACCAACGTAAGGGCTGACTTTATGGCGATATTCGAGGTCTTCTGCTCGTAAGACGTAGCTGCTGTTCGGCTGAATAAACACCAGGTCGGCATCTTTACCCGGGGCAATGCGGCCCTTATGCTTCAGGCCGAAAATATCGGCGGCGTTGGTCGCCATCAGACGGGCAAACTGCGGCAGAGACATACCGCGTTTCTGCACCGCTTCATCAAACATCACGTCCATGCAGTTTTGCAGACCGGCAATCCCGCCCCAGGCCTGCATGATATTGCCAGCCTTCATCTCCGGTGGGCACGGCGAATGGTCGGAGACCAGGCAGTCGATTTCTCCGTTGAACAGCTTTTCCCACATGCCTTTCTGGTTTTCCGCATCGCGGATCGGCGGAGAGCACTTCGCCAGGGTACCAATCTCTTCGAACTGATCGGTATCGAGCACAAAGTAGTGCGGGCAGGATTCACAGGTGACGTCCTGCCCTTCCTGACGGGCGCGGGTCACTTCGGCGACCCCTTCCGGGCTGCTGACATGACACACGTGCAAGCGGCAACCGGCGACTTTCGCCAGATACAGAACGCGGCGAATGGCTTCCACTTCGGTGAAGACCGGACGAGAGGCTACGTAATCATGCGCCGTCACGCGGCCTTCCCTTTTCGCCTCTTCGCCCAACTCGTCGCAGATCAGCGCGTTTTCGCAGTGCACCAGCACGGTCTGCTTCATTTCGGCCAGCTTTTGTATGCCTTTGAAGAATTGCCAGTCGTTGACGTCGCGGAAGTCGTTATCGATCCCGCGGTCTCCGCAGGTGGCGACGAAGCATTTGAATCCCACTACCCCCACTTCATCCAGCTCATGCAGTCGGTCGAGGTTATAAGAGACCAGGCCGCCAAGCTGCGCAGCATCGATGGTCAATTTGCCTTTCGCCGCGTCGAATTTCAGCTCAATGGTCTGCCGGTCGACGGTGGCCGGTAGCTGATTCAGCGGCATTTCGATCATCGTGGTGATGCCGCCTTTTGCCGCAGCGCGGGTCCCGGTTTCGTAACCTTCCCAGTGGGTACGGCCAGGTTCAGAGATATGCGTATGCGCATCGACCATGCCCGGCGAAACGATCAGGCCCGTGGCATCCATGACCTGCTTCGCCTCGCCCAGGTGTTCACCGATAGCGGCGATTTTGCCGTCGTTCACCGCGATATCGACTACCCGGGATTCGTTTTCCAGAATAACAGTGCCGTTTTTAATGATTAAATCAAAAGACATAATAACTCCTTGTATGTGTACAGATGGGTCAGCCGCCATACTTCTGCTGCGACATTGCGTGCCGCAATAACAATGGCTTTGGCCGGTAATGCTTCATCCATGAAATAAACTTTCCTGGTTAAAATTAACTTAACTAACCGTATTTGGCCGTGTCAGATTATTGGGTTGCGCCCGTTTCTTCAGCAACGCGTACGCAACAAAAGCGACAATAACACCGACAAACCATGACACACGGGAGAAGGGTTCCAGCAAAGGAATAAACTTTCCACCGAGCGATAAAATGACCGCCACAATGGTTACCAGGAATGCGGTAACATTAAAACCATTATCAAAATATTTATAATCTCCTGGCGCGGTATAAAGTTCATCAAGATTTATTTGCCCACGCATAACGATGAAATAGTGCGCCATCATTACACCAATAACCGGCCCTAACATCCCGCCAATAATATCGAGGAAGAGATAAATACTGTCTTGATTCTCCATTAATTTCCATGGACAAATCAGCAAGCTAATAATACTGGCGATAAGCACGCCATTTTTATAGGTCAGTTTGGCTGGGGCGATCGCCGCGATCTGATAACCTGCCGGTATAATATTACCGGTAGCATTGGTGGAGATCGTGGTCATCAATATCACCAACACCGCAAAGAACGAGGCAAACAGGCTGTCCCATTTCTGCACAATATCCAGCACGTTCCAGGTATCCATACCATAGTGGATACTTGCCCCGGCGATAATACAGACGCCGGCGACCGCAAACAAAATATAGGCCACCACGAGTCCAAGCGTCTGACCAATAGCCTGCTCGCGAAATGAGCGCGCGTTCTGGGTGAAATCCGAGGCACTGACAGCCGGAGCGGCCCAGACGGCCACCACCGCGTTGATCACCACCAGGAACAAGAAACCGGTATGTTCCGCTTTTGCCACCCCGGTAGGCAGGTAGTCGAGGATCGGGCCGAATCCTACCAGCGAAATGGCCCAGATAGCCATGCCGCCGAAGACAATATAGATGCAGGGGTTGAGGATTGCGGTAAATTTATTCAGCACTTTTCCGCCACCAAAGCCAATCCCGACGTTAATCAACCAGAACACCAGAAAGGCGATCAACCCCGGCAACGACAGCCCCAGCAGCTTAAAATCACCGCCAAGCGTCAGAAACGCAGGCCATAATTTGCCTAATAAGATCAGAAATGCCAGCGATCCGGCGTAGCATTGCAAGCCAAACCACATAATCGCCGCGATACCGCCTCTGAGCAGTCCGGGCAATAATGCACCGCGTACTCCATATGAGGCTCTTAATATCATCGCGAAGGGTACGCCATATTTACTTCCGGCAGCACCATTAAACACCATGACCAGGGCAATAATAAAGGCACTTAATATTATCGCCATCATGATGCTAAAAGTGGAAAGTCCAAGGATAAAAAAACCACCCACCATCACATAATTTGGTACGTTGTGTACAGAACCCATCCACAACGTGAAATAATTGAATGTTTTCCAGTTACGCTGAGTGTCTGATTTCGGCAATAGATCATCACTATAGCCCCTGGTTTTGTATAGGTCTTGAGTTTGTTCCATAATTCCCTCTTAATACGCATCGGATTACGTTTGTAGGTTTAGCTATGTGGAACAACAATTTTTATTATTTATTTTTATTATACGGTGATGGTCTTTGACGGTATTTTATTCTTGCGCAAGGTGATCAGAGCAAAAAGTATCGTCCCGGTAACAACCAATCCGGCAGACATCACAAAACTAATTTCTTTCGATCCGGTCAGGTCGGAAATAAAGCCGGTGAGCGTCGGTGCAACTACCGCAGAACTCATACCAAAGAAATTAAATAAGCTGAAGGCGCGGCCTAACGTTTTCGCTGACGCCTGCTCGGAGACGAACGAGATAAGAATCGGATCAACGGCCATTTTGCCCAGCAGCCCGTACAGTACCAGGCTAATCATCAGCATGGTGGTATTCGGCGACAGAACGGTAAACATCAACATGGCCGCTGCGACTATCTCCAGCCCGAGAATAACTTTGACTTTACTGTCACGGAATTTATCCGAGAGATGGCTAAAGAACAGCGCGCCCGGTACCCCGACCACCGCCACCAGCGCGGAAGCAAAACCAATCGCCCCACCGTCAAACCCGCGTTCGGTCTGAAGATAAGAGGGCAGCCAGGTTACAATCAGATAGTAGCCGTAGCAGGTACAGAAATAGAGAAAGTACACGCTGCACAGTAATGGCGAGAACAGCGGCGCCGATTTCTCTTCCGCAACCGGCGCTGACGCCGCTGCGCTCGTTTTATTTTCCGCCGTGGCGGGTTCTTTCAGTTTGCGGCGAATGACCAGGGTAAACACGCAGAGCATCACCAGTAAAATCGCAGCGACGATAAACAACACATTTTGCCAGGCCATGTGCATGCTCTTGACCAGAATACTTGAGCCAATCAGGCCAATCCCCATGCCAATGGCAGAGCCGCTGTTGATGATGGCATTCGCCAGCGCCCGGCGTTCCTGCGGCACGTTGGCCGAGGAGAGCGAATAGGCGGAACTAAAGAAGGAGGCACAACCGGCGCCGGCCAGTAGCGAGCCGATATAAATCAGCGTCAGATTTCCGGCATTAGCGATACTCAGGGTACCGATAATAAATAGCGAAAAACCGCACATCAGCATAATTTTCTGGCCCAGTTTATCCACCAGAATGCCGCAGGGGATCTGCATGCCGCAGTAGGCCAGAAAATAGAAGCTGGCAATCGCGCCAATTTCAGCATTACTGACGTTACCCAATGACGCCTGAATCTCCGGATAAATCGGCGTTAACACGGTACGATAGATCCAAATTGCCACCCAGCCCAGACTCATTACCACGACTATTTGTTTCCAATAGTCGACACCTTTTTTATTGATCGTATCCATAAAGTCACCTGTGAGGTTCAAATAAAGCTGCCGATTTCGGCAGCTTTACGCTTATTATGCTATTTGATGATTTGCCATTAATTCCAGAGCCTGAATCAGAGACGAGTGATCTAATTCGCTGCCGCCATTCGCGGCACAGGTATTAAATAGCTCCTGACAGGTAGCTGTATTCGGCAGATTAAGCGCCAGGGCTTTAGCGCTCTGCAGAGCCAGATTGAGATCCTTCTGGTGCAGAGAAATTTTAAAGCCTGGATTAAAGGTGCGGTTAAGCATTCTTTCACCATGCACTTCCAGAATACGTGAGGAAGCGAAACCGCCCATCAACGCCTGACGAACGCGAGCGGGGTCCGCCCCGGCTTTAGAGGCAAAAACCAGCGCTTCGGACACCGCTTCAATATTCAGCGCGACGATAATCTGATTGGCGACTTTACAGGTCTGACCGTCGCCGTTTCCTCCGACGAGGGTGATATTTTTACCCAAAATCTCAAACAGCGGTTTTACGCGGGCAAAGATGTTTTCATCGCCGCCAACCATAATGGAGAGGGTGCCTTCACGTGCGCCAATTTCGCCGCCGGAGACCGGGGCATCAAGGTAATCGGCGCCCAGATCCCGCACCTGCTGCGCAAAACGTTTGGTTTCTATCGGTGAGATAGAGCTCATATCCACGATAATTTTGCCCTTCAGCGCCGCTTTAGCACAACCATGTTCGCCAAACAGCACCTCGGCAACCTGCGGGGTATCGGGTACCATAATAAAAATAATGTCTGACTGCTCCGCCACCTGTTCCGCGCAGGCCAGATGTTGTGCCCCGTGCTTGAGTAATTCATCAGCAACAGGCCCAATGGTGGTAACGTGCAGTGCGTGCCCTGCTTTAGCAAGACGGAGCGCCATCGGGGTGCCCATAATCCCCAAACCAATAAATCCCAGCTTCATAAGTGTCCTCTCACGATGTGTATTTCGATTTATCTGGGCAATAGCTATCCCTTCCTGTTGTCAGGAAATAAAATCCCTGAGTCTGGAATAATAAATACTGCCCAACGATAAATTTAAAATTAGCGGTAGCGATTAAACCAAGTCAGTCCCGCTTCGGTGGTGGTCAATGGTTTATATTCACAACCTACCCAACCGTCATAGTTTGATTTATCGATGAAATTAAAAAGATACTCATAATTAATTTCACCGGTCCCGGGTTCGCCGCGATTCGGATTATCGGCGATCTGTAAGTGACCAATACGATTAGCATATGTTTGCATCGTATGGGTTAATTCCCCCTCCATACGTTGCATATGGTAAATATCGTACTGAATTTTCAGATTATCATTACCCACTTCATCAATCAGCGCCAACGCCTGATGCGTGGTATTCAGATAAAAGCCCGGCATGTCGAAGTAATTGATTGGCTCAATTAGCAGTAGAATACCTTCCTGGGCCAGCGCGGCGGCAGCAAAACGTAAATTCGCCACCAGCGTTGAGCGAATATGTTCTTCGCGATAGCCCACCGGAGTTTTGCCGACCAGACAGTTAATTTTACGATTGCCCAGCGCTTTGGCGTAGCGGATTGCGGCGTCGACACCTTCGCGAAACTCCGCTTCCCGGCCTGGAATACAGGCGATGCCGCGTTCCCCTGCCGCCCAGTCGCCAGCGGGTAAATTGTGTAAAGTATGCTCCAGCTGGTTGTCGCTCAGCTTTTGCTTTAATAGCTCAGGCGCATAGTCGTAGGGAAACATAAATTCAACAGCGCGAAAACCACAGGCCGCCGCTTTCTCAAAACGATCCAGAAAATCATATTCCTGAAATAACATGGAAAGGTTGGCAGAAAAGCGCAACATAATGTCACCTCATTTATTCATATTTCATGAAACAAGTTTCGGTTGGTGCGTCAATGGCGCTATCGGCAACGTCTTCGAACTCCATAACGTTATCCAGTTCGCTGCCCATGGAGATATTGGTTACGCGCTCGAGAATCACTTCCACAACGACCGGCACGCGATAGGCTTTCATCCAGGCTTTGGCCTGCTCAAACGCTGGGGCAATATCCTCAGGCTTGAAGACGCGAATTGCTTTACAACCGAGTCCCTCCGCGACCTTCACATGATCGACGCCGTAGCCGTTTACTTCGCTGGAGTTAATATTTTCAAACGCCAGCTGAACGCAGTAGTCCATGTCAAAGGCACGTTGCGACTGGCGGATCAAGCCGAGATAGGCGTTGTTCACCAGGACATGGATATAGGGAATATTGAACTGGGCGCCTACCGCCAGCTCTTCAATCAGAAACTGGAAGTCGAAGTCGCCGGAAATCGCGACCACGTTGCGCTCAGGATCGGCAACGCAAACGCCCAGCGCGGCGGGAAGCGTCCAGCCCAGCGGCCCCGCCTGACCGCAGTTGATCCAGTGGCGGTCTTTGAACACATGCAGCATCTGCGCGGCGGCGATTTGCGACAGGCCAATGGTGGTGACATAGCATACGTCCCGGCCAAACGCTTTGTTCATCTCTTCATAGACGCGCTGCGGTTTAACCGGCACGTTATCGAAGTGGGTTTTACGCAGCAGCGTACGCTTGCGTGCCTGGCACTCGCTAACCCAGCTCTCGCGACGTGGCAGGCGACCCTCTTTTTGCATCTGCTGCGCAATGTCTACCAGCTGAATTAACGCCGCTTTGGCATCGGAGACAATGCCTAAGTCCGGGCACAGTACACGGCCAATCTGCGTCGGTTCAATGTCGATATGAATAATTTTGCGGCCTGCGGTGTACTTCTCGACCGAGCCGGTATGACGATTAGCAAAGCGGTTGCCAATCCCGAACACCAGATCTGAGGCCAACAGCGTGGCGTTGCCGTAGCGATGCGCGGTTTGTAAGCCGACCATTCCGGCCATCAGTTCATGGTCGTCCGGTATACAGCCCCAGCCCATCAGGGTCGGGATCACCGGGACATGGGTGATTTCCGCAAATTGTTGCAGCAGCGCGGCGGCATCGGCGTTAATCACCCCGCCACCGGCAACAATCACCGGGCGTTCCGCCTGGACTAACAGCGCCAGTGCCTTTTCAATTTGCGGACGCGTGGCGACCGGTTTATAAGCCGGCAGCGGCGAGTAAAGCTCAGGGTCGAATTCGATTTCTGCCACCTGGACATCATAAGGCAGATCGATGAGCACCGGTCCCGGTCTGCCGGAGCGCATCAGATGGAAAGCCTGCTGCAGCACGCCCGGAACCAGCGCCGCCTCACGCACCGTCACCGCCATCTTGGTGACCGGTTTAGCAATGGATTCAATATCCACCGCCTGAAAGTCCTCTTTATGCAGACGCGCGCGCGGCGCCTGGCCGGTGATGCACAGAATGGGAATCGAGTCCGCGGAGGCAGAATACAGAGCGGTGATCATATCCGTACCGGCCGGGCCGGAGGTCCCCAGACAGACACCGATATTACCGGCAGTCGCGCGGGTATAGCCTTCAGCCATATGAGACGCGCCTTCAACATGGCGGGCAAGAATATGGCGGATCCCGCCGTGCTTACGCATCGCAGAATAGAACGGGTTAATAGCCGCGCCAGGCACGCCAAATGCTGTGTTAACCCCTTCTTTTTCCAGAACATACATTGCCGCGTCAACGGCTCTCATTTTTGCCATTTTTACAACCTCACTGTATTGGAAAATTTTTCCAAATTTAAACATAACCAAAAAAGTCCCGCTCAAGAGAGCGGGTTGGATCGGCGATCAGTCGGCCTGGGGTTTAAGGCCCAGTGCGGTACTGATATTCCTTGCCGTCTCCCTTACCAGCTCGCCCTGGCTGACAAAACGGTCCGGGGTTAGCCTGGACGCAGGTCCGGAAATCGAAATTGCCGCTACCACAGAGCCCACATCATCGTAAACCGCTGAAGCAATACAGTTTAATCCTGTCACATGCTCCTCCTGGTCAATGCTGTAGCCGCAGGCTCGCGCCTCATCCAGATTTCGCTGCAGGACCGGCAAATCCACAATCGTCGTCGGCGTAAACCGCTGCAGGCCGGTCTTCACAATCACATCCACCAGCTCTTCCGCAGGGAGCGGATACAACAGCGCTTTCCCGGCGCCTGAAGCATGGAGCGGGAGTCGACTGCCGAGCGGCGCGCACATTCGCACCATCGACTTACACTCCTGCTGACCAATCAGCACCGCTTCGTTGCCGTTGCGAATCGCCACGTTGACTGTCTCCCCCGACATCAGCATCAGCCGCCGCATGAAGGGCCCGCCGACGGATAAAACGTCCCGGTTATGGATGTAGGCCGAGCCGATATTGAACGCGCCAAGACCGATATGCCACCAACCTAACTGGCTGTCCTGATAGACAAAATCCGCGCCTTCCAGCACTTTTAGCAGGCGAAAGGTGGTCGATAACGGTAAGTCCAGATTCAGGGAAATATCGCTAACCGACGAGCTGCCGCCGCTCTTTTCCAGGTATTGCAATATCGCGATCCCTCTCTCCAGCGCCTGTGCGCCTTTTTGCGCGGAAGGCTCCTGCTGGCCAGGCCTTCCACGCCTTCTCACTTCTGTCATACCTCGATTATCTCCGGCTCAAAACCTGAGCATAAATAGTGTGTAAGCGCCCACATGTTATGCAAGATAATCGACAGCGTCACGTGTAACCTCACGCAAAGCTCAGCTCCACGGTCGGGATCTTTACGACATCGCAGTTGTCTTTTCCGCCGCGATCGACGGTTAAAAAATCGGTTTCCGTCTGCCAGGCAAACAGCGGATGGTGCCAGACATTACGGTGGTAATTCACCCCCTGACGGCCATTTGAGATAAACGCACGCAGCGTGTTCATGTCCGGCTCATCGCCGCCTGCCGCGACCACCACGACAAAGGCCTCCCCCCGCATCGGCACAAACGCCTGGGTACCCAGCGGATGGCGCTCCAGTTCGGTGACAATAATCGGCAGCGCGGCGGGTTGCGCACGATTAATGCTGATGAGCGTACGATCCTGCTGTAACGTCTCCACCATCGCCAGATCGTGAAAACGCTGTACTTTTCCATCATTGATGTGAAAAAAATCCTGTCCTTCCGTTTCGATAACATCCCCATACGGGCGGAATGCATCTCGCGTCAGGGGCAATACTTCAAGCTTCATGAGCTGTTCCTTATTCATTTAAAACCGTTCCCCTTCCCAACGTTGAAGGGGGTAGAGAAGCTGCACAATCCACAGCCATCTAAGCGTGACAACACTATAAGTTGGAATAATTTTCCAAAATCTGATTTAAACCACATTATTGAAAAGGTTATTATGAAAAAATACTTAAAAATCATGGGTGAATTATTAAATAACGAGGAATATGGCGATGCTCGATCCCGAAACATTACGCACCTTTGTCAGCGTCGCTGAGACCGGCAGCTTCTCAAGAGCAGCGGAAAAACTTTATAAAACAACCGCCACCATCAGCTATCGCATCAAATTACTGGAGGACAACACCGGTGTCGCACTCTTTTCCCGCACAACGCGCAGCGTACTGTTGACGCCGGCCGGGATGCACCTGCTGGCGCAAGCCAGAGAGTGGCTGGGGTGGATTGATAGTATGCCCGGTGAGCTTCAGCAGATAAACGACGGGGTAGAGCGCCAGGTCAACATTGTGGTGAATAACCTGATGTACGACCCGCAGGCCATTGCCCGGCTGCTGGCCTGGCTCACCCAGCGCTACCCTTTTACGCAATTTCATTTTTCACGACAAATCTATATGGGCGTCTGGGATACGCTGCTACATGACGACTTCTCCCTGGCGATTGGCGTGACCGGCACCGAACCGTTAGCGGAAAACATGGCCGTCTACCCACTGGGTGAGGTGACCTGGCTCTTCGTGATGTCGCCGCATCACCCGCTAAGCCAGCAACCCGACCCGCTATCAGAGGCGCAATTGCGGCGCTATCCGGCGGTGAATATTGAGGACAGCGCCCGACGGCTGACGAAGCGCGTCGCCTGGCGTCTGCCCGGGCAAAAAGAGATAGTGGTTCCCGATATCGAAACCAAAGTTGCCGCCCATCTCGCCGGCGTCGGCATCGGCTTTTTACCGGAACCGCTCTGCCTGCCGCTTATCGCTCAGGGCAAGCTGATCGCCCGACACATTCCGACCATGCGCCCCCCTTCGCCATTGAGTCTCGCCTGGCGCAAAGATCATCATGGTAAAGCGGTGCAGGATATCGCCTCGCTGTTCAGCCATTCTGCGCCGGAAATAACGGGGTTCCTGACGCTATTCAGCAATACACCGTGAAAAATCAATCCTCCCGAGCGCTCACCGCGTACAATAGGAGAATTATCGCGTCGAGCGACGCGTCTGGATTGCCTAACGGTTTAAATGATGGAATCAGTACTAAAAAATATTCTGCAGATCCTCGCCAGCGATACGCCACTGATTGACGTACGCGCCCCGGTGGAGTTTAGCCAAAGCGCGATGCCGGCGGCGATCAACCTGCCGCTGATGAATGATGAAGAACGCGCCGCGGTCGGCACCTGCTACAAGCGCCAGGGGCCGGAAGCGGCGCTGGCGCTCGGCCATAAGCTGGTTCAGGGCGATCTGCGCGCCAGCCGGATCCGGTCATGGCTGGAAGCATGCGCCCGTTACCCGCACGGTTACCTGTGCTGCGCCCGCGGCGGCCAGCGCTCGCATATTGTCCAGCAGTGGCTGAAAGAAGCTGGCGTGGATTACCCCCTGATCGTCGGCGGCTATAAAGCGCTGCGCCAGGCGGCGATCCAGGCTACCGACGCGCTGGTACAGCGGCCGATCGTGCTGATTGGCGGCTGCACCGGCAACGGCAAAACCCAGCTGGTTTGCTCGCGACCGGACGGTATCGATTTGGAGGGCCATGCCCACCACCGCGGCTCTTCGTTTGGCCGCACGCTACAGCCGCAGCATCCGCAAGCCACCTTTGAAAACCACCTGGCGGTCAGCCTGCTCAAAAAAGCCGAACAGCAGACGCGCTGGGTGCTGGAAGATGAAGGCCATATGATCGGCGCCAACCATCTGCCGGAGTGCCTGCGCATCCGCATGGCGCAATCGCCGCTGGCGGTGGTGGAAGATCCGTTTGACGTTCGCCTCGAACGGCTGCGCGAGGAGTATTTCGATCGCATGTATCGCGACTTTATCGCCGCGTATGGCGAAGAGAAAGGCTGGCAGGCATACGGCGAGTATCTGCATCACGGCCTGTTTGCCATCCGCCGTCGCCTGGGGCTGCAGCGTTTTGCCCAGCTCACTGAACGCCTCGATGAGGCGCTGGCGCAGCAGCAGCGCACCGCCAGCACCGAGGCGCACTTCGCCTGGCTGGTGCCGCTACTGGAAGAATACTACGACCCGATGTATCGCTATCAGTTGGGGAAAAAAGCCGGGAAGATTATTTTTCGCGGCAGCTGGCAGGAGGTCGCCGCCTGGCTGGAGAAGTAATCGCATGCTCGATTGTCCCGGCTTGCGGCGTAAACGCCTTAGCCGGGCTACCGGTCGGCACGATTTGTAGCCCCGGTAGCGCAGCGCGACCGGGGAGTTGTGACCGCTTAGAAGTCGTAGCGCAGACGCACCAGGTTCATATCCCCCAGATTGTCGGTGCTGGAGGTAAACACGTGCTCGTAGTCAACGCGGAAACCATAATCCAGCTGGAAGCTAATCCCCAGACCGTTATCGATACGCTGGTAGTTGCGGCCATTCACGTACTGCAGGCGGTCGCCCATAAAGTACGGCTGAATAGATTTAACGGCATACTGATTGATCGGGAATTTATAGCCCGCAAAATATTCAATCCCCCAGGCGTCGCCGGCGAAGTAATTATGCACATCGGTTTTTTTGGTGGTGAGGAAGTTCTGATACCAGCCGCCGCCGAAGGAGAAGGTCCAGTTATCCGGGGTCCAGCTCAGCGCGGTACCGACGATGTTCTGGTCATAGGTTTTGCTGTCGGAAGTTGACGGGTCGCGCATTTCGGCGCGGGTGTAGTTCCATGCGGTCCCCCAGGTCAGATCCTTCATGATGTGGTAGTCCGCGCCAACAGAACCGCCGCCTTTACGTTTATAGCGCAGACCGTTACCCGGCAGGTATTCGCTGTCTTCGAACAGATAAGAGCCGTAAAGATCGACATCGCCAACGGTTTTCTTATATTTCAGCATATTACGTGAACGATAAGAACCATCGTAATCGCCGTTAATGCCGTTGCCCGGCGCCTGGCCGATCATGTCGTAGTCCCAGATATCGGTTTTCACCCCCACCACATCATAGTAAATACTGTTCTGCTGACCGTAGGTTAACGTCCCCCAGGTATCGCTTTTCAGGCCGGTATACAGCATGCGGCGGGTAGTATTGTTCGCCCCTTCCGCGTAGTGGTTATCCCAGTCGAACAGCGCCGGAATGTTCACCCCCAGTTCGTAGTAGCTGATCCAGCTAATATCATCGAACAGGTAGTAATCCGCCGCGAAGCGGAAACGGGTGCCGCCGTCGAAACCGTTACGCTTATAGGAGCCTTTATCGCCATCGCCGGTCATCATGTTGAATTGCGGACGAATACTCCCGCCGACGGTAAAGTTAAGCCGGCTTAACGGATCGCCCGCCTGCGGATCTTGTTTCAGCAGCGTGATCTCCGCGTGAGAAGCAAATGAAGCGAACACCAGTGTTGCGCCGATCGAGATCGCCAGCGCTTTTATTTTATGTGCCATAGTTTTTCCTTGATTAATAAGCAACCTTATATTTACCAGCTGAATATTAACCGCGAATCAGTACAGCGTGTTGTCGGTTTTTTAATGTTTTGTGCGCTTAAAAATCAACGAGTTATCAATTTGTGCGCTTAAAATAAAAGCGCCGCCAAAAACGGCGGCGCATCATCAAAATGCAATAATCTTACTGGCTAAACTGACGGAACAACGCTTTCCCTTTTAACAAACGCAGCCCCAGCCCGCCGCCGCACAGGGATAACAACACCGCCCCCGTCAGCGGCAGCATCACCCACAGCCGCCAGTCCGGCGTCCAGGGGAAATCAAAGACTTTCGTCTGCAGCATCGCCAGCGCCACTTCGGCGCCTATCGCCGCCACCAGGCCGGAAACCAGCCCCAGCAGGGCAAACTCCGCCCACAGCGTGGCGCGCAGCAGTGATTTACCAGCCCCCAGCGTGCGCCAGACCACCAGCTCCTGATGACGCTGGCGCATACCGACCTGGACCTGCGCCAGCAACAGCAGCACGCCGCAGGCCGTGACCAGGCCCACCATCACCTCCAGCGCCCGGCTGACCTGGGAGAGCACCTGGCCGACCTGACGCAGGATGGCGCCGATATCCAGCAGGCTGACTGTAGGAAACTCGCGGTTCAACTGGGTCAACATCGCGGGACCGTTATCCCAGCGGAAGCTGGTGAGCCAGCTCTGCGGCTGCCCGTCCAGCGCCCCGGAGGGGAAAATAAAGAAGAAGTTGGGCCGCAGGCTCTCCCAGTCGACTTTGCGCACGCTGCTCACCTTCGCGCTGAAGTCCTGAGTATCGCCGGTAAAGGTCACCGTATCGCCGATCTTCACCCCCAGCCGCTGCGCCAGTCCCTCTTCAATCGATACCTCGCCCGGCTTCGGCGGCCAGTTGCCGGCCACCAGTGGATTATGATCCGGACGCTGTTCGCTCCAGGTGAGATTAAGCTCGCGATTCAGCGCTTCGTCTTTGTTCCCGTCCGTGGAGTGGCCGTTGATCTGCGTCAGACGAGCCCGGACGATCGGATAAAATTCCGCCGCCCGCGTCTGGTGTTCGGCGAGGAAAGTCTTCACCGGCATTATCTGCTCAGGGGCGATATTGATCAGAAAGTAGTTTGGGCTCTCCGGGGGCAGCTGCTGCTGCCAGCGGTCGAGCAGATCGCCGCGCAGCACCAGCAGGAGCGCCAGCAGCATAAACGACAGGGAAAACGCCGCCAGCTGGCTGAGGGTCGACCACGGCTGGCGCAGCAGGCGGTTCACCGCCAGGCGCAGCGGCAAGGCGTTGAGCGTCAGGCGTTTGAGCAGCCACAGCAATCCCCAGCCCACCAGGCCGCACAGCAGCGCCAGCACCACCGCCCCGGCCAGCACCGACCACAGCAGGGGGCTGCCGCCCATCAGCCACGCCAGCAGGCCCACCACCACGGCGCTGACCGTCGGGATCCAGATTTTCAGCGGCCAGACGTTAGCCACCACGTCCTGGCGCAGCACCCGCAGCGGCAGGGTCGCCAGCAGCAGCCGATAGGGGCGCAGGCCCACCAGCAGGGAAATCACGCCGGTCGCGCCCACCGCCCACAGCCACGGCCAGCCGCTGGCCGGCGGGAGCGCGGCGGGCAGAACCGGTTTGAGCATCAGCAACAGCAGGCGCTCCAGCGCTAGCCCTGCTGCCCCGCCGGTTATCAGCGACAGCGTCAACAGCAGCAGCCATTGGCCGACAATCAGCTTGCGCAGCTGCGCCCGTCCGGCGCCCAGCGTCTTGAGTATGGCGACCAGATCGTAGCGGCTGCGGCAGTAGTGGCCCATCGCCACGGCCACCGCCGCGACGGCCAGCAGCAGCGTCAGCAGCGCGGATAACAACAGGAATTGCTGCGAGCGTTCGAGGGATTTGCCCAGCGCGCTGTCGTCCTGGTCAAGACCAATCCAGCGATGCTCCGGGCCGAGTTTCGGCAGCAGCCACTGCTCATAATTGGCCAGCTGTTCAGCGTCGCCGGCGAACTTATAGCGCCATGCGACGCGACTCCCGGGCTGCACGGCGCCGGTCTTTGCCACGTCGGCCATATTCATCATCAGCCGCGGCGCCATCTGGAAGGGGTTGAACCCCGCATCCGGCTCCTGAATCACTTCCCCGGCAATGCGCAGCGTGGCGTCGCCAACGTCAATCGTATCGCCGGTTTTCAGGTTCAGCAGCGCCATCAACCTTGGCGCCAGCAGCACGCTGCCCGCCTGGGGCTTCAGCCCCGGCGGCTGCGTCTCGAGAGTGCCATACAGCGGATAGCGGTCATCCACCGCCTTGACGTCCGCCAGCTGCGGCGTATCGCCCGCAAAGGTCATGGTGGCGAAGCTCAGCTGTTCGCTGACGCTCAGCCCTGACTGGCCCGCTTGCGCGATCCACTCAGCGGGCACCTCGCGCGAACTGCGCAGCGTGCGGTCGCCTGCCATAAACTCACGGCTTTGCTGGCTGAGGCCTTTCTCCATCCGATCGCTTATCGACCCCAGGGCCAGCACGCAGGCCACGGCGAGGCTTAACGCCAGCCAGACGATCAGCAGCGACGGCGAGCGCCATTCGCGCCAGAACCAGCGGGCGATCATGCTTCCTCCCGCAGCTGGCCATCCACCAGGCGCAGACGACGGTCGCAGCGCGCCGCCAGCAGCGGATCGTGAGTGACGAGGATCAGGGTGGTGCCGTGTTCGCGATTAAGCGAGAACAGCAGATCGGCAATTTTATCCCCGGTCTGGCGATCGAGGTTGCCGGTGGGCTCATCGGCGAACAGAATGGCCGGACGACCATTGAAGGCCCGGGCCAGCGCGACCCGCTGCTGTTCACCGCCGGAGAGCTGTGCCGGCAGGTGGTGCAGGCGTTTGCCAAGCCCCAGCTGCTCAAGCAGCGCGCTGGCATCGCCCCGGCTCTGGCTATCGCTGGCGCCACGCAGCAGCGCCGGCAGCTCGACGTTCTCCAGGGCGTTGAGCGTCGGGATCAGCATAAACGACTGAAAGACAAAACCGACGTGCTGCGCCCGCAGCGCCGCCCGCGCCTCCTCATCCATCCGATGCAGCGGTTTGCCCAGCATCGATACTTCCCCACTGCTGCCATCGTCCAGGCCGGCGAGGATCGCCAACAGGGTCGATTTACCGGAGCCCGACTCGCCGATCAGGGCGATGGTCTGCCGCGGTTTGACAACCAGCTCAACTCCGGTAAGGATGGAGAGCTGATGCTCCCCCTGACCGACGGACTTCTTAAGATGATGAACTTCAAGTATGTTTTCCGCTGGCATGTGCCTTTCCTGTTTTTGTTCCTGTTTACCTGCCGCGCGATGGCGGCGGATACGCTGCTGATCCTCGGCGACAGCCTGAGCGCTGGCTATCGGATGGCGGCCAACGCCGCGTGGCCTGCGCTGCTCAATGAGAAGTGGCAGGCGAAAACGCCAGTGGTGAACGCCAGCATCAGCGGCGATACCTCCCAGCAAGGGCTGGCCCGTCTGCCTGCGCTGCTTAAACAGCATCAGCCGCGCTGGGTGCTGGTTGAGCTCGGCGGCAATGACGGGCTACGCGGCTTTCCGCCGCAGCAGACCGAGCAGACGCTGCGCACCATTATTAAGGATATCAAAGCAGCCAACGCCGAGCCGCTGCTGATGCAAATTCACCTGCCGGCGAACTATGGCCGCCGCTATAATGAAGCCTTCGGCGCGATTTACCCGGCCCTGGCCAAAGAGTTCGCTATCCCTCTCCTGCCATTTTTTATGGAGGAGGTGTATCTGAAACCCCAGTGGATGCAGGACGACGGCATTCACCCGAATCGCGACGCGCAGCCGTTTATCGCCGAGTGGATGGCGAACCGGCTGGCTCCCTTAGTTAATCATGACTCCTGAACGCCAGGGGTCGCTGACAGGTAAAGTTATGCAAAAAACGGTTTTAGTGACAGGCTGTTCCAGCGGGATTGGTCTGGAAAGCGCACTGGATTTAACCCGCCAGGGCTTTCGCGTGCTGGCGGCCTGCCGCAAGGCAGAGGACGTGGCGCGGATGCAGGAGCTGGGGCTAACCGGTATTTTGCTCGATCTGGACGACCCGCAGAGCGTGGAGCGCGCGGCGGCGGAGGTGCTTGCGCTGACCGATAATCGTCTCTACGGCCTGTTCAATAACGCCGGATACGGCGTCTATGGCCCGCTGAACACCATCAGCCGCCAGCAGATGGAACAGCAGTTTTCCGCTAACTTTTTCGGCGTCCATCAGCTCACCATGCTGCTGCTGCCAGCGATGACGCCGCACGGCGAAGGTCGCATCGTGATGACCTCGTCGGTGATGGGGCTTATCGCCAGCCCCGGCCGCGGCGCCTACGCCGCCAGTAAATACGCCCTCGAGGCATGGTCCGACGCACTGCGCATGGAGCTGCGTCACAGCGGTATCAAGGTCAGCCTGATTGAGCCGGGCCCGATCCGCACCCGCTTTACCGATAACGTCAACCAGACGCAAAGCGACAAGCCCGTTGAAAACCCGGGCATCGCCGCCCGTTTTACCCTCGGGCCGGAGGCGGTAGTGGAAAAAGTGCGCCACGCTTTTATCAGCGATAAGCCGAAGCTGCGCTACCCGGTCACCCTGGTCACCCACGCGGTGGCGCTGCTCAAACGCCTGCTGCCAGCCCGCGCGATGGACAAAATTATCCACGGCTGAGTTGAAGCGCGGCATGCCGCCCCCATGTAAAACAGAAATCGACTAACGAGAAATGCCCATGTCCGAACAGAATATTGTCAACATTAGCGAAGCGAACCTGCAGCAGACGCTACAGCAGTCCATGAACGTCCCGGTGCTGTTTTACTTCTGGTCTGCCCGCAGCCAGCACTGCGAACAGCTGACCCCGGTTCTTGAGCGCCTGGCCGCTCAATACAACGGCCAGTTTACGCTGGCGAAGGTCGATTGCGACGCCGAGCAGATGCTCGCTTCACAGTTTGGTCTGCGCGCCATCCCTACGGTTTATCTGTTCCAGAACGGCCAACCAGTGGACGGTTTTGAAGGCCCGCAGCCGGAAGAAGCGATCCGCGCCCTGCTGGATAAAGTCCTGCCCCGCGAAGAGGAGCTGAAAGCGCAGCAGGCCCTGGCCCTGATGCAGGAAGAAAAATACGCCGATGCCCTGCCGCTGCTGAAGGAGGCCTGGCAGCTGTCGAATCAGGACAGCCAGATTGGCCTGCTGTTGGCGGAAACGCTGATTGCTCTGCACCGTTCCGATGAAGCGGAAAACGTACTGAAGACTATTCCGCTGCAGGATCAGGATACCCACTATCAGGGTCTGGTGGCGCAGATTGAGCTACTCAAACAGGCCGCCGACACGCCGGAAATCCAGCAGCTGCAGCAGCAGGTGGAACAGAATCCGGAGGACGCGCAGCTGGCCTCCCAGCTGGCGCTACAGCTGCATCAGGTCGGGCGTAACGAAGAAGCGCTGGCGCTGCTGTTCAGCCATCTGCAGAAGGATTTAGGCGCTGGCGACGGCCAGGCGCGCAAGATGCTGCAGGAGATCCTCGCCGCCCTCGGTACCGGCGATGCGCTGGCCGCCAAATACCGCCGTCAGCTCTATTCGCTGCTGTACTAATCCGTTGCCAGCCCCGGATAGCGCTGCGCTTATCCGGGCTACGCGAACGATGCGGAACGTAGCCTTAGTCGCCCGGGTGAGGCGTGAACGCCGCAACCCGGGATCGTTCACGGGCGCTTTTTCAGCTGGGTCACCACCAGCTGATGGCGGGCGTTGAAGAACTTCCGGTAGGTCAGATAGCCGGCGATAATCGTCGACAGGCTGGCGGTCGACAGCAGCATAAAGGTCACCATGATCTGGTACTTAATCGCCTTTACCGGGTCAATACCGGCAAAAATTAGCCCCGACATCATCCCTGGCAAGCTCACCAGGCCGACCGTTTTCGCTGAATCGACGGTGGGTATCAATGACGCGCGAATGCTGTCGCGGATCAGCCGCGCCGAGGCCATTTTCGGCGTCGCGCCGAGGCTCAGCTTCTCCTGAATCTGCTGCTGCTCGCTGCTGAAGCGCTGGCCCATATTGTTGTAGCACAGTCCCACCGCTACCATGGCGTTCCCGGCCACCATCCCGGCAATCGGGATCACCTGCATCGGGACAAAGGCTATCGAGCCAGAGAACACCAGCACCGCCAGCGTCAGCCCGGCGCCGGTGGTGATGGCGATAAATGACGAGACAAAAGCCTTATCGATATACTTGCTGCGTTTTTTGGCATTCCACGCCGCGTTAAAGCAGATAAACAGCACCATCAACAGCGTCAGAACCGCATGATTGACGTTAAATATATATTTCAATACATAGCCGACGATAATCAGCTGCACGATCGCCCGGCAGATGCTCCAGAGAATATCTTTTTCCAGCGCCAGCTTTTCCCGATAGCTCACCAGAATAGCGATCAGCACCAGCACCATCGACAGCGCCAGCGATTCGTTCGTAATGTTATGCCCGTTCATGCCGTACCTCCTGCATGTTTCCGCCGGCAGGCTGCAAGGTAATCACTTCATCGGCATGCGAAATTTCGTTGCGATCGTGGGTGACCCACAGAACAGCGACCTGCTTTTCCGTCGCATAGCCATGAATAATGTCATTCACATTCTGTTTATTACTGTCATCCAGCGCGCTGGTAATTTCGTCCAGCAGCAGCACGCGCGGCAGGAATTGTAAATTGCGGATCAGCGAGACGCGTTGCTTTTCCCCGCCGGACAGTTCATTAATCGATTTTTCCAGCATATTTTCGCCCAGACCAAAGCGCTGCAGGTCGGCCACCAGCGCCTGCGGATCCGGTTGTTTATTGCGGATCTGCCACGGAAAAATCAGGTTATCGTAAACCGAATCCCCGAACAGTGCCGGCGTCTGCGCACAGTAAGAGACCTGCTGGCGATACCTTTCCGGCGACAGCGTCGCGACATCGGCATTGTCGAAAAACAGGCGTCCGGAGGTCGGACTGAGCAGCGAGGCGATAATTTTTAGCAAGGTGCTTTTCCCGCAGCCGGATGGCCCGGTAATCAACTTAAATTCCCCGGGTCTGAGCTCAAGATTGATATTGTGTAAAATAACTGCGTCGTCGGTCTTAAATCCCACACCCTCGAGACGCAAAAGCGCGTTATTTTCCTTCATGAGGCTTCCTGATTATTTTCTGAAACACCGCTAGTTTACCGCACTTTCCTTTCTCCCGGTGGTGGAGAAAGATATACTCAGTTTAAACACGCGCTATTTCTTTGTAGCGCTTCACCAGGCAACAAGACAGGAGGTTTTTGATGCTGATTTTTATTCCTATCCTTATTTTCGTCGCGCTGGTCATTGTGGCCGCGGCGGTGAAAATCGTCCCGCAGGGCTACCAGTGGACGGTGGAGCGCTTCGGGCGTTTTACCCAGACGCTGCAGCCGGGATTAAGCTTAGTCGTGCCGTTTATGGACCGCATCGGCCGCAAAGTGAACATGATGGAGCAGGTGCTCGACATCCCCTCACAGGAGGTTATCTCCAGAGATAACGCCAACGTCACCATCGACGCCGTTTGCTTTATTCAGGTGGTTGACGCGCCAAAGGCCGCCTACGAGGTCAGCAATCTTGAGCAGGCGATCGTCAACCTGACGATGACCAACATTCGTACCGTGCTCGGCTCGATGGAGCTGGACGAAATGCTCTCCCAGCGCGACAGCATTAACACCCGCCTGCTGCATATCGTTGACGACGCCACCAACCCGTGGGGGGTGAAAATCACCCGCGTCGAAATTCGCGACGTTCGCCCACCGGCGGAGCTTATCGCCTCGATGAACGCCCAGATGAAAGCCGAACGTACCAAACGCGCCTATATCCTTGAGGCCGAAGGGGTGCGTCAGGCGGAAATTCTGAAAGCGGAAGGGGAAAAGCAGTCGCAGATCCTCAAGGCGGAGGGCGAGCGGCAGTCCGCCTTCCTGCAGGCGGAGGCCCGCGAGCGTTCCGCTGAAGCGGAAGCCCGCGCCACCCAGATGGTCTCTTCGGCGATCGCCTCAGGCGATATTCAGGCGATCAACTACTTCGTGGCGCAGAAATACACCGATGCGCTGCAGCAGATTGGCGCCGCCAACAACAGTAAAGTGGTGCTGATGCCGCTGGATGCCAGCAGCCTGATGGGATCGATCGCCGGGATCAGCGAGCTGATCAAAGAAGGCGCTGGCGATCGGAAAAAATCATGATCGACATGATCCTCGCCCACCCTCATCTGTTCTGGCTAAGCCTCGGCGGGCTGCTGCTGGCGGCCGAGATGCTGGGCGGCAGCGGATACCTGCTGTGGAGCGGCGTCGCCGGCGTGGTGACCGGCGCCCTGACCTGGCTCCTGCCGCTGAGCTGGGAATGGCAAGGCACGCTGTTTGCCGTCCTCACTCTGCTGGCGGCGTGGCTGTGGTCGAAGTGGCTGCGCAAGCGCGTCAAACTGCAGCGTCCTGCCGATGCTCAACTCAACCAGCGCGGGCAGCAGCTGATAGGCCGCCGTCTGACGCTGGATGCCCCGCTGGTAAACGGCCGCGGCCACGTGCGCGTGGGCGACAGCTCATGGCCGGTGATGGCTGACGAGGACCTCGCCCCAGGCAGTCAAGTCGAAGTGGTCGCCGTGGAAGGGATTACGCTACGGATAAAACCCGTCGTTCGTTAAGCCTGCGCCTTGCGATGACAGCAGCCGGAAAGATTATCGATAATCGGGCATTCCGCGCTGTCGTCGCCGGGACAGGATTCGGCCAGCGCCAGCAGGTGCGCGCGCATATTTTGCAGCTCGCGGATATGGTTCTCGATATCCGCCACTTTCTCCAGCGTGCGTTTTTTCACATCGGCGCTGTGCCGCGACGGGTCGTTGAACAAGGCCACCAGCTCGCGGCACTCTTCCAGGTTAAACCCCACCTGCCGCGCCTGGCGCAGCAGCGTCAGTTCATCGAGATGCTGCTGACCGTAGGTGCGGTAGCCGTTTTCGCTGCGCAACGGCGGCGTCACCAGCCCCTTTTCTTCGTAAAAACGAATCGCTTTGCTGGTTAAGCCGGTTTTTTTCGCCACATCGCTGATATTCATTTTTTCTCCTTGACCTTCCCCTTGCTGGAAGGTTTAACCTTCTTAATACTCGATGAAAGAGTGGTTCTGGTCAATCGTTGACCGGACAATTATTCAGGAGTTATTTATGTCTAACACTATCGACCTGACGCTGGATGGCCTCTCCTGCGGCCACTGCGTCAAACGCGTGAAAGAGAGTCTGGAACAGCATCCTGACGTTGAGCAAGCGGAAGTCACCCTCACTGAAGCCCATGTGACGGGCAGCGCCAGCGCACAAGCGCTGATTGAAGCCGTTAAACAAGCCGGATACGGCGCGGAGCTCAGCCACCCAAAGGCTAAACCGCTGGCAGAATCATCAATCCCGTCGGAAGCACTGACAGCGGCCACTCCTGAGCTTCCGGCAGCCCATGACGAAGATGACAGTCAACAGCTGCTGATCAACGGCATGAGCTGCGCCAGCTGCGTCTCCCGGGTACAGAACGCGCTTGCCGCGGTTCCGGGCGTCTCACAGGCGCGGGTTAACCTGGCGGAACGCACGGCGCTGGTGATGGGCAGTGCGTCCGCCGCAGAATTAGTGCAGGCGGTGGAGAAAGCGGGCTACGGCGCGGAGGCGATCGAGGACGATCTGGAACGCCGCGAACGTCAGCAGGAAACCGCCATCGCCACCATGAAACGTTTTCGCTGGCAGGCGATTGTCGCTCTGCTGGTCGGCGTGCCGGTGATGGTCTGGGGCATGATCGGCGATAACATGATGGTCAGCGACGACAACCGTTCGCTATGGCTGGTCATCGGCCTCGTCACCCTTGCGGTGATGGTCTTCGCCGGCGGGCACTTCTACCGCAGCGCGTGGAAAAGCCTGAAAAACGGCACCGCCACCATGGATACGCTGGTGGCCCTCGGTACCGGCGTCGCCTGGCTGTACTCGATGAGCGTCAACCTGTGGCCACAGTGGTTCCCGATGGAAGCCCGCCATCTCTATTACGAAGCCAGCGCAATGATTATCGGCCTGATTAACCTCGGCCATATGCTGGAGGCCCGCGCCCGCCAGCGCTCCTCAAAAGCGCTGGAAAAACTGCTCGACCTGACGCCGCCTTCAGCCCGCGTGGTGACCCCTGAGGGAGAAAAGGATCTGCCGCTCGCTGAAGTTCAGGCCGGCATGACGCTGCGCCTGACCACTGGCGATCGCGTTCCGGTTGACGGCATGATAAGCCAGGGCGAAGCCTGGTTTGATGAAGCGATGCTCACCGGCGAACCGGTACCACAGCAAAAAGGCGATGGCGATGCCATTCACGCCGGCACCGTGGTGCAGGACGGCAGCGTGCTGTTCACCGCCAGCGCCGTCGGCAGCCAGACCACGCTGGCACGTATTATCCGCATGGTGCGCCAGGCGCAGAGCAGCAAGCCGGAGATCGGCCAGCTGGCGGATAAAATCTCCGCGGTGTTTGTCCCGGCGGTGGTCGCCATTGCGCTGATTAGCGCGGCGATCTGGTACTTCTTCGGCCCGGCGCCGCAGATCGTCTATACCCTGGTGATCGCCACCACGGTGCTGATTATCGCCTGTCCGTGCGCCTTAGGGCTGGCGACGCCAATGTCGATCATCTCCGGCGTTGGCCGGGCGGCGGAATACGGCGTACTGGTGCGCGACGCCGATGCGCTGCAGCGCGCCAGTGAACTCGACACCCTGGTGTTCGATAAAACCGGCACCCTGACCGAAGGTAAGCCGCAGGTGGTGGCGGTGAAAACTTTCGCTGGCGTTGATGAGATTACCGCGCTGCGTCTTGCCGCCGCGCTCGAGCAGGGCTCAAGCCATCCGCTGGCGCGAGCGATCCTCGATAAAGCCGGAGACAGCCCGTTGCCGGAAGTGAGCGGCTTCCGCACCCTGCGCGGCCTTGGCGTCAGCGGTGAGGCGGAAGGTCATCGCCTGCTGCTCGGCAACCAGGCGCTGCTCAACGAGCAGCATATCGCCACCAGCGATATAGAAAGCGAGATGATGGCGCAGGCCTCGCGCGGCGCTACGCCGGTGCTGCTGGCGGTGGATGGTCAGGCGGCCGCGCTGTTCGCCATCCGTGACCCGCTGCGCGAAGACAGCGTCGACGCCCTGGCGCGCCTGCATCGTCAGGGCTACCGCCTGGTGATGCTCACCGGGGATAACCCCACTACCGCGAATGCCATCGCCAAAGAAGCCGGCATTGATGAAGTGATTGCCGGCGTGCTGCCGGACGGTAAAGCCGACGCCATTAAGCGTCTGCAGAGCCAGGGGCACAAAGTGGCGATGGTTGGCGATGGGATTAACGATGCCCCGGCGCTGGCGCAGGCGGATGTCGGTATCGCCATGGGCGGCGGCAGCGATGTCGCTATTGAAACCGCGGCGATCACCCTGATGCGCCATAGCCTTCACGGCGTGGCCGATGCGCTGGCGATTTCGAAGGCGACCTTACGCAATATGAAGCAGAACCTGCTGGGGGCCTTTGTCTACAACTCGCTGGGCATCCCGATTGCCGCCGGGATCCTCTGGCCGTTGACCGGCACGCTGCTCAATCCGGTGGTCGCCGGCGCGGCGATGGCGCTGTCGTCGATCACCGTGGTGAGTAACGCTAACCGCCTGTTGCGCTTTAAACCAAAAGAGTAAACGCTGTTGCAGGAAAGCGGACGCTGACAGGATCGGCGCCCGCTTTTTTTCCGGGGCAAGAAAAGCCCGCCGGAAGGGTGACGTGTATCACCATATGCGCTAGCATGAATGCCTCACACTTCGGAGCGCGTATGGGCCTGTTAAACCGGATAAAAATGCTGTGGCGAGCCGCCGTCGGCTCGTCTTATTCCTGGCCTGCGATGGATATCGTCCTGCCCGGCGAACGCTATCTGCACCTCGTCGGCAGCATCCATATGGGCACCCGCGACATGGCGCCGCCGCCAGCGAAACTGCTGAAAAAAATACGCCAGGCCGATGCGTTAATCGTCGAGGCCGATATCAGCGGCAATGAAACCCCGTTTAGCAATCTCCCCGCTTATCCGCCGCTGGCGGAGCGCCTGAGCGACGCGCAGCTGAGCGAGCTACAAGCGCGAGCCGGCGAGCTGGGCCTGTCGGTCGAGCTGTTCGACAGCCAGCCGCTGTGGCAGGTGGCGATGGTTCTGCAGGCCACCCAGGCGCAGAAGCTGGGGCTGCGGCCGGATTACGGTATCGATTATCAGTTGCTGATGGCCGCCCGCGAGAGCAACATAGCGGTGATGGAGCTGGAAGGCGCCGACAGCCAGATCGCGCTGCTGCGCGACCTGCCCGATGGCGGAATGGCGCTGCTGGAAGATACGCTGACCCACTGGCGCACCAACGCCCGTTTACTGCAGGTCATGATCGGCTGGTGGCTGGAGCAACCGCCGTCGCGCGGTGCGGTATCGCTGCCGACGACCTTCAGCCAGTCTTTATATGATGTGCTGATGCATCAGCGCAATCTCGCCTGGCGCGAGACGCTGCTGGCCTTGCCGCCGGGGCGCTACGTGGTCGCCGTCGGCGCGCTGCATCTGTATGGCGAAGGGAATCTGCCGGATATGCTGACATAAAAAAATGGCCAATATTGCTATTGGCCCGTCAAAGAGGAATTTCATCATTATTATTATCCCGGGATTTGTATCCCGGATCGTCTGATTGTCGCTCAAAGTGACCATCACTGCCAACACTATTGCGCAAGATGGTACTATTTTTTAGACAACCTGCGGGCGTATTCTGACGTCACGCAAAACCGGTTGGTAAGAAGGATAGCTATGACTCCCGCCGTTAAATTACTCGAAAAAAACAAAATTCCCTTTCAGATCCACAGTTACGATCACGATCCCAATGAGACCAACTTCGGTGATGAAGTGGTGCGCAAGCTCGGCCTCAATGCCGATCAGGTTTACAAGACCCTGCTGGTCGCCGTTAATGGCGATATGAAGCATCTGGCGGTCGCCGTCACCCCGGTCGCCGGGCAACTGGATTTGAAGAAAGTGGCGAAAGCGCTGGGCGCCAAGAAAGTCGACATGGCCGACCCGATGGTGGCGCAGCGTATCACCGGCTATCTGGTGGGCGGTATCAGTCCGCTGGGGCAGAAGAAGCGCCTGCCGACGGTGATTGACGCCCCGGCGCAGGAATTTGCCACTATCTATATTTCCGGCGGCAAACGCGGGCTGGATATTGAGCTGGCGGCCAGCGATCTGGCGCAGCTTCTGGATGCGAAGTTCGCCGATATCGCCCGCCGCGATTGATAACACTATCCCGGATAGCGGCGCACGCGCCTTATCCGGGCTCCCCAACTCATAGCCACGGTAAGCGTAGCGCCACCGTGGAAATAGCTCACCCGAAACCCAGGCTTACTGCCAGCTCACCTCGCCTTTCGGCTCATAGGCGGCGGCATCCAGCGGCGAGTTCTTCTCGATATACTCTTTCAGCACTTCGGCATCGATAAAGCCGGTATTCACATACCCAGGTTTATCGGCGATGTTCGGGTAACCATCGCCGCCGGTGGCGTTAAAGCTCAGCGTCGCCATCCGATAGGTCTTCGACGGATCCACCGGTTCGCCTTTGATTTTCAGATCGTTCAACTTGCCGTCTTTGGCCACAAAGCTGACGTTGGCAAACTGCGGATAGGCGCCGGAATCTGGCTTCATCTGCGCGACGGCGGTCAGGTAATCCACCACCTCCTTGCCGCTCATATCGACATAGGTCAGCACATTGCCAAACGGCTGGACCTTCATCACATCCTTGTAGGTGATATCGCCCGCCTCAATGGAGTCGCGGATCCCGCCGCCGCTCATCACCGCGAAATCCGCATTACTGCGCGCCATCTGCGCCGCCAGCAGCAGGTGGCCCATATTGGTCTGCACGAAACGCACTTTACTGCGATCGCCCTCCAGATGACCATTCACGCTGCCGATCTTGACCTGCAGTTGCGCCTTACCTTTGTTCTGGAACGGCGTCAGCAGCGACATCATCTGCGGGTTCTCCGCGATCTGCGGCGTATACAGCACCCGCTCGCTTTGGCCGTTATCGTAAGTCACTTTTTTCTTCAGGTTGACCGGGATCAGCTGATAGTGCACCAGCTTCATCTCGCCGTTGCGGAACTCAAAATCGGCGCGGCCGACGTATTTGCCCCACTCATGCGCCTGGACGATCCAGATGCCGTTCTGAAGATCCGGGGCGCACGGCGTCCCTGGCACATAGTCGACCTGCTTTTTATTTTCCGACGCCATGCACACCGGATCCTGCGAGTGACCGCCGACGATCATCGCCAGCGAGCCCGCGGGTAAACTCCGCGCCATCTCGACATCCCCCGGCGCGTTAGAGCCGTGGTTGCCGTTGTCATAGTGGCCCATATGGGTGGTGGCCAGGATCACGTCCGGCTTTTCATTCTGCTGCAGCTCCTGGATCACCAGCTTCGCCTCTTCCGCCGGTTTGCGGAATTCGATATCGGTGAAATATTCTGGATTGCCAATCTTGGCCGTATCGTCAGTGGTTAAGCCAATCACCGCGATTTTTAACCCGCCGCGCTTAAACAGCGCCCAGGGTTTGAACAGCCGTTCGCCGGTGCTTTTCTGATAAATATTGGCCGACAGGAACGGGAACTTCGCCCACTTTTCCTGCTGGCGCAGCACGCTCAGCGGATTATCAAACTCGTGGTTCCCCACCGCCATCGCGTCGTAGCCGATCAGGTTCATGCCGCGAAAATCGGGCTCTGCATCCTGTAAATCAGACTCCGGCACCCCGGTATTGATATCCCCGCCGGACAGCAGCAGAACGCTACCGCCTTCAGCCGCCACCTCTTTACGAATACCGTCCACCAACGTTTTCTGCGCCGCCAGGCCATATTCGCCGTAGTCATTGCGCCAGAAATGGCCGTGGTGATCGTTGGTGTGCAGGATGGTAATTTTATAGGTTTTATCCTGCTCATAGGCCTGCGCGGACAGGCTGCCCAGCGATAACGCGGCGAATAACGCCAGCGCCACGCTGTGTTTTAAACAATGCATGCTTCACTCCCTGACTTAATCCCAAGTGCCGAAAGTATAGCGAGTTAGCCGCATTGACAAATATGTTTTCAGAATTGCGACTTCCTTCAAACCTTGTCAGCAGGTATGTTAGTTGGATAATAATTCCACCTGCATCCTCTATACGCCTTCGCGTTGTATGGCAGTGCGTTAGCCCGTTCGTCATATTTCCCATGCAGTAGCCGGGAAAATCAGGGCAGTCGCATGGCGTACAAATAACGAAAGCTATATAAAAAAGTGACGTGAACCTATGGCAATCAATCAGACCGCTCAACCCGTGTCCGGCCCCGCTGCGCCGCCGCAAAAAGCGCGCACCTCGTTTGGCATCTTAGGCGCGATCAGCCTGTCCCATTTGCTTAACGATATGATCCAGTCGCTCATTCTCGCGATCTACCCGCTGCTGCAGGCCGAGTTCTCCCTTACCTTTGTGCAGATCGGGATGATCACCCTCACCTTCCAGCTCACCTCATCGCTGTTCCAGCCGGTGATTGGCTATATTACCGATAAACGATCGATGCCGTGGTCGCTGCCGGTGGGCATGTGCTTTACCCTCTGCGGTTTGATCCTCCTGGCGCTGGCCGGTAGCTTCGGTATGGTGCTGCTGGCCGCCGCGCTGGTGGGTACCGGCTCCTCGGTTTTCCATCCGGAATCGTCCCGCGTGGCGCGGATGGCCTCCGGCGGCCGTCACGGCCTGGCCCAGTCGCTGTTCCAGGTCGGCGGCAACTTCGGCAGTTCGCTTGGTCCACTGCTGGCGGCGGTGATCATCGCCCCGTATGGTAAAGGCAACGTCGCCTGGTTCGTACTGGCCGCCCTGCTGGCTATCGTCGTGCTGTCGCAAATCAGCCGCTGGTACGCCGCACAGCACCGGATGAATAAGGGCAAACCGAAGCCGGCGATCGTCAATCCGCTGCCGCGCAATAAGGTGATTCTGGCGGTAGGTATTCTGCTGATGCTGATTTTCTCGAAATATTTCTATATGGCGAGCATCAGCAGCTATTACACGTTTTATCTGATGCATAAGTTCGGCTTATCGGTGCAAAATGCCCAGCTGCATCTGTTTGCCTTCCTGTTCGCGGTGGCCGCCGGGACGGTGATTGGCGGGCCCGTTGGCGATAAGATTGGGCGAAAATATGTTATTTGGGGCTCTATCCTCGGTGTGGCGCCCTTCACCCTTGTTTTACCCTACGCCAGCCTTGAATGGACCGGGATTTTAACGGTGATCATTGGTTTTATCCTCGCCTCGGCCTTCTCCGCTATCCTGGTCTATGCCCAGGAGCTGCTGCCGGGACGTATCGGTATGGTTTCTGGTCTGTTTTTCGGCTTCGCCTTTGGCATGGGCGGCCTTGGCGCCGCGGTGCTGGGCCTGCTGGCGGACCATACCAGTATCGACCTGGTGTATAAAATCTGCGCCTTCCTGCCGCTGCTGGGATTCCTGACGATATTTCTTCCTGATAACCGGCAAAAAGCCTGATTATCCGGCGGCCAAAGTGTAACGTTGGCCGCCGTTACCCCTTGCGCCATCGGCCTGATGCGCGCATTCCTCCCTCGATTTTCCCTTCTGTGCCTTTTCATCCCCTAATTGCATTTTTTTGCACAATTCAAGAATTATTCATAAACAAAGTGAACGTTTTTGTCATAAACTATTACGCGGACAGGGTAGCAAAATGGACCGATTCACCACTGGAAAGGAGACGGAATGCACCACGCAACACCGCTAATCACCACCATTGTCGGCGGCCTCGTGCTCGCCTTTATTCTCGGCATGATTGCCAATAAGCTACGTATTTCTCCTCTGGTGGGATATCTCTTAGCGGGCGTGCTGGCCGGACCTTTCACCCCTGGCTTTGTTGCTGACACCAAACTGGCTCCGGAACTGGCGGAACTCGGCGTGATCCTGCTGATGTTCGGCGTCGGGCTGCATTTTTCCCTCAAGGATCTGATGGCGGTAAAGTCGATCGCCATTCCCGGGGCCATCGCCCAGATAGCTGTGGCGACGCTGTTGGGTATGGCGCTCTCCGCCGCCCTTGGCTGGTCGCTGATGACCGGCATCGTCTTTGGCCTGTGTCTCTCTACCGCCAGTACCGTGGTGCTGCTGCGCGCCCTGGAGGAACGACAGCTGATTGACAGTCAGCGCGGGCAGATCGCCATCGGCTGGCTGATTGTGGAAGACCTGGTGATGGTCCTGACGCTGGTCCTGCTGCCGGCAGTGGCCGGTATGGCGGAGAAAGGCAACGTCGGCTTCGCTTCCCTCGCCCTCGACCTCGGGATCACCATTGGCAAAGTGGTGGCCTTTATCGCCATCATGATGCTGGTCGGCCGTCGGCTGGTGCCGTGGATCATGTCCCGCAGCGCGGCCACCGGCTCGCGCGAGCTGTTCACCCTGTCGGTGCTGGCCCTGGCGCTGGGCATCGCCTTCGGCGCCGTGGAGCTGTTTGATGTCTCCTTCGCCCTCGGCGCCTTCTTTGCCGGCATGGTGCTTAATGAATCCGAGCTGAGCCACCGCGCCGCCCATGACACCCTGCCGCTGCGCGACGCCTTTGCGGTGCTGTTCTTTGTCTCCGTCGGCATGCTGTTTGACCCAATGGTGCTGGTCCAGCAGCCGCTGGCGGTGCTGGCGACGCTGGCGATCATTATCTTTGGTAAATCCGCAGCCGCCTTTTTCCTCGTGCGTATGTTTGGCCACTCGCCGCGTACCGCACTGACGATTGCCGCCAGCCTGGCGCAGATTGGTGAATTTGCCTTTATTCTCGCCGGCCTGGGGATGGCGCTTAACCTGCTGCCGCAGGCCGGGCAAAACCTGGTGCTGGCCGGGGCGATCATCTCGATTATGCTCAACCCGGTGCTGTTTACCCTGCTGGAGAAATATCTCGATAAAACCGAAACCCTCGACGAGCAGACCCTGGAAGAGGTGCTGGAAGACGAGAAGCAGGTGCCGGTCGATATCTGCAACCACGCGCTGCTGGTCGGCTTCGGCCGCGTCGGCAGCCTGCTGGGCGAGAAGCTGATGGCCCAGGGGATCCCGCTGGTGGTGGTTGAAACCTCGCGCACCCGCGTGGATGAGCTACGCGAGCGCGGGATCAGCGCGGTGCTGGGCAATGCCGCCAATGAAGAGATCATGGAGCTGGCGCATCTCGACTGCGCTCGCTGGCTGCTGCTGACCATTCCCAACGGCTATGAGGCCGGCGAGATTGTCGCCTCCGCACGGGAAAAATGTCCGAATATCGAGATTATCGCCCGCGCCCATTACGATGATGAAGTGGATTACATTATCGACCGTGGGGCCAATCAGGTGGTGATGGGCGAGCGGGAAATTGCCCGCGCCATGCTGCAGCTTCTGGAAACGCCACCCGCCGGTGAAGTGGTCACTGGCTGATGTACAGCCCTCTCCCGTCGGGAGAGGGACTCGCTTATCGATCCCAGTACGCCTCTTCCAGGCTGTCCTCACGTTCCGGCAGGCCGCGGGTTAAACGCGGCGAGTGCTGGTTCAGCACCTGATAGCTCACGCGGTTGGCATATTTACACACCTGCGCCAGCGAGGAGTAGGTCAGCCATTTGCATTTGTGTTTGCTGGAGTTGGGTACGTTATTGCGATGGTAGTTATTGGCGGTGATGTCATGCAGCAGCGCCGCCAGCGCGCCGTCGCCTGCGCCGTTGGTGTTCATGATCTTCTCCGGGCCGCCCATATACGGCGCGATGTGCGAATAAATACGCAGCGGATTGACGCAGTCCTGGTGACGCATCGCGCGACTGAATTCAAACTGGTTAAATTCCGGGATCGCCCCCGGCAGCAGCGGATGCTGGGTTTTACGCTTCGCCTCTTCTTCGGTGAAGCCCGCCATATATAGCCCCGCCGGTCCGGCGGTGCACAGCACCAGGTCGACCCAGTCCAGCGCTTTGTCCGCCGCCGACAGCGGATCGGCAAAACCGGTCAGCGCTTCCCCTTCCT
Source organism: Klebsiella sp. JB_Kp031 (assembly GCF_040064295.1). Classification (NCBI taxonomy): domain Bacteria; kingdom Pseudomonadati; phylum Pseudomonadota; class Gammaproteobacteria; order Enterobacterales; family Enterobacteriaceae; genus Klebsiella; species Klebsiella sp. JB_Kp031. Next base: position 162,725 of record NZ_JBEAJW010000001.1, read on the forward strand.
CTTCATTCATCGCCAGAATCGAGACATGATCCTGCAGGAACTGCTGCCACCACGCCGGGTTATCGGCAATCACGTATTTGGTACCAAGAGTTAACACCACCGGCACATCATGCTTTTTGGCATACTCGATGGCTTTCATCGTCGCGTCCGGCATCGGCTCGCCCGGCTTGCAGCGTACCAGGTAGGAGGTCAGCACCAGCGCCGAGGCGCCAGCGATCACCGCTTCCGGAATGCTTTCCGGGCGCAGCTTGTTCATATGACCCGGGCTAATGGCGAAGGTGCGCTCGCCGCTATCGCTGATCAGGGTGAAGCAGCGGCCAATGGCGCCGTCAACGCCCTGCAGATAGTTCAGATCGGTACGGCTGGAGGTATTGCACAGGTAGCGATAGGCATAGCCGCCGATTTCGATATTACTGCACATGACGCCAAGCAGCACCGAGCGATCGTCCGCCAGCACCGAGTAGTTGTGCATGGTATTGCCGATCGTGCCGCCGGCAAACTGATGAGTAATAAGATTATTGCGCACCAGCTCCTGGTACAGCGCCTCGGCGACATCATCTTCAATCACCAGAGAGTGGCCCGCGCTCAGGCCGTAGCGCACGATAAACGCCTCATCCACTTTCGCTTCGATATCCACCAGCGTCTGGTCAATACCCACCACCCAGGAGACGCTGGATTCATTCTCCGGCTGAATTTGCTGCAGCAGCGGGTCGCGGGCGTTAACGGGAAAATAGTGTTTGGACTTGCGTTTACCGGGAAATTTCATAGTGGCGCTTAAATAACAGGGAACAAGCGGGAAATAGTAGCATATTCCCCGCCCTGCGCGCGATCAGCGATAAGGCGCCGTCAGGTTGACCATCATCTCAATATGCGCGGCGTCCGCGTTAAGCGCCGGAATGTATTCATATTGCTTGCCACCCGCTTCGAGGAAGATTTCCCGGTTCTGGACGGCGATCTCTTCCAGCGTTTCGAGACAGTCGGCGGCAAAGCCCGGGCACAGCACCTGAATATGCTTCGTCCCTTTCTCGCCGAGCATCTTCAGCGTCTCATCGGTGTACGGCGTCAGCCAGGGTTCCCGCCCAAAGCGCGACTGGAAGGTCATCATCACCCGCTCCGGTGGCAGCCCCAGCGCGGAGACCAGTTCCCGCGTGGTATCACGACAGCGCTGAGGATAATCATCTCCCTGGTTGGCATAGCGCTGCGGGATCCCATGATAGGAAAGCAGCAGCAGATCCGGTTCCCCATGAACGGCAAACGAGGCGCGCACGCTGGCCGCCAGAGCATGGATATAGTCCGGGTGCCCGGCGTAATCGCGAATAAACGAGATACCGGGAATGGCGCGTTTTTTCGCGAGGATCCGCGCCAGCTCATCCCAGACGGCAGCCACCGTCGAGCAGGAATATTGCGGATACAGCGGCAGCACCACGATGTGCCCCACCCCTTGCGCCAGTAAATCATCCACCGCGCTGGCCAGCGACGGCGTTCCATAGCTCATGCCCAGCGCCACCGGGGTATCCGGCAGTCTGGCAGCCAGCGCCTGCTGCTGGCGACGGCTGTATACCATCAGCGGCGACCCCTCTTCCATCCAGACGGACTGATAGAGTTTAGCCACGCGGGGAGAGCGAATCGGCAGTATGACGCCGCGCAGCAGCGGCCACCATAGCAGACGAGACGTATCCACCACCCGTTTGTCGCTGAGGAATTGTCGCAGATAACGCTTCACCGCACCGGGGGTGGGCGCATCGGGAGTGCCTAAATTGGCCAGCAAGATACCTGTTTTCGTCTGATGCATTACCGCCTCTTAACCATTTGAATCGCAGCCAATTGTAGCTGAAATGGCGCTAAACGGAACCAATCATAGCAAAAGGTAGGAATGAGAGGAGTTCTCATCCTGCCGCAGCAGGATGAGAAAAGGCTTTATCAGCCGAGGATTTTTTCCAGTTCGGCGCGCACGTCAGCCACCGCTTTGGTGCCGTCGACTTTGGCGTATTTGGTGTTGCCCGCCTGCGCTTCTTTGGTGTAGTAGCCGATCAGCGGCGCCGTCATCTGATGATATTCCACCAGACGCTTACGCACGGTCTCTTCCTGGTCGTCTTTACGGGTGGTCAGCTCTTCGCCGGTCACGTCGTCTTTGCCTTCCACCTTCGGCGGATTGAATTTGATGTGGTATACGCGACCGGATGCCGCGTGAACGCGACGGCCAACGATACGGTCGACAATCAGTTCGTCCGGCACGTCGAATTCCAGCACGTAATCAACGGTAATGCCCGCTTCTTTCATGGCGTCAGCCTGCGGAATAGTGCGCGGGAAACCGTCCAGCAGGAAGCCGTTACGGCAATCTTCCTGGGCGATACGCTCTTTAACCAGCGCGATAACCAGCTCATCGGTCACCAGCTTGCCGGCGTCCATGATGTCTTTCGCCTGCTTACCGAGCTCAGAGCCGGATTTTACCGCAGCGCGCAGCATATCGCCGGTGGAGATTTGCGGAATACCGTATTTCTCCATGATGAACTGAGCCTGAGTTCCTTTACCCGCGCCCGGAGCGCCAAGCAGAATAATACGCATTACGAAAATCCCCTCAAAAGTCGATTCAATTTTTCAAAAACGCTAAACCATACCACCAGAACGGCGATGGCTCAAGGAAGGCGGTGCGGCTGAAACGGTTAATGGTGAGATATTTTATGCAATCCAATGTGAAATGCCCCGTCTGAGCAAATCGCTCAGACGGGGCATTTATCCCGTTCCCGGCGTCGCGTCGCTCGGCCGGGCTACTCGTTCAGGTTCGCGTCAGGAAGCCAGCAGCTGGTTCATACGGCGGATAAACTGGTTCGGATCTTCCAGCGTGCCGCGCTCGGCCAGCAGCGCCTGATCCAGCAGCAGTTCCACCCATTCGCCGAACTGCGCGTCATCCTGGGTATCGGCTGCGCGTTTCACCAGCTGATGCGCCGGGTTCAGTTCGAAGATGTATTTCACTTCCGGCGCCGCCTGGCCCGCAGCCGCGAAAAGCTTCGCCATCTGGGTGCTCATCTCGTCGGCATCGGTGGTGACAATCGCCGGGGTATCGGTCAGACGATGGGTCAGACGCACCTCTTTGACCCGGTCGCCAAGCAGGTTTTTCACACGCTCAACGAACGGCTCCAGCGCTTTTTCGGCTTCTTTGGTGGACTCGTCCACTTCATCCGCCAGCTTGTCCAGCGACTCGTCGGCTTTAGCGACAGACTGGAACGCTTTGCCGTCGAACTCGGTCAGGTAGCTCATCATCCACTCGTCGATGCGATCGGAGAGCAGCAGCACTTCGATCCCTTTCTTACGCAGCAGCTCGAGGTGCGGGCTGCTCTTCGCCGCCGCATAGCTGTCGGCAGTGATATAGTAGATCTTCTCCTGACCTTCTTTCATGCGTGAGACGTACTCTTCCAGCGACACGGTCTGCGCGGAGGAGTCAGTATGGGTGGTCGCGAAGCGCAGCAGTTTGGCGATCGCCTCCTGGTTGCTCGGATCTTCCGCCGGCCCCTCTTTCAGCACCAGGCCGAACTGTTTCCAGAAGGTCTGATATTTTTCGGCGTCGTCTTTCGCCAGCTTATCCAGCATCTGCAGTGCGCGTTTGGTCAGCGCGGTGCGCAGGTTGCGGGTCACGCTGCTGTCCTGCAGAATTTCACGGGAGACGTTCAGCGGCAGATCGTTGGAGTCTATCAGGCCGCGTACGAAGCGCAGGTAGTTCGGCATAAACTGCTCGGCGTCGTCCATGATGAACACACGCTGGACGTACAGCTTCAGGCCGTGTTTATGATCGCGGTTCCACATATCCCACGGCGCCTGCGACGGGATATACAGCAGGCTGGTGTACTCCTGCTTACCTTCCACGCGGTTGTGGCTCCAGGTCAGCGGGTCGCTGTAGTCATGGGCAATGTGCTTGTAGAATTCTTTGTATTCGTCGTCGTTAACTTCAGACTTGCTGCGAGTCCACAGGGCCTGTGCCTTGTTGATTTTTTCCCAACTGATAACGGTTTCGCCGTCTTTCTCTTCCCGTTTCTCAATCTCAACCGGCAGCGCGATATGGTCGGAATACTTGCTGATGATGGAGCGCACGCGCCAGTCGTTGAGGAAATCGTCCTCACCTTCGCGCAGATGCAGGGTGATTTCGGTCCCGCGATCGGCTTTGGTGATGTCAGCCACGGTATATTCCCCTTCGCCGGCGGATTCCCAGAACACGCCGTTCTCAGGTTTATCGCCTGCCGCACGGGTACGGACGGTCACTTTATCCGCCACGATGAAGGCCGAATAGAAGCCGACACCGAACTGGCCAATCAGCTGGCTATCTTTTGCCTGGTCGGAACCCATCGATTCGAGGAACGCTTTGGTGCCGGATTTGGCGATGGTGCCGAGATGGTCGATAACCTCTTCCCGGTTCATACCGATACCGTTATCGGCAATGGTCAGGGTACGGTTGTCTTTATCAAACGAAACCCGCACGCGCAGCTCGCCGTCTCCCTCATACAAATCCGGCTGCGACAGCGCGCGGAAACGCAGCTTATCGGCCGCATCAGAGGCGTTGGAAATCAGCTCACGCAGAAAGATTTCTTTGTTGGAATAGAGGGAATGGATCATCAGGTGCAGAAGCTGTTTTACTTCTGACTGAAAACCACGAGTTTCTTGTCCTTTCATCTGATTCAACCTCAACAATGCCATTTTAAATGGGTAAAAAACCGTTGAGTGGGAGATGGGGACAGCGGGGAAATTTTTCAAGCGGAGGCGGCGATAGCCGCCTCCATTTGTTCAGAAAGTAATCTTGTGGCGACCGGCCAGCGAGTGGGACAGCGTGGTGCCGTCGACCATCTCCAGCTCGCCGCCCACCGGCACGCCGTGGGCGATTCGGCTGGCGTCGACGCCATACTGCGCGCACAGCTCCGCGATATAGTTGGCTGTCGCCTCGCCCTCAACGGTCGGGTTGGTGGCAAGGATCACCTCGGTGATCGACTCCGCCTCCAGCCGTTGCTCCAGGCGATCGAGCCCGATGTCATCAGGCCCGATGCCGTCGAGCGGCGACAGGTGCCCCATCAGCACGAAGTAGCGGCCGGAATACTGCCCGGTCTGCTCAATGGCGTAGATGTCCGCCGGACTCTCCACCACGCAGATCTGGCCGTTTTCCTGGCGACGCGGGTTGCTGCAGATATTGCACACCTCCTGCTCGGTGAAGGTGCGGCAATCGGCACAGTGGCCGATCTCCGACATCGCGCGCGTCAGCGCCTGCGCCAGACGCATCCCGCCGCTGCGATCGCGCTGCAGCAGGGTAAACGCCATGCGCTGCGCCGACTTCGGGCCGACGCCCGGCAGACAGCGCAGTGCTTCCATAAGCTGAGTTAACAGCGGGCTGGTTTGCATCAGAACGGCATCTTGAAGCCTGGCGGCAGCTGCATACCGGCAGAGACGGAAGCCATCTTCTCTTTCTGGGTCTCTTCGATACGGCGCGCAGCGTCGTTGAACGCGGCAGCCACCAGATCTTCCAGCATCTCTTTGTCATCTTCCAGCAGGCTTGGGTCGATCTCCACGCGGCGGCAGTTGTGCGCGCCGTTAATGGTCACTTTCACCAGACCCGCGCCGGATTCGCCGGTCACTTCCAGCTGAGCGATCTCTTCCTGCATCTTCTGCATTTTTTCTTGCATCTGCTGGGCCTGCTTCATCAGGTTACCCAGGCCGCCTTTTCCACCAAACATAGGCTTCTCTCTCAGTCAGTCATCATTAAAGGTACTGACTGCAAGTCAAACTTGCAGTCAAATGGGGCGGATACTCTCTTCATCCAGATCGGCGTCAAAGAAACGACGCAGGGTCTGAATGTTATTATCCGCAATAATCGCTTCGCGCGCCTGCGCGAGCTTCTCTTCATAAATAGCCTGCCGCCACTCCAGCGGCGTGCGCATCGCGGGATTATCGTCTTCCACGATGGTCAATTCAACGGGCGTACCGTACAACACCCCCAGCGCTTCAGCCAGCTTTTGCTGTGCGCCGGCGGAATTGAGGTGGCGCTGGCTGGTGCGCAGATGCAGACAGACGCGATTGCCCTCCTGCTCTTTCCACGCGTTGAGCGCCACCTGCTCGACCAGCTTCGGTACTGCCAACTGGCTCACTTCTGCCGCCCAGCTGTCGCGCTCGACCGCTTCAACGGCAAGCTTGGCCGCCAGCTCAGGCGTTTTTTCATGCTCCAGCGCTTTTTTCAGCGCTTTAGGCGTGGCGACTTCGACTTTGGTCTCTTCAACCACCGTCGTCGCCTTCCAGCGATAAGCCTCTTTCTTCGCCGGGGCCTGCTCCAGCGCCGCCGCGGCCGGACGAGCCTGGACGCGCTCGGTAATCGAACTCAGTCGCTCCAGCGCAGCGTTATTCACCGGCCGCGCGCGGGAAGCGGCTGCCGGTTCACTCTTTTTTGGGGTGGTTGCTCCCTGGCTGCGCTGCAGGTGGCTGCGGGCCGCCAGCACCTGGCTGGTGGTCGGCGGCAAACTCTGCGGCGGCTGTGGCGGCGCTGCGGGGGAAACCGGCTGGCGCGGCGCGGGCGCGGCGGCCTGCGCCGGCTGCACCTCGGGCTCCGGCAGCGGCTTACGCGGATGAAACGCCAGGGCGCGCAGCAGCGTCATTTCGACGCCCATCCGCCGGTCCGGGGCATAGGGTAGCTCTTTGCGGCCAATCAGCAGCGTTTGGTAGTAGAGCTGAACGTCGCCCGGCGGTACGGTGCGCGCCAGTTCGCGCATGCGCACTTCGACCGCGGCCATGTCGGTGCCCAGCGCCGAAGGGGACAGCTGAACCATGGCGATGCGGTGCAGCAGGCTCTGCATCTCCACCAGCAGCGCCTCCCATTCAACGCCGCGCGCGGCGGCGTCATTGACGCCCGCCATGACTCGCTCGCCATCGGCGGCGACCAGGGCTTCAATCAACGACAGTGCCTGATCGTCATCGAGGGTGCCGAGCATGGTGCTCACCGACGCCGCCGTCAGTTGCCCTTCTCCACTGGCAATAGCCTGATCGGTCAGGCTTAAGGCATCGCGCAGGCTGCCGTCGGCGGCGCGCGACAACAGCTGCAGCGCGCGGGGCTCGAAGGCAATCTGCTCTTCGCCAAGAATATGCTCCAGCTGATGGCGGATCTGTTCAACGTCCAGCGCCTTCAGGTGGAACTGCAGGCAGCGGGATAAGATCGTCACCGGCAGCTTCTGCGGATCCGTCGTCGCCAGCAGGAATTTGACGTGCGCCGGCGGCTCCTCCAGCGTCTTTAATAACGCATTGAAGCTGTGGCGCGACAGCATATGAACTTCGTCGATGAGATAGACCTTGAAGCGGCCCCGGGCCGGCGCGTACTGGACGTTATCCAGCAGGTCGCGGGTATCTTCGACTTTGGTGCGTGAGGCGGCGTCAATCTCAATCAGATCGACAAAGCGCCCCTGTTCAATTTCCCGGCAGTTATCGCACACGCCGCAGGGGGTGGCGGTGATGCCGGTTTCACAGTTTAACCCTTTCGCCAGCAGGCGGGCGATGGAGGTCTTACCGACTCCGCGGGTACCGGAAAAGAGATAAGCGTGATGAATGCGCCCTAACGACAAGCCGTTCGCCAGTGCGGTCAGCACATGTTCCTGGCCGACGACGTCAGCAAAGGTTTGTGGGCGCCATTTACGGGCTAAGACCTGATAACTCATGGGCTGGCTCTGAAACGCTGGAAGGTGAAATCACGAAGGGGTCATGCTATCACAGCCCCGCCCGATCGGCGAGGCTATGTGGAGGGATTTGCTTAGTGGCCCGGGAACGGCACCAGACTGAAGCAGTGGATCCCCAGCTTCTCCAGGCGCTGTTCGCCGCCCAGATCGAAGAGATTGATAATGAAAGCGGCATCCTGCACTTCGCCGCCGAGACGGCGGATCAGTTTGACCGTCGCGTCGATGGTTCCGCCGGTCGCCAGCAGATCGTCCACCACCAGCACTTTGTCGCCCGGTTTGATGGCGTCAACGTGGATCTCCAGCTGATCGGTGCCGTATTCCAGCTCATAGCTCTCAGCGATGGTTTCACGCGGCAACTTACGCGGCTTGCGTACCGGAACAAAGCCCACGCCCAGCGCCAGCGCAACCGGTGCGCCGAAAAGGAAGCCACGCGCCTCAGTCCCTACCACTTTGGTAATTCCCGCGTCTTTGTAGCGCTCGGTCAGCAGTTCAATGCTGAGCGCGTAAGCTTTCGGGTCTTCCAGTAAACTGGTGACATCGCGGAAAAGAATGCCCGGTTTTGGATAATCCTCGATACTCTGGATGCTGTTCTTCAGATATTCAAGCTGCTGTGCAGTTGCGGTCATAAGTGTATGCCTGATTGAAACGGTGTTACCCACGGGCGTGCAAAAGGGGCCAAAGAAACATTTGTTTAACCTTTGACCAGGCTTACCCGCGCTCGAAAACGCCAGAATTTACTGGCTGTCAGCAACAATTGCAACAGGCATTATTGCGCATCAGTGCTTTTGTTGCTTTGCGTCAACCACCGGAATGCGCCACATAAAGATCAGCAGACAGGCCAGAATGACCAACAGCATGATGCGCACCCACGTAAGCTTAACCAGCCACAGCGAAATAGCAAAAGTCGCCACGATCATGGCAATGGCGCGCGGTTTGGCGCCGCGAGGCATGGCGCGGTACTGTTGCCAGTGGCGAAGATAGCCGCCGAACCATGAGCGATACAGCAGCCACTGGTGAAAGCGCGGCGATGAGCGGGCAAAGCACCAGGCAGCAAGCAGAATAAACGGCGTCGTCGGCAGCAACGGTAAGAAGACGCCCAGCGTACCCAGCGCTACCGCCAGCCAGCCGATAATGGTTAAAATAACAGGTGGCATAATGCGAATCGTTATCAAACAGATACGGCTACTGTAGCACAGTTGGCTGATGGAGAATGGAGGGGGTTGGTGAAAACAGCTCAACTTTTACAAACGCTGAACAATCAGCTCAGCGAGCTGGCCGCGCAGGTGGCGCCGCTGGCGGAGCACGCGACCCTCAGCCCGCGCTTTGACCGCCAGCTCTTCCACACCCGCAGCACGCTGATGCAGGCCTATCTGGCGGAAGCCCAACACAACTTTCACCAACTCCGCCAGGCCGTCGAGCGCCAGCAGTTGCCGCAGGTAGCCTGGATCGCCGAGCGTCTGGCGGCGCAAATCGCTGCGCTGCGTCGCGAAACCGCCACCTGGTCGCTGCGCAGTTGGGACCATGCCTCGCCAACGCTGAGCCGCTGGCAGCGCCGTCGCCTACAGCATCAGGAGTATGAGCGCCGCCTGCTGGCGATGCGCGACCAACGCCAGCGCCAGCAGACGCAGGCTACCAGCCTCGACGAGCAGCAGCGGCTGGCCAGGGAAGTCGAGGTCTACAGTGGACGGCTGGCGCGCTGCCGACAGGCGCTGGATAAGATTGAAAACGTACTGGCGCGGCTGACGCGCTAACAGGAGAGTCCGATGTCGCTGGAAAATGCCCCCGATGAGGTCAAACTGGCCGTCGATTTAATCATGTTGCTGGAATCACATCAGATCCCGGCGCAAACCGTGCTGGACGCGCTGGAAATTGTCAGGCGGGATTATGCAAACAAGTTAAAAAACGCGGAAAGCGCCTCGCAAACGCCGCAGAAGTAAGATGTTGCCCACGGCGGAGTGCTGGCAGAGTGGTCCTCTGCGCATGACGCCGATGGAGGCAATATTGATGGAAAAGGTCAGTCAAACCCCGCACGATGCGGTTTTTCGCCAGATGCTGATGCATCAGGCGGTGGCGAAGGATTTCCTGCAGCTGTATCTGCCCGCGCCGTTTCTGGCAATCTGCGAGCTGGATTCGCTGCAGCTGGTCTCCGGTAGCTTTGTTGAAGAGGACCTGCGCGCCAGCTATTCCGATATCCTTTACTCACTGCGCACCCGCCACGGACCGGGCTATGTTTACGCGCTGATTGAGCACCAGAGTACCCCGGACAAGCTGATGGCGTTTCGCCTGCTGCGCTACGCGCTGGCCGCCATGCAGCGTCATCTGGACGCTGGCCACGACACGCTGCCGCTGGTGGTGCCGATTCTGTTTTATCACGGCAAGGTCAGCCCCTGGCCCTGGCCCCGCAACTGGCAACAGCTATTCGCCGAACCGGCGCTGGCGAAGGCGCTCTATAGCGGTGATTTTCCGCTGGTGGACCTCACCGTTATGCCAGATAATCAGATAGTCCGTCATCGGCGGATGGCCATGCTGGAGCTGTTGCAAAAGCATATCCGCCATCGCGATCTGGCCGAGCTGCAGGTGCCGCTGATCGCGCTGATGACGCAAGGCTATCTGACAGAAGCGCAGTTGAATACGCTGCTGCGCTATATGTTGCAGGCGGGTACAACGGAACATCCGGGGGCGCTGATCCGCGCGCTGGCGGCGCAGTCGCCCAGGCATAAGGAGCTGATGATGACCATTGCCGAATGGCTGGAAGAGAAAGGCCGTAAACAGGGGCAGCAGGAGGGCGAGCAGGAAGGTCGAGAAGCCGCCACTCGCAGCATCGCCGCCAGAATGCTGGCGCGCGGCCTCGAACGACAAATCGTGAGAGAACTCACCGGGCTTAGCGACGAGGAGCTCGCCGCGCTGGCGCCCTGATGCAACAGGGGCGGCGTTGCGCCGCCCCTCTTCAGTTAAGACGCGACGGAGGGAGCTAAATCGTCGCCCTTTCCATCCCGCTTCACTTCCGTGACTTCATCACCCTTTTCATTTCGCAGATGGACTTCCAGCTGGTTAAAGGCAATGTTGATGTCATTCTCCCGGCACAGACGGTCGATGGCGCGGTTGAGCTCATCCACCGTGTAGCTGCGATCGCGCAGTTCACGGACATACAGACGTAGTTCATGATCCAGCGTACTGGGGCCGAATGTAGTGAAGAAGACCGCCGGCGCTGGCTCCTGCATCACTTTCGGATGATCGTGCGCCACCTTCAGCAGCACCTCCTTCACCTTATCCAGGTCGGAACCATAGGCGACGCCGAGGCGGATCACCACGCGGGTCACGGTGTCGGAGAGCGACCAGTTGATCAAGCGCTCGGTAACGAACGCCTTGTTCGGGATGATCACCTCTTTGCGATCGAAGTCGGTAATGGTGGTGGCGCGAATACGGATTTTGCTTACCGTACCGGAGAAGGTGCCGATAGTCACCGTATCCCCGATGCGCACCGGACGTTCGAACAGAATAATCAGGCCGGAGACAAAGTTACCGAAGATCTCCTGCAGACCAAAACCCAAACCAACCGACAGCGCGGCCGCCAGCCATTGCAGTTTGTCCCAGGAGACGCCCAGCGACCCGAATACCGTCATCGCCCCAATGGCGATAATCGCATAGTTAAGAATGGTGGTGATGGCGTAGGAAGTCCCCTGACGCATATTGAGCCGCGACAGGACCAGCACCTCCAGCAGCCCCGGCAGGTTGCGGATTAGCGCCCAGGCAACCATCGACGCCACAATGGCAAACAGCAGGCTGCCCATCGTCACGCTGCGCACCACGCTGGCCCCCGCCTCGGTGCCGTTGTAATGCCAGAGGGTGATGCTGTCGAGATAGGCGAAAACGGTGATCAAATCCGACCAAATCGCCCAGAACATGACCGCGAACAGCGCGATCATCACCAGCATGGTGATGCGCAACGTCTGCTGGTTAACCTGCTCGAGGGCGATAGTCGGCTCCTCCTGCGGCTCGGCGCCTTCCGCGCCCTCCTTCACCAGATGCTGACGGCGCGCCAGCGCCCGGCGCCAGGCGATACGCCGCGCCGCCACGCTCAGGCCACGCAGCACGGTCTGGTACAGCAGGTTCCAGATCATTACCAGATAAACCGTCTCGATCCAGCGTCCCGCCAGGCGCAGCGTGGTGTAGAAGTAGCCGGTCGCCGTCAGCACCATCAGGGCCACCGGAACGATAGACAGCACCGTGATCGTCAGCAGGCGCAGGCTGTGCGACTCTTTATCGCGCCAGCTTTCCCGGCACATCGGCCAGACCAGCACCGCGATCAGCAGTAAGTTGAAGAAAATCACCAACTGCCCCAGCACATCGTCCATCAGGTTCAGCGGCGACAGCTCGGAAATCACCGACCAGAAATTCAGCGGCAGCAGCGCCAGGCTGACGCGGACAATCTGCCGCCGCCAGTGGCTGGTCAACTGCGCCGGCATATTAAAGTGGCTGACCGCCACGCCGTTCTTTTCCAGCACTTTCCAGCACAGGCCAAACACCAGCCAGAACATCGCCAGTTTTTTACTGTACGCCCACAGCAGTCCGCTGATATTTAACTGCATGGTGAGTAAGATCAGGCCAATCGCCAGAATCACCAGCACCACCGGTAAGGCGCGGATCAGGTCGATAAAGATCGCCTTCGGCGTATGCAGTTGGGTATCATTGCGTAGTTGGCCTACCTGAGAAGCCAGCTTCGCCTGATAATCCTTGAGCCACTGCAAACGCCAGCGGATCAGGCCGGCAATTAGCAGCAGCGGTAATCCGGCGAGGAAAGCGATAAATACCGCCGGCCACGCTTTTTCCCAGTTCACGGTGATTTTCATCGCCTTAAACTGACCTTTCAGCGCTTCCGGGAAGGCCTTAATCCACTCCCAGTCCATCGGTTTATTGCTGTTCACCCAGAAAATTTGCTGGGTCAGGATTTCTTTCAGGCTGCTGGAGACGCTCATCAGCTGCTGCTGGTTGATCTGCAGGTTGATGGCCATCATCAGCTGGTTCCCCAGCTGTTTATTGAACTGGTCAAGCAGCTCGCGACGCATGTCGATCACTTCCAGCAGCGCGGCGTGCACTTCATCGGTTACTTCAGCGCTGTGCCCCTCTTCCAGCTTAGCGACATAGGCATCGCTCTGGAACAGGGCGTCGCGCTGCTGGTTAACTTCAAACTGTTCAAGCCGCAGGTCGGCTATGCGATTAGTCATATCCTGCAGCTCATCCGCCGACGGCAGCGTCTGCTGCTGCTGATAAAGAATGCGCGACAGCAGCAGGCTGCCCTTGAGCACGGAAATTTGCTCTTTAATATCCCGCTCAGACTGCAGGGCGCGGTCGAGCCAGTTCTTTACCTGGATATTGCGCTGCACCAGCTGGTTGCCATTCTCCGTCGCCTGGATCAGCTTCTCGCTCAACTGGTGGTTAACATCCAGCTCCTGCTTGACCAGCGGGTTGGCCTGAATACGCGTGGTTTCATCCGGCGTGACCGCCTCCTGGGCGGTTTTCTCAGTCAGCGTCAGTCGCTTGCTGTTCACCGCCTCCTGCAGCAGCTGCAGCTGATGCTCCAGCCGGTTGCTCCAGGCGGTTACATAGTCACGCTGCTTCTGCAGGGTATCCTGCAGGATAGTGTTGCCTTCGAGGCTCTTACGCTGCTGCTCGATCTGCGCGTTGAGCAACGCCTGCTGGGCCTGCAGCAACACCTGCTGGGTCGGACGCAGAGTCTCATCGCCCACCGAGGTGCCATTCAGACGATTACGGATCTGCTGCAGCTGCTGGGAGGCGTTGTACATCGCATTTTGCACCCGTTCCGGCTGCGTTTGCAGGGAAACCAGCTGGCTGTTGTAGGTTGCCAGATCGTTTTGCGCATTCTGCAGATCGTCCAGCGTTTGGGTGACGCGTGATTCCAGCTGACGCAGGGAGAGCGTGCTCAGCGTCTTGCGCGTCGCGTCGTCGTTCGGGACATCGCTCAGGTTGTTAAGGTTATCCACCGCCTGGCGCAGCTTCGCCGGGGCTTGCTCGACCTGCTGGCGGAGCTGCGTCGTCTCGCTCTTGATGCGATCGATTTTATCCAGCGTTTCCAGGGTCTGGGTCAAATCCTGCTGGACCAGTTTATCCTGCGGAGTCAGTTCCTTTTGCTTGTTTAATGTGTTGAGCTGACTCTGCACCTCCGCCCGGTCAGGGAGGTCTGCGGCGCGGCCCTGAACTGGACTGAAAAGGCCAATTAAACAGAGCAGCATAATGGTAAAGATGAACGTGGCGCGTTGCCTGGAGATCGTGTGCAGCATAGTTAATATGAATGAATGCAAATGCCGGAGAATACCGGGGGTCGTCGCAAGCGCGCAGAATAGCACTTCTCATCGCTGGCGAATAGCGGCGGACCGCGCTAAAAATTCACGCTCATCCGCACGCTTCGTTAAGCTGGCAGGCTCTCCGGGCCGCGAAGCGTGGGGCAGAATTGATACATCTCCAGCAGGATGGCGACGTAGTCACGCGCTTCCGCATGCAGGTCGAACGAGTCGGGAGCAAACAGCCAGTTCTCCATCAGGCCTGAAAGGTAGCTGCGCATTAAAATCGCCGCTCGCCGGGTGAGTAAATTGGCAGGCAACAGCTTCGCCGCGATACACTCTTTTAAGGTTTGCTCGATACGCTCGTAGCTCGCCAGGGAGAGCTGCCGCTGGGCCTGCTGCACTACGGTCATTTCTCCGACGAATTCGCACTTATGGAAGATAATCTCCATCATCAACCGACGACGCTCTTCTGTCACTGTCGCTTCAAGAACATAGACTAATATCTCCCTGATAACTGAGAGTGGATCGTTGGGGAATTTTGCCCGATACTCAATTTCGAGATCGCTAATACTGGCGTCTGACAGCTCCCAAATTTCGTTGAATAAATCTGATTTATTCTTGAAATGCCAGTAGATAGCCCCCCTCGTTACACCCGCAGCTTTTGCAATTGTTGCCAACGAGGTAGATGATACGCCTTGCTGCGAAAACAGACGCAGAGCAACATCCAGAATCAGTTGCCGGGTTTCACGTGCCTGTTGTTTGGTTTTTCGTGCCATAGGTTAATGACTTTACAGAGGTTACGTTTACATACATTTGTGAATGTATGTACCATAGCACGACCATAATAGAAAGACTGTAGTGGGTTTGTGGTTGTTTGAGCCACTGAACATTTTGAAATTGGACACTCGAGGTTTACATATGAACAAAAACAGAGGGTTAACGCCTCTGGCGGTCGTTCTGATGCTCTCAGGCAGCTTAGCGCTAACAGGATGTGACGATAAACCGGCTCAACAAGGAGCCCAGCACATGCCGGAAGTCGGTATTGTGACGCTCAAATCCGCACCTCTACAAATAACCACCGAACTGCCAGGCCGCACCAGCGCCTATCGCATTGCGGAAGTTCGTCCTCAGGTCAGTGGCATTATTTTAAAACGTAACTTCGTGGAAGGTAGCGATATCCAGGCCGGCGTTTCCCTGTATCAGATCGATCCAGCCACCTATCAGGCCAGCTATGACAGCGCCAAAGGCGACCTGGCAAAAGCCCAGGCGGCGGCAAACATGGATCAACTGACGGTCAAGCGTTATCAGAAACTGTTAGGCACTAAATATATCAGTCAACAAGACTACGATACCGCCGTCGCGACGGCGCAGCAGAGCAATGCGGCCGTGGTCGCGGCGAAAGCAGCCGTTGAAACCGCGCGCATCAATCTGGCCTACACCAAAGTCACCTCGCCGATTAGCGGTCGCATTGGTAAATCCGCAGTGACCGAAGGGGCGCTGGTGCAAAATGGTCAAACAACCGCCCTGGCAACCGTTCAGCAGTTGGATCCGATCTATGTCGACGTCACCCAGTCGAGCAATGATTTCCTGCGCCTGAAACAGGAGCTGGCCGATGGCCGTCTGAAACAGGAAAACGGGAAAGCGAAAGTGGAGCTGGTGACTAACGACGGTCTTAAGTATCCGCAGGCTGGCACGCTGGAATTCTCGGATGTCACCGTCGATCAGACCACCGGCTCTATCACGCTGCGCGCTATTTTCCCTAACCCGGATCACACCCTGCTACCGGGGATGTTTGTCCGTGCCCGTCTGGAAGAAGGGGTTAACCCTGACGCCCTGCTGGTGCCGCAACAGGGTGTCACCCGTACGCCGCGCGGCGATGCCAGCGTCATGGTAGTGGGTGAAGGCGATAAGGTCGAAGTCCGACAGGTCACTGCTTCTCAAGCGATTGGCGATAAATGGCTGGTCACTGACGGTCTGAAATCCGGCGATCGCGTTATCGTCACTGGCCTGCAAAAAATCAAACCAGGCGTGCAGGTAAAAGCGCAGGAAGTAGCTTCTGATGATAAACAGCAAGCCGCAGGCAACGCGCCATCAGAACAAACCAAGTCTTAACTTAAACAGGAGCCGTTAAGACATGCCTAATTTCTTTATCGATCGCCCCATATTTGCATGGGTGATCGCCATCATCATCATGCTGGCTGGGGGATTATCGATCCTCAAATTGCCGGTGGCGCAATATCCGACGATTGCGCCGCCAGCAATTTCCATTACCGCCATGTACCCCGGTGCTGACGCCGAAACCGTGCAAAACACCGTGACTCAGGTTATCGAACAGAATATGAACGGTATCGATCACCTGATGTACATGTCCTCGAATGGCGACTCCACCGGTACGGCGACCATCACCCTGACCTTCGAATCCGGTACCGATCCGGACATCGCCCAGGTTCAGGTTCAGAACAAGCTGGCCCTGGCCACCCCTCTGCTGCCGCAAGAAGTACAGCAGCAAGGGATCAGCGTTGAGAAAGCGTCCAGCAGCTTCCTGATGGTTGTCGGCGTTATTAACACCAACGGCACCATGAACCAGGACGATATTTCGGACTACGTGGCGGCCAACATGAAGGACCCGATCAGCCGTACCAGCGGCGTCGGCGACGTTCAGCTTTTCGGTTCCCAGTACGCGATGCGTATCTGGATGGATCCGAATAAACTGAATAACTTCCAGCTCACGCCGGTGGACGTGATCAGCGCTCTGAAAGCGCAGAACGCCCAGGTAGCCGCTGGTCAGTTAGGCGGTACGCCGCCGGTGAAAGGCCAGCAGCTCAACGCGTCCATCGTCGCACAGACGCGTCTGACCAATACGGAAGAGTTTGGCAACATCCTGCTGAAGGTGAACCAGGATGGTTCCCAGGTTCGTCTGCGTGATGTCGCCAAAATTGAGCTGGGTGGCGAAAGCTATGACGTGGTGGCGAAGTATAACGGCCAGCCAGCGTCCGGTCTGGGTATTAAACTGGCTACCGGCGCGAACGCGCTGGATACCGCCAACGCGATCCGCGCTGAACTGGCGAAGATGGAGCCGTTTTTCCCGTCGGGGATGAAAATCGTTTACCCGTATGACACCACCCCGTTCGTGAAAATCTCTATTCACGAAGTGGTTAAAACGCTGGTGGAAGCGATCATCCTGGTCTTCCTGGTGATGTATCTGTTCCTGCAGAACTTCCGCGCCACGCTGATCCCGACCATCGCGGTGCCGGTGGTCCTGTTAGGGACCTTCGCTGTGCTGGCGGCGTTTGGCTTCTCGATAAACACCCTGACGATGTTCGGGATGGTGCTCGCCATCGGCCTGCTGGTGGATGACGCCATCGTGGTGGTCGAGAACGTCGAGCGCGTCATGGCCGAAGAAGGCCTGCCGCCGAAAGAAGCGACGCGTAAATCGATGGGGCAGATTCAGGGCGCGCTGGTAGGTATCGCCATGGTGCTGTCGGCGGTATTTATCCCGATGGCATTCTTCGGCGGTTCAACCGGCGCCATCTATCGCCAGTTCTCCATCACCATTGTTTCCGCAATGGCGCTATCGGTACTGGTCGCGCTGATCCTGACGCCGGCGCTGTGCGCCACGATGCTGAAGCCGATTCAGAAAGGCAGCCACGGCGCGACCACCGGTTTCTTCGGCTGGTTTAACCGCATGTTCGATAAGAGCACGCACCATTACACCGACAGCGTAGGCAACATTCTGCGCAGCACCGGTCGCTATCTGGTGCTGTATCTGATCATCGTGGTGGGCATGGCGTGGCTGTTCGTTCGTCTGCCGAGCTCGTTCCTGCCGGACGAAGACCAGGGGGTATTCCTGAGTATGGCCCAGCTGCCTGCCGGCGCCACCCAGGAGCGCACGCAGAAAGTGCTGGATGAGATGACGAATTACTATCTCACCAAAGAGAAGGACAACGTGGAATCCGTGTTTGCGGTTAACGGCTTCGGCTTCGCCGGCCGCGGCCAGAACACCGGTATCGCGTTCGTCTCGCTGAAAGACTGGAGCCAACGTCCGGGCGAAGAAAACAAAGTTGAAGCGATCACCGGTCGGGCGATGGGCTACTTCTCGCAGATTAAAGACGCGATGGTCTTCGCCTTTAACCTGCCGGCTATCGTTGAACTGGGTACCGCGACCGGCTTTGACTTCCAGCTGATTGATCAGGGCGGCCTGGGACACGAAAAACTGACCCAGGCACGTAATCAGCTGTTTGGCATGGTGGCGCAGCATCCTGACGTGCTGACCGGCGTGCGTCCTAACGGTCTGGAAGATACACCGCAGTTCAAAGTCGATATCGATCAGGAAAAAGCCCAGGCGCTGGGCGTCTCCATCAGCGACATTAACACCACGCTGGGCGCTGCCTGGGGCGGAAGCTATGTCAACGACTTTATCGACCGCGGCCGCGTGAAGAAAGTGTACATCATGTCCGAAGCGAAATACCGTATGCTGCCGGAAGACATCGGCAAGTGGTATGTTCGCGGCAGTGATGGCCAGATGGTGCCATTCTCCGCCTTCTCCACCTCGCGTTGGGAATACGGTTCGCCGCGTCTGGAACGCTACAACGGTCTGCCATCGATGGAAATTCTTGGCCAGGCAGCGCCAGGCAAGAGTACCGGTGAGGCGATGAGCCTGATGGAAGAGCTGGCGGGTAAACTGCCGTCGGGTATCGGCTACGACTGGACCGGGATGTCTTATCAGGAGCGGCTGTCCGGTAACCAGGCCCCTGCCCTGTATGCCATCTCGCTGATTGTCGTCTTCCTGTGTCTGGCAGCGCTGTATGAGAGCTGGTCGATTCCGTTCTCGGTCATGCTGGTCGTACCGTTAGGTGTGGTCGGCGCGCTGTTAGCCGCCACCCTCCGCGGTTTAACCAATGACGTTTACTTCCAGGTTGGCCTGTTGACCACCATCGGCCTGTCGGCGAAAAACGCGATACTGATCGTTGAATTCGCCAAAGACCTGATGGAGAAAGAGGGCAAAGGGCTGATTGAGGCGACGCTTGAAGCGGTGCGTATGCGTCTGCGTCCGATCCTGATGACCTCCCTGGCGTTTATCCTTGGGGTTATGCCGCTGGTTATCAGCTCCGGTGCTGGCTCCGGTGCGCAGAACGCCGTCGGTACAGGCGTAATGGGCGGGATGGTGACCGCGACGATCCTGGCTATCTTCTTCGTGCCGGTGTTCTTTGTGGTGGTTCGTCGCCGCTTTAGTAAGAAAACGGAAGATATTGAGCACAGCCATCAGGTTGAGCATCATTAATCTGCACTACTGAACAAAGGGCCGCCACCGCGGCCCTTTTTTTGTTCATTACCGACAGGGCACATATTGCCATTGTTTATTTTTCGCGCTGCATTTAATATCTATTGATGTGTTGCAGACTATATCTATCGCGCTGTTTAGCCCTTAGGATCTTCTTACGCTCATTTACCAGGAATAATCCTAATATCATCATTCACGGCCGGCGGTTTCTGAACGCGACGACTGCCTGTCTTAAACCAATGATTGATAAGACATCTCTATTTTTCAGGCTGCGCGCCCGGGCCGCAGAAATTAATTCGTCTATTTTTAAGATAATTTCTCTCTGATAATTGTAATTTTTCGTAATAGCACGATGAAATCTCCTGGAGAGTGGATTATAGTTAAATCAGCAGGATTACTCAGTTAGTGTCAGGTCAGTTAGTCGTGTTCATCCCACAACGGTGTTTGTTAGTCGTCGTTTAAACCACTCAAAAGGGGATGCGTTATGGACGAATACTCGCCAAAAAGACATGATATCGCACAACTACGCTTTCTCTGCGAAACGCTGTATCATGACTGCCTTGCAAACCTGGAAGAGAGCAACCATGGCTGGGTCAACGACCCGACATCGGCTGTCAATCTCCAGTTAAATGAACTGATCGAGCACATTGCCACATTCGCCCTTAATTATAAAATTAAGTACGCTGAGGATAATAAGCTGATCGCTCAGGTTGACGAATATCTGGACGACACATTTACGTTGTTCAGTAACTACGGCATTAACTCTACGGATTTGCAAAAGTGGAAAAAATCCGGTAATCGGTTATTTCGTTGTTTTGTCAACGCCAGCCGGGAAAATCCGGCCAGTCTTTCGTGTTAGGATTATTACAATCAAAAGGTGGAATTATGTCTGATAAGCCATTAACTAAAACAGACTATTTGATGCGCTTACGTCGTTGCCAGACAATTGACACGCTGGAGCGCGTCATTGAAAAAAACAAATATGAACTTTCTGATAATGAGCTGGCGGTATTTTACTCAGCCGCCGATCATCGTCTGGCTGAACTGACTATGAATAAGCTGTACGATAAAATCCCGACGTCCGTCTGGAAATTTATCCGCTAATTAGTGCGCCCGACGCGGTCTGCTGACCGGATGGTAATCGCCAGCCTCAGCAGGACATCTTTGTGATAGTCATCACAGCATTCAGCAAACAGCAAACTTGTAACCGGTTTCTTTTTTATACTGTTGCGACCTCTAACGTCAGGTATAAGGAAGACCAATGAGTGAAGAAAAACGCAAAATGATCGCCGGTGAGCTCTATTTATCTGGCGACCCAACGCTTCGCGCCGATCGCCTGCGCGCCAGACAGCTGCTGCACCGTTATAATCATTCCGCCCCGAATGCCCAGGAAGAACGTCAGCATATTCTGGCCGAGCTGTTCGGTCGCGCTGGCGATGCGTATATCGAGCCAAGCTTTCGCTGCGACTACGGCTACAATATCTTTCTCGGCGCCGGTTTTTACGCCAATTTCGACTGTGTGATGCTGGACGTCTGCCCTATCCATATTGGCGATAACTGCATGCTGGCGCCGGGCGTCCATATCTATACCGCCACCCATCCGCTGGATGCTGAGGCCCGAAACAGCGGCCAGGAATATGGCAAACCGGTGACCATTGGACACAATGTGTGGATTGGTGGTCGGGCGGTGATCAATCCCGGGGTGACCATTGGCGATAATGCGGTCATCGCCTCCGGAGCGGTGGTCACTAAAGACGTTCCCGCCAGTACCGTTGTCGGCGGCAACCCGGCGCAGATCATCAAGCGCCTTCCGCCGCCGAATGCGTAACTGTTATGCTTTTCTGTAACTGATCTGTTACTTTCTCCGCGGAATACTGCAACATAAAATAACCTTCAGGCTGAGCCTGCCGCACCTGAGCCATCGGGCGCACGGGGCGGGCTTATTGCAGAATTCGGGGACCAAGATGACAGAAATACAACGCCTGCTGACTCACACCATTGACGAACTTAACGTGCAGGAAAAACGCGATAATCGCCCGCGTTTTAGCATCAGTTTTATCCGCAACCATCCGGGCCTGTTTGTTGCCATGTATGCCGCGTTTCTGGCGACGCTGGTGGTCATGCTGCGCTCTGAAACGCTGGTGGATTCGGTCTGGTTGTTGGTGGTGCTGTTCATCCTGTTCAACGCTTTTTTCTTCTTTGACGTCTATCCACGCTATCGTTACGAAGATATCGATGTTCTCGACTTTCGCGTGTGTTACAACGGCGAATGGTACAACACCCGCTTTGTCCCCCGACAGCTGATCGACCGTATCCTGCAGTCGCCGGACGTCGATAGCGAGCAGAAGGCACAGCTTAAAAAAATGGTCGACACCAAAGGCGAGCTCTCCTTTTACGATGTCTTTACGCTGACCCGCGCCGGTACTGCGCAATAAGACGATTCAGCGTCCGCAGCGCCAGCGGATAGCGGGAAGCCGAAGTATTGCCATACCCCAGCACCAGCCCGCTCCGCCCCCGCCGCGGGTCGAGATAGAAATGACTTAGCGCAGCGGGCGCCAGCTGAAACTGACGCGCCTGCTGCGCAATCGTTCGATCGTCGATCCCCTCTATGGCCAACGTCAGATGGAGTCCCCCTTCCCCACCGAGGACTTCACACGGCACGGTAATCTCTTGCGCCAGCGCCTCGCGCAGCTGTTGCTGACGTTTGCGGTACAGACGACGCATCGCTGCCAGATGACGCGCATAGTGTCCCTTCTCGATAAAGCTGGCCAGCGCACGCTGTTCAGCGCGGTGCCCGCCGCGCAGCAGCGCGCCAATGGCCTCCTGAGCGGCATCCGCCAACGCGGACGGCATGACCATAAAACCGATACGCAGCGCCGGAAACAGGGTTTTACTGAAGGTGCCGAGATAGACCACCGGGGCATCCGGGACCATCCCCAGCATCGCCGGGACCGGCTCTCCGCTGTGGCGAAACTCGCTGTCGTAGTCATCCTCCACAATCCACGCGCCGTGCCGATGGGCATACTCCACCAGCGCCAGACGCCGCGCGGCGCTCATGACGCTCCCAAGGGGATACTGATGAGAGGGAGAGGTGAAAATCAGCCGGGGTGGCTCTGCCACGCCGTTGGCGATACACATCCCTTCACCATCGACGGCCATCCCACAGACCCGCAGCCCCGCTCGCTGGAAACCACTCCTGGCGCCCAGGTACCCCGGCTCTTCCAGCCACACGCTGTCGCCCGGGTTGGTCAACAGCGAGGCGCATAAGTTGACCCCTTCCAGCGCCCCCTCGGTGATGACGATCTGCCGGATATCGCACCGGATGCCCCGGGAGAGCGCCAGATGGCGGGCGATAGCCTCCCGCAGTTGGGGATCGCCCGCGGCCTCACCGTAGCCCAGCAGCGTGCTGCCTTCGTCGCGCAATGCCTTATCGATTAACCGCCGCCACAGCGGCAGCGGGAAATAGTTCACCGCCGGCATGCCAGGCGTAAACGGCAGCGCCGGCGAGTCACGGCGCATAGCGGCTGGCAGCCCCTGCAGCCGCTCAGACAGCACAACGGGTGGCGCGATTACCTCCTGCCGACCGCTAGCGGCGAGCGGCACCACCTGCGTCCCCTGACGGCTTCGCGTCAGGTATCCCTCCAGCGTCAGCTGCTCCAGTGCGGCATTCACCGTATTACGCGACAGATGCAGTCGACCGGCAATCACGCGCGATCCTGGCAAACGGCAGCTGGCCGCCAGGGTTCCCTGCAGGATGGCATGGCGCAAAGTGTGGTAAAGGGCGCGCTGCAGGGTTTCGTCCGTTCGCTGCCGCATCCCCTGCGTCACCAACCCATAAAACGCATCGTCCGGTATATTCATGTCGCCTCCTCGTGGATCCATAAAAACATACTCTAATGGCACTTTTTATGGAACCAGCCAGCGCGTACGCTGCCTGTACATCCCCAATAAGGAAACCGCAATGTGTGAATACAATCAGTTTGGACAGGCGCTCGGCGCCGCGCTGCCCGACTGGCAACCCCGCCCCTGGCCGACCCGGCAGGTACTTCAGGGCAGCCGCTGTCGGCTCGAACCACTCACCCTCGCCCACGCCAGCGATCTGTTTGCTGCCCATCAGCTGGCGCCCGACGCCCGCAGCTGGACGTGGCTGCTGCGCGAACCGGAAACCAGCCTGGCTGAATTTAGCGCCTGGGTGGCGCAGGTTGCGACGCTGGCCGATCCGATCCATTTCGCCGTCGTTGACCAGCAGCGTGGAACGGCGGTCGGCTCGCTGGCGTTAATGCGCATCGATGCCACCCATGGCGTGGTCGAGGTGGGGCATGTCCATTTCTCTCCGCTGCTGAGCCGAACGGCTATGGCCACCGAAGCGCACTGGCTGTTGATGCAGTATGTATTCGAGACGCTCGGCTACCGTCGCTATGAATGGAAATGCAATAGCCTCAATACGCCGTCAGGCCGGGCGGCAAGGCGACTGGGATTTCAGTACGAAGGACGTTTTCGTCAGGCACTGGTGAGCAAAGGACACAACCGGGACACGGACTGGTTTTCAGTGATTGATGGCGAATGGCCGCAGCTGGATAGCGCCATGCGCCAATGGCTGGCCGCCGACAATTTTACCGCCGACGGCCAGCAGCGCCGTCCCCTGGAAAGCTTCCGTTAACGACGTTTTTTGCGCCCCTGCACTGCTTTGAAGCGGGGGTTGCTCTTGCAGATCACGTACAGCCGCCCTTTGCGTTTGACCAGCTGGCAATCCGGGTGGCGCTGTTTGGCGCTGCGTAATGAGTTAACGACCTGCATCATGCCTTCCTTTTTGCATCAATGAAGCCGCCAAAGCGCTGGCGGAAACGGGCCGCGCTACCCTCGCTGGCGAACGTTTTTTGTTTGCCGGTGTAGTACGGATGCGATTTCGAGGAGACGTCGATCGTCACATACGGATACGTCTCACCGTCGAGCTCAATCACGCGTTCGGTGCGGATGGTTGAGCCAACTTTAAAATATTCATTGGCGCTGGTGTCGTGAAACACCACCGTGCGATAGGGAGGATGGATATGGGCTTTCATCATGACCTCATAATTATGTTATAACATAACAATTAAGGTACGCCGTTCCACGACAAAGATCAACCATGGTCATATCAGGGGTAATAACAAAGAGGCGAGTTTCCTCGCCTTTGGCTTCAGGGCGCCAGACGGTGGGCGATAGCGCGAAGTTGCTCCGCGATAGCCTGCAGATCTTTCCCCTGCTCGACTCTGGCGCCGCTGGAATGGCGAATCACCAGGCGCGCCGGCAGGATGGATGAGGTATGCGCCGCGCCGCTGGTACTGGCGAGGATCCGCCGCACCGCCTCTTTCCCCTGCAGGTCGAGGTCCAGCGAGACCGTACTCAATGCCGGATAGAAAAAGGAGCTTTCGTAGGTATCGTCATAGCCAATCACCGACTTCTCTCCCGGCACCGCCACCTGATGCTGATGGAAGGCGCTGAGCACCCCCAGCGCCATCTGGTCATTGCCCACCAGCACGGCGCTGAAATTAGGCGTTTCCCGCAGCATCTGCAGCGCGCCGGCGTAGCCGCTCTGCGCATCCCAGTTGCCGCGCAGGACGGTCACCGGCTTCAGACCGTAGCCATCCAGGGTCTCGAGCCAGCTTTTCAGCCGCAGTTTCGCCGATACGGAGCTGTCCGGGCCTGCCAGCAACGCAATCTCCCGATGCCCCATCTCATAGAGATATTTGACGCTGGCCCGGGTGCCGTCCGCCGGGTTAAACGAAACGTTAAACACGGAGCTGTAGGGATCAACGTCGAGAAACAGGCAGACGATATCATCATTGTCAGCGGCGATTTTCTGCGCCTGTTCAGTCTCCAGCGGCACGTTGATAATGACCTTATCCACCCGCTGAGACTTCAGCTCATTGATGGAATCCTGGATGCTTTGGTTGACGCTCTCATCAATCATTGAAATCAGGACCTGGTAACCTTCCAGATTGGCATAGCGTTTTACCGCCGCCGCCACCTGGGAGGGGGCATGCCAGGCCAGCGAAATCGTCACCAGTCCGACCGTCTGGCTCTCCTTCCCCACCAGCTGCTGCGCCAGCCGGTTTGGCACATAGCGCAGAGCCTCTATCGATTTCTCCACCTTGCGGCGCGTCGCTTCGGATACATTGGCAGATTTGTTGAGTACCCTGGACACGGTCTGGTAAGAGACGCCCGCATGACGAGCGACGTCTTCCAGAGTAGCGCTTTTAGACTTCATGGTCCGGTTCCTTATGTTGTTATCCCATGATTGTAACAGGGGCCATTTGAAAAAACGCTCACCGCTACCTCTCATCGCAAAATTACACCACAAAAAGTATTACGTTCACAACCAGGTTAATTGTGAATCACCTCACTCATCACAACAAAAACCAGCGTTATTATTTGCAGTTAGTCACACAATAATCATATCTCATTTGCCTGAAGTTACATTTAGGCATTTTATGACATCAGTTATGTGAACGTAATACAAAACAATAAGAGGATAGAGATGAATACGACACTGCGCGTCCTTTCCACAGCATTAGCCGCTGCGCTAATCGCCCCTTCCGCCTTTGCGGCTACCGCTGCGATCCCGACCGTTGATTTTCATGGCTATTTGCGTGCCGGGGTTGGGGTCTCCGGCGACGGTAGCGAAGCGGAATGGCAAAAGAACAAGCTGGGCCGGTTGGGGAACGAATCGGATACCTATGGCGAGCTGGAGTTAGGCTCCGAGGTCTACAAAAAAGATGATGTCAGTTTCTATCTCGACAGCATGGTCAGCATGGTCTCCGATGGCTCTAACGATAATGAAACCACGCTGAACGATGACGCGCAGTTCGGCTTACGTCAGCTGAACCTGCAGATCAAAGGGCTGATCCCGGGCGATCCGAATGCGGTGATCTGGGGCGGCAAACGTTACTACCAGCGTCACGACCTGCACATCATCGATACTAAATACTGGAACATTTCCGGCTCCGGGGCCGGGGTGGAAAACTACACCCTTGGCCCGGGCGCCGTCTCGCTGGCGTGGATCCGCGGCGATGCCAACGACGTTGACTATCGCGTCGATGGCGACAGCAACGTCAATATCAACTATATCGATTTACGCTACGCGGGATGGAAGCCGTGGTCCGGGTCGTGGACCGAATTCGGCATCGACTACGCCATGCCGAACACCACCAAAAAACAGGATAGCTACGGCGGACTGTACGATGCCGAAAATGGCGTGATGCTGACCGGTGAAATCAGTCAGGATATGCTGGGCGGCTATAACAAAACCGTGCTGCAGTATGCCAACAAAGGTCTGGCGCAGAATATGGTCTCCCAGGGCGGCGGCTGGTACGATATGTGGAACTACGTGAACGACGCCACCGGCTATCGCGTGATTAACACCGGTCTGATCCCAATTACCGAGAAGTTCTCCATCAACCACGTTCTGACCTGGGGCTCGGCGGATGACATTACCGACTATACCGATAAAACGCGGATGCTGTCGCTGGTCGCCCGCGGGCAGTATCAGTTCACCGACTACGTGCGCCTGATTGGCGAAGTCGGCGGTTTCTATCAGAAAGACAGCTATAACAATGGCACCAGCTACAAACAGGCCGGTGAGAAATATACCATTGCGCTGGGCCTGGCGGACGGGCCGGACTTTATGTCACGCCCGGAATTACGTATTTTCGCGTCGTATCTGAATGATTCCGAAGATGGTAAACCGTTTGAAGACCAGACGGCGAATAATACCTGGAATTTCGGCGTACAGGTTGAAGCCTGGTGGTAATATCGCGCTGGTAAGACAAATACGTTATTTATATCTCCAACTGTAAGGTCATTAATTTCCCTCCGGTAATCATTATTGCCACTGCTGTCTTTGTCTTATTTTCGGGATAACCTGTTTTCAGGTTATCCCGTTTTATTTATTTCCGCGCGGCAAAATGGTCATCCAGCAATTGACGTAGCGCATCGGACTGCTTACCGAAAATAGCATGAACCTGCTGGCCAAGAATAATGACACCCAGCGCGCCCTGCTGCTGTAATGCGTCCGAGTCCACGGCTGCCAGATGACGAACCGTTACCCGCAGACGGGTAATACAGGCGTCCACTTGGGTAATATTCGCTTCACCGCCGAAGGCCTGAACCAACGCCTCGATTTGCTGTTTTTCCGCTTCGCTTAACGGCTGTGCCGGACGTGCAGGAGAGAAATAGTGCAGGAAAGATTTTAAACTCACCATCATAAACTCCAGGGTAATAGATACAAAAAAGCCTGCTCGGCAGAGCAGGCGTGGAGAAAAAAGGATTAGGCGTGGCGACGGAGAATACGGCAATCCCATGCTGACAGGGTCAGCGGGTCCGACACCGCCGCGTCGGTCAGGCAATCCCGATACCCTGACGGCAGGCTCAGGGTATGGCTTTGCGCGCTGTAGTTCTGCAGGAAGACAAACGTGCTCTCACCGTCGGTGCGCGCAGTAGCCACCACGCCGGGCGGTAAATCCGCCGCGATCGCCCGCGATAGCGCCAGCTCCTTGCTCAGGGCGGCAAAGAAGTCGCGCTGGAAGGCCAAATCGTTGCGGGAGGCCACATGCCAGGCTTTACCTTTCCCGAAGCCGTTCACCGTCACCGCTGGCCTTCCGGCATAAAAATCATCCCGGTAGGTGGCCAGCGTCTGCGCGCTTTCGGTATGGATCAGTTCACAGAGATGGCGCACCTGATACGGGCCCTGCAGACCGCACTGATTCCCGGCCAGGCCCTGCACCAGATTAAACTCGCCGTCATTCAGGCAGTCGATCTCTTCCGCCCAGATGCCCAGCAGATTGCGCAGCGGGCCCGGGAAGCCGCCGAGATAGCAGAGATCGGATTCGTTGACGATGCCGGTCCAGTAAGTGGTCACCAGATGGCCGCCGCTGGCGACAAACGCCTCCGCCCGCGCGGCAAAGCCGTCGCGCACCATGTATAACATCGGGGCAATGACCAGCCGGTACGGCGTTAAATCAGCGTCGGCGTCAATCACATCGACGGCGATGCCCTGCTCCCAGAACGGACGGTAGTGCTCATTGACCGTCTTCTCATACTCCATCCCCAGATTGCGCGGTCCCTGGGCGTCATCAAGCGCCCAGCGGTTCTGCTGGTCGAAGATAATCGCCACTTTCGCCTCGGTGCGACAGCCCCGGACCTCCGGTAGCTTGCTCAGTATCTCACCGAGTTTGCTGACTTCACGGCCAATACGGGTATCGATGTGCCCGACATGGTCGACCACCGCGCCGTGAAATTTCTCAACCGAACCGCGACTTTTCCGCCACTGGAAATACTGCACCGAGTCGGCGCCATGCGCCACCGCCTGCAGCGAGGAGAGAATATGCATGCCCGGTTTCTTCAGTTTGCTGGTCGGTTGCCAGTTAGTCGCACCCGGCGTGGACTCCATCAGCACAAACGGCTGGCCGCCCTTCAGGCTGCGCATCATGTCGTGATACATCGCGGTGTAGCAGGCCAGCGCGGTTTCGTCTTTGTCGCGGTGCCACATCGGATAGCTGTCCCACGAGATAAAGTCCAGCACCTCCGCCAGCTGCCAGTAGTCATAATCGTAGAAATACTCCATAAAGTTGGTGGTCACCGGGAGGGCGGCATTCGCCGCCTTCAGCGGGGCGATTTCATGGCGGCAGAAATCGGTCACCTGAGCGGTGTTAAAGCGATGCCAGTCAAGGTTGAGACCGTGGATCGACGTTTCGCCCTGCGGCGCAGGCGATTCAATCTGCGACCAGTCGGTATAGGTATGGCTCCAGAAGGTGCTCCACCAGGCCTGGTTGAGGTTCTCCAGGGTCTGGTACCGCGTCTTCAGCCAGTCGCGAAAGCGGGCCTGGCAGAGATCGCAATGGCATTCGCCGCCATATTCATTGGAAATATGCCAGCCCAGCACCGCCGGGTGCGCAGCATAGCGATCCGCCAGCAGGCTATTGATTTTCAGGGTCTTCTCACGATAGATCGGCGATGACATACAGTGGTTGTGACGGCCGCCGTGCAGGGCCGGCACCCGATCGCGCCCCACCCGCAGAACCTGCGGATAGCGTTGAGACATCCACGCCGGACGCGCGCCGCTCGGCGTGGCCAGAAATACATGAATGCCGGCGGCATACAGTTTATCGAGGATAGTATCCAGCCAGGCGAAATCAAATACCCCTTCGCGCGGCTCAAGTTTCGCCCAGCTAAATATGCCCACCGACATCACATTGCATTTTGCCTGCTGCATCATGGCAATGTCTTTATCAATAATGTCGGGGTCATTCTCCCATTGTTCCGGATTATAATCCGCGCCATGCAGCAGCGTATTAACCTTTGAATGTAAAGGTGCAAATTTATTCATAATAAACTTCCTGAAAAGAACGACAAATAATTAATTAAATACTTTTACCGACGGCAGTACTTTTCCCTGGCAGTCAAATAGCGCCTGATTTTCCCGCGCATTACCCTCTTTCCATTCGTCATGGATATATTTCATCCCCGCCGGGGTGGCCCAGGTATTTCCCGGCACAGCAATCCACGTCGGCTCCCAGTAAAAAATACCTTTGCCGCGCTGGTCGGGAACATCTATTACGGCCTGCATCAGATCGTGGATATAGCGATATTGCCCCTGCACGGTGGCGGGATAGCCTCCGTCCTTTTCCTCTTTGGCCTGAAAACTGTTTTCCGCGTTATCGCAGTTAGCCAGGGTATAGGCATAGGCCGCCTCGACGACAATGACATCTTTGTTATAACGTTTGCTGATGTCATCCATATTGGCCTTCAGGGCGCTGATCGGCCCGTTCCAGTAGGTGTACATCGACAAACCAATCACGTCATAGGGCACATGACGTTTCTCTATTTCGTCAAACCACCAGCGGAAGGTATCGTTCTTGGTCCCTTCAGCCAGATGCAGCATGATTTTCACCTGCTCGCCATTGCGCAGATTCGCCTTCAGACCATCAATGGCCGCGTTCAGCAGCCCGGCCAGCCGGTCGAACTCGCCGCCCCCCTGCCCCCAGCTTTTCCCTTCCGGCCACAGCATACCGCCGTTGATCTCATTGCCGATCTGCACCATATCCGGCAGGACGCCCGCCTGCTTAAAGCGGGCGATGGTATCCCGGGTATAGTCATGAATCGCCGTTTTCAGCTGCGGATAATCCATCTTTTCCCAGGCCTTCGGTTTGAACTGCTTGCCGGGATCGGTCCAAAAATCGCTGTAATGGAAGTCGAGCAGCAGCTTCATTCCCTGGGCTTTCGCCCGTTTCGCCAGCGCCAGGGTAGTGGCCAGATCGTTATTCCCGCCGCCATAGCCCTCGCCGCTTGCCGATTGCGGATCCACCCACAGGCGGAGGCGAACATAGTTGACGCCGTTCTCTTTCAGAATGGCGATCGGATCCTTACGCTGGTTATTCTGGTCGTAGAAAATTGCCCCGTGCTTTTCGGCATCCAGCAGCGTGGAGATATCCGCGCCTTTAATAAAGTCCGCCGGCATACCCTGAAAGGCGCGGGTTTCAAGCGCGTCCGCTGCCAGCGAAGGGAGGGAAAAACTGCATGCCAGACAAACCGCAAGCCATGCGGGTGTAAATCTTTTCATGTGCTTATCCTTTAGTACTGCCCGAGGTCAGGCCGGAGACGAAGTATTTTTGTAACGCCAGATAGAGGATCGCGACCGGCACGGCAATCAGCACCGCCCCCGCCGCGTAGGTGGTGTAGCTGGCCCCCATTTTTTGCGCCACCAGGTTATACAGACCGATAGGCAGCGTGTATTTATCCGGGGTACGCAGGATGGTGCTGGAGAGGATGAAATCCCCCAGCGGGCCGGTGAAGGAGAACAGCGCCACCACCGCAAGGATCGGCCTCGACAACGGCATGATGATCTCAATAAAGATGCGAAAGCTACTGGCGCCGTCCATGCGGGCGGACTCATCCAGATCTTTAGGGATCGCGTCGAGATACCCCTTCATCAGCCAGGTGTTCATCGGGATCATTCCCCCGACGTAGATCAGCACCAGCGCCAGATGGCTGTTTATCAGGCCAAGCAGTTGCGACAGCACAAAGATGGCAATCAGCGCGGAAAACTGCGGGATCATCTGCAGCAGCAGGAACAGCATCAACCCGTTCTGCCGCCCTTTAAAGCGGAAGCGGGAGAAGGCGTAAGCGGTAAAGCTGACGCTAATCAGGGTCAGCACCATGGTCAGAAAGCTGATTTTCATCGAGTTCCAGTACCAGGTGAGGTAATTCACATTGCCATTGAACAGATCGGCATAGTGCTGGAACGACAGGTTTTCCGGAATGATCGAGGTACTGAGCAGGCTATTGCCGGCGTTCAGCGAC
Source organism: Klebsiella sp. JB_Kp031 (assembly GCF_040064295.1). Lineage (NCBI taxonomy): Bacteria > Pseudomonadati > Pseudomonadota > Gammaproteobacteria > Enterobacterales > Enterobacteriaceae > Klebsiella > Klebsiella sp. JB_Kp031. The sequence continues at coordinate 194,335 of NZ_JBEAJW010000001.1, forward strand.
GCCCCGACGGTCCAGACCAGCGGGTAGATAATCACCACCGAGACCAGGATAACCACCAGCCAGGTGAGAGAGAGTCGGATCCACTTTTCGCGTTTAATACTGGGTGATTGAGCCATGTTGCTTCCCTTACGCCATGTCGTCATTTTTGAAGGATTTGGTGGCGCGGAACTGCCACAGCGCCAGGCCGACGACGAAGATCGACAGCAGGATAGTGATGGTCGCCGCGATGGCGTACTGCGACGAGGACATCGTCAGCTTATAGATCCACGACACCAGAATATCCGTCCCGCCGGCGTTAGATCCCGCCACCGCAGGGCCGCCGTTGTTAAACAGATAAATAATGTTGAAATTATTAAAGTTGAAGGTGTACTGGGTGATGATGATCGGCGCGATCGCGTACAGCACCAGCGGCAGGGTGATGGTGCGCAGGCGGGTAAAGGCGCTGGCGCCGTCCATCGTCGCCGCTTCATACAGATCGTCCGGGATCGCCTGCAGCACGCCGGTGGTCATGGCAAAGACAAACGGAAAGCCAAGCCAGGTCTGCATCATGATCAGCGCGGTTTTGGTCCAGAACGGGTCGGTTAGCCATGCCTTCGGGCTGATGCCGAAGAATGACAGGATCGCGTTGTTAATCACCCCGAAGGAGTCATTGAACATCCCGGCAAAGACGAGGATAGTGACAAACCCCGGCACCGCCCACGGCAAAATAAAGATGGTGCGGATCAGCGGCTTAAAGCGCAGATCTTTTTGGTTCACCAGAATCGCCAACAGCACGCCCACCGTACACTGCAGGGTGGTCGCCAGCAGCGTCCACACCACGGTCCACTGCAGCACATCCAGAAAGGTGGAGCGCCAGATGGAGAGGGTGAAAATATTGACGAAGTTTTTCAGCCCCACCCAGTCCACCAGCTTCGCCGGCGGCGTGTGGTACAGGTTGTAGTTGGTGAAGGCGATGGCGAAACCAAACAGAATGGGAAAGATCACCACAAAGACCAGCAGAATAAAGCCCGGGGTGATCATCAGGTACGGGAAGCCGTCGCTCAGCAGCATCTGGTACTGCTTACGCACGCTGTTCAGCGCGACCCCTTCATCGCGTTTTTTGCCGTTCAGCCACGCGTCCCGCAGCGAGAGAAAATAGATCAGCACGCCAAAAGCGACGATCAGCACGCTGATAATCCCCTCCGCTAACAGGAAGATAGAGTTATCCCGGGGCACCTCTTCACCCAGGGTATAGAGCCCCCACAGCCCCTCGCGCAGGAAATCGTAAAAAATACCCAAAAAGCTACTCAGCAGCACCAGGAAGACCAGCCCCTTCAGCCACTGGCGATGATAAAACTGGCCGAAACCCGGCACGATTGCCAGCAACAGGCCGCACCACGCATGGCGCCTGGGCCCGCGCGCGTCGCTAAAATTTTCGCTGGAATGGATGCTCACACTCGACTCCTTCTACAAACGGGAGGTCCCCCTCCCGCTCGGTGACTTCACGTGACGGTAAATTACTGATTGCTGGCCTGCATCGCTTCAATCTGCATCTTGATCTGTTTCACCGCATTATCGAGCGCGGCCTGCGGCGCCTGCTTGCCGGTGAGGCTCAGTTCAAGCGCGGCATTGGCCGGCCCCCACACTTCCCCCATCTCCGGAATGCCCGGCATAGCCATCGCCCGAGCCGACTGGACGGCGACGGCGCTGGCCTTTTCGTCATTTTTAATCACCGGGTCGTCAATCATCGCCTTCAGCGGCGGGATTTCGCCGGTGGCGACATAGCGGGCTTTTACATACTGCGGCTGGTTGATGAACTCGATAAACTGTTGCGCCAGCGCCTTGTCTTTACTCCAGGTCGATACCACGTAGCCCTTAACGCCGAGGAAGGAGCTCATTGGCTTGCCGTCCGGCAGGGTCGGCAGCGGCACCACGCCATAGTTGATACCGGCGGCTTCATACGGCTGGAAGGCCCAGGGGCCGTTGATCACCGCCGCCGCTTTTTTCTCGGTAAACAGCGAATCAATGGCGTTCAGCCCGTTATCGCCGAGGATCCCTGCGGGGAAGGCCTTCTCGGCATAGAATTTTTTCAGGAAGGTCACGGCTTCCACGGCGCCGGGCGTATTGAGCCCCACCTGCTGCGGATTAAAACCGCCGCCGTCGTTCTTCGCGAAGATATAGCCGCCCATCGGGCCAATCGCCCCCCAGCTGTAGTAGATCTGATCAAACTTGGCCAGCAGGCCGTATTTGTTCTGCTCGCGCTGGGTCTTCGAGTAGTCCAGCCAGGCCTGCAGACTGTCCAGCGGCTTGTCGATCAGGTCCTTGTTGTAGATAAGCACCAGGGTTTCCACCGCTTTCGGGATCCCATACAGCGCGTTGTCCATGCGGAAGGCGTTGATAGAGGCTGGCGTAAAGGCATCCTGTTTCGCCTGCTCGACGTTGAGCGGCGAGAGAAGTCCCTGAACGACGGCGCCGCCGAGCTGATCATTCGGGATCACCAGCACGTCCGGCCCAATGCCCGCCGGGCCATCGAGGCGCAGCTTTTCCAGCTGCTGGGCATAAGGCATCTCCTGCAGATTGACCTTCACGTTGTACTGCTTCTCAAAATCGCTGACCGCGGTTTTGATGCCAGTGGATTTTTTAATGTCTTCCCAAACGTTGAGCTGCCCGGCGGCATGCGCCTGCAGGCTGGTAAGTTGCCCCGCCGCGAGGGTGGTAAGGATCAGTGCAGCAAGCGTGTTCTTTTTCATTATCAACCTCATGTGAAGGTATAACAATTTAATGGTTTTTATTTGACTTACGTCTGCCAGTTAGGAAAAAAATCATTTCAAACTGGCTTGTTACATAGAAAACAGACTCTGGTTCGCTTTTGTTATACGCTACGCTTTGATTAGGGATAAAACTACCATAAGCTGCCAGTTGTGTGATCATCCTTGCAGAAATGAAACGCCGCTGTATGGCGCAAAAACCGCGGAAGTTATAGTCAGGACATGATTTTAGCGCTGTTGAATATTGTCACGCTGATTTGTTACACGTAATACAAACACACTCAAATCAGCGACACGCCAACGGCAAACAACGGCTACTCACTTCGGGGAATGTGGATGTCCAATATACGACTGAGGAATGTCACCAAAAGGTTCGGCAGCACGGTGACGCTGCACCAGGTCAATCTCGATATTGAAGATGGCGAGTTTGCGGTCTTCGTCGGCCCTTCCGGCTGTGGAAAATCGACGCTGTTACGTATGATTGCCGGGCTGGAAGAGGTCAGTGACGGGGAAGTGCTGATTGGCGATGAGGTGATGAACGATGTGGTCCCCGCCCGCCGCGGCGTGGCGATGGTTTTTCAGTCCTATGCGCTCTATCCGCACATGACGGTGGCGGAGAATATGGGCTATGGGCTGAAAGTCAATAAAGTGCCGAAAGCGGAGATCCGTCGCCAGGTGGAAATGGTGGCCAAAACGCTGCAGCTCTCTCACCTGCTGGATCGTAAACCGAAGCAGCTCTCCGGCGGCCAGCGGCAGCGTGTGGCCATTGGCCGCGCTATCGTGCGTAATCCCCGGGTGTTTATGTTCGATGAGCCGCTTTCTAACCTCGATGCCGAGCTGCGCGTCGATATGCGCCTGCATATCGCCCGACTGCACCAGGAGCTGAAGACCACCATGGTGTATGTCACGCACGATCAGGTGGAGGCGATGACGCTCGCCGATAAAATCGTAGTCATGAACTACGGGAAGGTCGAACAAATGGGTTCGCCGATGGCGCTGTACTACAATCCGGTCAACAAATTCGTCGCCGGTTTTATCGGCTCGCCAAAGATGAACTTTTTGCCGGCCACCGTCAGCGACTGGCAGGCAGAGCGCTTAACGGTCACCCTCGCCCAGGACCAACAGCTCACCCTGAACGTTGCCACCCAACCGCTGAAGCCCGGCGCCGCGGTCACGCTGGGGATCCGGCCAGAGCACCTCACGCCGGAAGTCTCCACCGGTACCGTGGTGGAGTTTCAATGTGAAGTGGTGGAGCGTCTGGGCAACAATACCTACCTGTTCGGCCAGTGCTACGGTCACGATAACGTCAAGGTTCTGCTGCCCGGCGACGTCCATTTCCGCCCGTGGCAGAAGATTAATCTGGCCTTCGATGACCGCTTCTGCATGGTGTTTGATGAGAACGATCTGCGCATCAGCGCCGATATCACGGCGCCGGACGCCCACTAAGCCAACATATTGCTGTCATCTGCGCAGCGTATGCTGCGACTGAATGCCGGAATACATCCTGCCCGGCATTCACACCCTCATTTTTATTCTGCTGCATCGGAATCATCCTTCTCTCCCGGCATCGCAGGTTATTGTGATGCCGGTTTTTTTGCCTACGCAGCGCGATTTCTCCCGCTGCGCCCGGTTTATCTTTCGCATATACTGATGACACCCGGCGAACGATAAGGATACAGGCATGAGGACCCGGCATCTGATGGCGCTGTTTACAGGAGTGCTGATACTGGCCATCATCCTGCCTATCTCGCTCAGCATCTGGCAGGCGGCGCGGCAGGCCAAAATGCAGTTCTATCGTGAGCTGGATGATTATTCCAACCGTATTGTCGTCCGCACGCTGCAGGTCGCCGATCAGGCCCGGGAAGCACTGCGGGAGGCCGACTCACACTCTGCCGCCTCCTGTAGCCCTGAGCATCTGCTCACCCTCCGCCGGATCGCCTATACCCATCGCTACGTGCAGGAAGTGCTCTGGCTGGAAGATTCCGTACCGCAATGCTCCTCCCTGGAAGACCATAGCGTTGCGGTGACCTTCCCGCCACCGGATCACATTGCCCCCGACGGCTATCGCACCTGGCTGACCTCGATTAACGATCTTGGCCTTAATCACCAGATGACGGCCATGGCCAGCCGGCAGCATATGGTAATGATCGATCCCATCTCCTTCATTGATGTGGTGCCCGCCAGCGAGGAGAAGATCCATACCATGCTGTTTGGTTTGGACCATCTGAAAATGGTGATCAGCAGCCAGCCGCTGCCGGCGAAGGTCTGGCAACGGATTAAAGATCCGCACCTGAATATGCTGACCCTGGATAATACGGTCTACCGGATCCAGCGCATTCCCGAGCTGGGATCCGGCATTGTGACCTGGTCATCCACCCTGCCGCTACAGCAGCGTATTCGCCAGCAGCTGATCTTCTGGCTCCCTGTCGGCATCTTCACCAGCCTGCTTGCCACCTGGCTGCTGCTGCGCCTGCTGAGACACCTGCGTTCACCGCGCAACAGTATGCTGGACGCCCTCAATTCCCAGGCGATTCAGGTTCACTATCAGCCGATTATTTCATTGCAGGACGGAAAAATCGCCGGGGCCGAAGCGCTGGCGCGCTGGCAGCAACCCGACGGCACCTTTTTATCGCCGGATATCTTCATTCCCCTGGCCGAGCAAACCGGACTGATCACCCAGCTGACGGAAGATATCGTCAGGAAAATTTTTGCCGACCTGGGCCTCTGGCTGAGGCAGCGGCCGGAAGTGCATATCTCCATCAACCTGTCGGTGGATGACTTACGCTCTCCCACCCTACCCAAGCTATTACACGATCAGCTGCAGCACTGGGGGATCGCCGCGGAACAGATTATCCTTGAGATCACCGAGCGCGGGTTTGTTGACCCGGAGACCACCATGCCGGTGATCGCACACTACCGCGAGGCCGGGCACCGCATTTCGATTGACGATTTCGGTACCGGCTACTCCAGCCTGAGCTATCTGCAGAAGCTGGACGTCGACACGCTGAAAATCGATAAATCCTTTGTCGATACCCTCGAGTACCGGCCGCTGACGCCGCACATTATTGAAATGGCCAAGGCGCTCAATTTGGCCACCGTCGCCGAAGGGGTGGAAACCGTAAGCCAGCGCGATTGGCTGAGACAGCATGGCGTTCAGTACGCCCAGGGCTGGCTGTACAGCAAAGCGCTGCCAAAAGAGTCGTTTATTCTGTGGGCGGAAGAGAACCTCCATGCGCATTAAGCGGCAGGCGGCCTGCGCAGAAGGTCAGCGGGCGCGGCCTCTTCGCCGCCCTCTGCCGGAGGCTACTTCAGATAGGATTTAATCACCTGCATCACCGTCTCCAGATCCGCCTCACGCTGCGTCTCGTCTGGCTCTTTCACCACATGGTCGGTGAGATGTCCCTGGATAACCTGCAGCATCATGCCATTGACCGCGCCGCGGATCGCCGCCAGCTGCTGTAGCACCTCAGCGCACTCATGCTCGCGATTAAGCATTTTCTCTAATGCGGTACTCTGCCCCTGAATTTTCTTCAGCCGGGTCAGTAACTTCTTTTTGTCTCTCACTGTGTGTGACATTACGCTATCCACCGTTTTTTTCTGTCCGGGATTACCGACCTGCGTGGTCAGCAACGCCTGCCAGCATACCATGATCCTTTTTATTAGCCGCTTTATCTACTGGGGGGTAGTATTTTACTACTGGGGGGGAGTAGGATAAACGCACTTTTGGCAAGGATCCCGATATGAACGATTTCACTTCCCTTTTGCAGCAGGGCAATGCCTGGCTGTTTATTCCCAGCGCAATACTGCTCGGCGCGCTGCACGGCCTCGAACCCGGGCACTCAAAAACAATGATGGCCGCCTTTATCGTGGCGGTGCGAGGAACCTTAAAACAGGCGGTACTGCTGGGGCTGGCGGCCACGGTTTCGCATACGGCGGTGGTCTGGCTGATCGCCATGGCCGGTCTGTGGTTTGGCCGCGGCTGGAACGCCCAAACCTCTGAACCCTGGTTTCAGCTGGTCTCAGGGATTGTCATTGTGCTGATTGCCTGCTGGATGCTCTGGCGCACCTGGCGCGAATCGCAGCCCCACACGCACCATGATCACCACCACGAACATGATCATCACCACGAACATGATCACCACCACGAACATGATCACCACCATGACCATCACCATGCGTCCTCATCCGCCGCGCCGCTGGTGGCGGAAGAGTGGCAGGATGCGCATCAGCGGGCCCATGCTCAGGAGATTAACCGGCGCTTCGATGGCCGCCAGGTGACCACCGGGCAGATCGTGCTGTTTGGCCTGACCGGCGGGCTGCTCCCCTGCCCGGCGTCCATTACCGTGCTGCTTATCTGTTTACAGCTGAAGAAATTCTCGCTGGGCGCCACGCTGGTGCTGGGCTTTAGCGTCGGTCTGGCGCTGACGCTGGTGGCTTCAGGGGCTATCGCCGCCCTGAGCATGAAACATGCCACCCGCCGCTGGCCGTGGCTTAACGACCTCTCGCGCAAGGCACCCTGGTTCTCAGGCTTACTGATTATTGTGGTGGGGATCTACATGATGCTTCATGGCCTGAGCGGCCTGTAAGCGATGAAAGGCCCTCTCCGTGATGAAGAGGGCGATGGGTTAATTCAGGAGACTATTTCCCGGGGAGGGCTGACCGCGTTGCGGTTGACGGGCTGACTGAACCACGGCAGGCACAGCTGGATAAGCGGTCCAATCGACAGCGCGTAAATGACGGTTCCGACGCCAAACTTCCCCCCCAGCAGACAGCCAATCAGCAGCACGGAAAGCTCGATCGCCGTCCGGATACCGCGCAATGACCAGCCGGTGCGAGCGTGCAGCCCGGTCATCAGGCCATCGCGCGGACCCGGGCCAAACCCCGCGCCAATGTACATCCCGGTGGCGATCGCGTTCAGCACAATCGCCACCACCAGCAGCGCACTGCGCGCCACCAGCGATTCCAGCGGCGGCAGGACGGCCAGCGTGGCGTCCGCCGCCAGCCCCAGCACGATCACATTGCTCACCGTACCGAGCCCCGGCATCTGCCGGATCGGGATCCATAGCAGCAGCACCGCGGCTCCGGTCAGAATAATCACGGTCCCGAAACTGATCCCCAGCTGTTTAGCCACTCCAAGATGAAAGACGTCCCACGGATCGGCGCCGAGATTAGCATGCACGAAGAGCGCCGTGGACACGCCGTAGAGCACCAGACCGATATATAACTGCAGCAGGCGACGAAGCATATTTTTTCCTCAACATCATTGCGAATGCCCTCATCATCAGCAAAAATGGACTGATAATTAATGGCCAGTTTTGGAAAAGTGGATCGCTATGTCAGCCCGACGCTTTGGAACACAGTCCCTGGTACGCCTGCTCGGCAACTGGCAGGAGTCCAGTTCTCGCACACCGCTATGGCGCCAGCTGGCGGAAGCGCTCCGCCTGCTGATCCTCGATGGCCGTCTGACGCTACAGACGCGCCTGCCCGGCGAGCGCGAGCTGGCGGCGGCACTCAACGTCAGCCGGACGACCATCGCCAGCGCCCTCGGCCAGCTGCGGGAGGAGGGATTTCTCCAAAGCCGCCAGGGGAGCGGGTCGCGCATTGTTTTGCCGGAACGCCCTGCCGACCTGCCGCCGTCCTCTGCGACCCCCTCGACGATCAATCTCTCTACCGCCGCCCTCAGCGCCGGTCCGGAGGTCCATCAGGCCTTCCAGCATGCCATGACCCTGTTGCCGCCCTATCTCGCCCAGACCGGCTACGATCAGCAGGGGCTCCCGGTGCTGCGGGAAGCGATTGCCCGGCGCTACAGCGAACGTGGCCTGCCGACGCGGCCCGATGAAGTGATGGTGGTCAACGGCGCGCTCAGCGCCTTCGCGCTGATCCTGCGTCTGTTCACCGGCCCCGGTGACCGGGTGGTCATTGATGCCCCGACCTATCCAATGGCCATCAGCGCCATTCAGGGCGCCTCCTGCCGGCCCATTGGGGTCGCACTCCCACAGCAGGGGTGGGACTGCGATGGATTCGCGGCGATCATTGCGCAGACCGCGCCGCGTCTGGCATGGCTGATGCCGGATTTTCACAACCCCACCGGGCGCTGTATGGATGCCCTCACCCGCCAGCGGGTCGCGGACATCGCGGCCAGGACGCGAACAACGCTGGTGATCGATGAGACCATGGTCGACCTCTGGTATAACGCCCCGCCCCCGCCGCCGCTGGCCTGCTTTAATCCCGACGCCGCGGTGATCACCATCGGTTCGGCCGGGAAAAGTTTCTGGGGGGGACTGCGCATCGGCTGGATCCGCGCCAGCACGCGAACAATCGCCTCGCTTATTCAGGCCCGCGACTCTCTGGACTTGGGTACGCCGCTGCTGGAGCAGCTGGCCTGCAGCTGGCTGCTGGCAAACGCCGCCACGCTGCTGCCGCCGCGACGGGAGATGCTGAAGGCGCGCCGGGACATGTGCGAAGAGCTGATGAAAGAGTATTTTCCCCGCTGGCGCTTTACGCCACCGGAAGGCGGGCTCTCTTTTTGGGTGGAACTCCCTGACATGCTAGCCACTTTGTTCTCTGCACGTGCGGAAAGCCAGGGGATCCATATCGGCACCGGCACGCGGTTTGGTCTGGAGGGCGCGTTCGATCGCTATTTACGTCTGCCGTTTACGCTGCCGGATGAAGCATTGCGCCAGGCCTTCTCCACGCTACAACCATTGTGGCACAGCCTTGCAGAACAGCGGGAAAGTACGCGTTTGCGGAAAATAATATAAGAAAATATCGACGGGCTGGCTTCAGCCCGTCAAAAGTCCGTCATCCATGAGGTATATGAGATGTTTTTATAAAATTGCCTGGGTATCCTGCCATCTGGTTATGGCAACCCGGTGACGGAAATAAGGCAATTTCATTAATGCTGGCGCGGAATAGGAAACCCTTTCAAGGAAATAATAAAGCCATCTTCATCTTTTTTAATTTTAGCGCCGGTGTCACACCAGTCGGAGGCAATGCGAAAGAACTCATCACTACCGATATTCCAGTTCAGGCGAACGTGTTTCACGTATCCTGAGCGCAACATATCGCAGGCTTCGCTGTAGTTGCTGGCTGTAGAGAATTGTTGTTTCATTTTTTCTTCTTCAGAAGTTTTCTTAATGCTTTGATTTCTTTAGGGGTTAATGGCGTCGCTTCCTCTTCGGTATGCTGGCTGTCAATGTCCTCTTCCGTCACCCCCGCCTCATCTGCTGACGCCTCCAGCTGAAAAGCCAGCTGCAGCAGCTTTTCCGTTGCCGTACCCAGGTTCTCGTTATTCACTTCCGCATAATGACGCAACTTCTCTTTTAACTCAGCGTCAATTTTTACATTCAAAACCACTGTGGTCATAGCTACGCTTCCCGTGCAATAAAATCATCATAATTAATACACGAAGTTAACATGCTGATCCAGAGATATATTTTATAGCATGGATCTGGCAACAAATTCCCACCAATAAGATGCGCTTTATTTATGACACGCAAATGACATTAATATGTCAGTAGCATTTCAGATTTATGACAAGTAAATATTATGGAATAAGTAGAGGGTGTTTTAGCAACTAAAAATAATATGTGATCTGTATTAGGAATAAATTCTGGCCAGCAGAGAAGACCGCACAAATACAAGGGGAAAATTACGAAGGCCGAAATGGGTGGGGGCCCTGCCAGCTACATCCCGGCACACACGTCGTCTGCTCTGGCTGCTTCCTTCCGGACCTGACCTGGTAAACAGAGTAGCGTTGCGGGAGAACCAACAGAGCCCCCATTGAGAGCGTTGTTACCCAACGCGCTGGCGCATTATCCCTGCTGACCTGGTGAATTGCAAGCACGCCCCGACTGCCTGCTGGTTTATTGCGCAATAATGCGAATAAAACCAGTCACTCACGCTCAACCTGTGAGATTGCGAGCGCGCGCTCAGCACACAGTCGGGATATCCACCATACTTAGCCATCTTGCGTCCCCTTTTATCATCAGCACCTTGTCTCGACGGTAATCGAATGACTGACTCATCACCACAGACCATCACTCTGCCTTTACCCGCCATTGAAGGGATGACCATCGCCTTTCAGGGGGTGAATTATCTGCGCCCTGAAAAAATGCTCGACTTCGTGACCATTACTCAGGCGCCGGTGCGGGCGGTCACGCCGCTGGCGCTGCTCTATTCCACCGTCGGCGTCCTGCGCCAGGTGGAACTGCGCAAGCTACCGGTCTACATCAGCGGTCGGGTGGTATACCCCATCTCGTCGTTGACCATGCCGGGCCTGCGCGCGAAGCTGATCATCAACGCGACCTCGCAGCGGTTAAAATTCCTTGAGAGCCTCATCGCCAGTTCACCTTCCGACAATGTCCATGGCATGCAGATCCTCGGCCTCGCTCTGACGTTCACCATCGAACAGCCCGCCTGATCGGGCAGGCTGTACAGCCTGAAGATCAGCGCTTATGCTGGCGTTTTTCGGGTAACAGGACTGAATATGGATCCGCACGATACATTTCCCCAACGTGTCTGGCACATTGTGGCGTCGATACCGGAAGGGTATGTCACGACCTATGGCGATGTCGCCAGGCTGGCCGGTTCGCCGCGCGCGGCGCGCCAGGTGGGCGGTGTGCTGAAGCGTCTGCCGGAAGGGTCCACTCTGCCCTGGCATCGGGTGGTCAATCGCCATGGCGATATCTCCCTCACCGGCCCCGATCTGCAGCGGCAGCGTCAGGCGCTGCTGGCCGAAGGGGTGCAGGTCTCCGGCGGCGGCCATATCGATCTCCAGCGCTATCGCTGGGTTTACTGAAGACCCAAAAAAAGCCCCCATTCGGGGGCTTAGCGAGCTTACTGTGCGACAGGCACGGCGGTCTGCTGAACCGGAACCAGCGTCAGGTCGGCATGGGTGCCACCCTGGTTGATCACCGTCTGCACGGTATCGGTAATGAACATCAGCTGGCCGTTAACCGTAATCGCTGCGCTCAACAGAATGCGGGCGTTCGGTTGAATATCTGCCGGGTTGTAAGGCAGTGCAAAGTTGAATGGCGCCTGCTTGCCTTCGGTACGCACCGCTTTTTGCGACAATACGCGGGCTGGCGCATCGGCCAGAGAAGCATCCGACAGGGTCACCGTCAGCACCGCTTCCGGCGGCAAAGCGATTCTCTGGCGGATATTAATCGTCCCCGTGACGCTCGGCTGCTGCTGCGCCACGCTCAGCGTCGCAATACCGTAAGGGTCGGGTGCGGCCGCCTGCGTCGAAGAATTGTTCGAGTGGTGATTAGCACAGGCGGTCAGCGTCGCGGCGACGGCTAAGGCACTAAACATATAGGCAAATTTCATGATGTTCTCCTTATCATCCCTTAATACCCAGGAGGATGTTCCGCCGCTTCGCCGGCAGGAACTTTCGTGTCGTCAATAAGTGTGGCACAGATCGCAGATTTCTTCCTGTTGACCGGTTGTTATTCAGATTATTACACCCATCGGACCACTTGCGATTCCAGGTTATACTTTGCCACATTACGCGCGCGGCGCCGCCATTGTTAACTGAGGAAAAGTATGAGTCAGGCACTCTCTAACCTGCTGGCATTATTAGATTTGGAAAAAATTGAGGAAGGGTTGTTCCGTGGACAGAGCGAAGACCTGGGATTGCGCCAGGTTTTTGGCGGCCAGGTGGTGGGCCAGGCGCTGTATGCGGCAAAAGAGACCGTGCCCGTTGAACGTCTGGTGCATTCGTTTCACAGCTACTTTCTGCGCCCCGGCGACAGTCAAAAACCGATCGTCTACGATGTGGAGGTGCTGCGCGACGGCAACAGCTTTAGCGCCCGCCGGGTCGCCGCCATCCAGAACGGGAAGCCGATCTTCTATATGACCGCCTCCTTCCAGGCGCCAGAGCACGGCTATGAACATCAGAAAGCGATGCCGGCCGCCCCCTCCCCTGATGGGCTGCCTTCGGAAACCGACATTGCCCGCAAGCTGGCGCATCTCCTGCCGCCGCAGGTGAAAGACAAATTCCTCTGCGATAAGCCGCTGGAGATCCGCCCGGTGGAGTTTCATAACCCGATGAAAGGCCATATCGCCGAGCCGGTGCGTCAGGTGTGGCTGCGCGCCAACGGCGCCGTTCCCGACGATCTGCGCATTCATCAGTATCTGCTGGGCTATGCCTCGGACTTTAACTTCCTGCCGGTGGCGCTGCAGCCGCACGGCGTTGGTTTCCTTGAGCCCGGCATGCAGGTCGCCACTATCGATCACTCGATGTGGTTCCATCGGCCGTTTAATATCAATGAGTGGCTGCTGTACAGCGTCGAAAGCACCTCGGCCTCCAGCGCCCGCGGCTTCGTCCGCGGCGAGTTCTACACCCAGGATGGCACGCTGGTTGCCTCAACGGTGCAGGAAGGGGTGATGCGCAACCGCAACGCATAAAAAAAGCCTCCCCTACGGGAGGCTTTTTGCTACATGGAGAAGGGTTTTCTGTCAGGCGTTGTAAGCGTTTTCGCCATGGCTGTTGACGTCCAGCCCTTCGCGCTCCTGCTCTTCCGGCACGCGCAGCCCTACGGTCATATCCGCTACTTTGTAGCCGATAAAAGCGACGACGCCGGACCAGACCACGGTAATGCCGATACTTTCCAGTTGCACCAGCAGCTGATGGCCCATGGTGACGCCTTCCGCATAACCGACGCCGCCCAGAGAAGTCGCCGCGAAGATACCGGTCAGAATACAGCCGACGATGCCGCAGACGCCGTGAACGCCGAAGACGTCGCAAGGGTCATCCACACGCAGCCAGCGTTTCAGCGCAGTCACGCCCCAGATACCCGCCAGGCCAGAGGCGATACCGACGATCAGCGCGCCGCCGACACCGATATAACCACACGCCGGCGTAACGCCAACCAGACCGGCAATTGCCCCGGAGCAGGCGCCCAGCAGTGAAGGTTTGCCGCGCAGAGCCCATTCGCCAAAGGTCCACGCCAGGATAGCAGCGGCGGTCGCCACGACGGTGTTAACGAACGCCAGGGCCGCGATTTCATTCGCTGCGCTGGCAGACCCGGCGTTGAAACCGAACCAACCCACGTAGAGGATAGCGGTGCCGGTGAACACCATCGGCAGGTTATGCGGTTTGAACGCTTCTTTGCCGAAGCCCACGCGTTTGCCCATCATATACGCGCCCACCAGCCCGGCGACCGCGGCGTTGATGTGCACAACGGTGCCGCCGGCGAAATCCAGCGCGCCATGCGTCGCCAGCAGACCGCCGCCCCAGACCATATGCGCAATCGGCACGTAGGAGAGCGTCATCCACACCACCACGAAAATCAGCACGGCGGAGAAACGGATACGTTCAGCCAGCGCCCCGACGATCAGCCCGACGGTGATGCAGGCGAACGAGCCCTGGAAGGCGACGTGGATATACTGATAGAAGGTGCCCATCAGCGCTTTCAGTTCAATATTTTTCAGCATCACCCAGTCAAAGCTGCCGAAGAAGCTGCCGCCGGTGCCAAAGGCCAGGGTATAGCCATAAATGACCCACAGTACGCAGACCAGGCCAAAGGTGACAATCACCTGCGTCAGCATGGAAAGAACGTTCTTACCGCGGATCAGGCCGCCGTAAAACAGCGCAATCCCCGGGATAGTCATAAACAGAACCAGCGCGGTGCAAATCATCATAAACGCGTTATCGGCTTTGTCCGCCACCGCAGGCGCGGCCATCGCCAGCCCCGGAAGAAGGGCTAATGCCCCCAGACCCGATTTCATTGTTGCCATTTTCATTGTTTCGTTCCCCATCACTGTGTGGTCTGGAAATTACAGTGCCGCTTCGTCAGCTTCGCCGGTACGGATGCGAATGACGCGCTGCAATTCAGCGACAAAAATTTTGCCGTCGCCAATTTTTCCGGTGTAAGCCGCTTTGCTGATGACATCGATAACTTCATCCAGCTGATCGTCGGCGATCGCCACATCAATCTTCACTTTTGGCAGAAAGTTGACGCTATACTCGGCGCCGCGGTAGAGCTCCGCATGTCCTTTCTGACGGCCAAATCCTTTGACTTCAGTGACCGTCAGGCCCTGAATGCCGATGGAAGACAAGGCTTCACGCACGTCTTCCAGTTTGAATGGTTTGATTACCACGGTAACCAGCTTCATAAGTCCCCTCCAGTCAGTATTCGGTAATGGCCGCAGCTAACACGATGGATATAAAGCAAGGGCTATGCCAGAAATGAAAAAAGGCCGCTGAGCGGCCCTTTGATGGCAAAAAACAGGCGAGAGGTCAGGCATTAGCCGGCGTAAAGGAATTTAACGGGCAAAAATGCACCACAGCGGTGCATTTGATGTAACGTTTTTGCACCACGACAGGCCGCCCAGCCTTCGCTGCCTGCTGGTGGTGCATCAGGCGCTGAGCGACTCTTCTCTGGCGCTGGCCGCCAGCTCTTCACCAGCCAGCTGTAGCTGATACATCTGCCAGTAGCGGCCTTTCGCCGCCAGCAGCTGCTGGTGGTTGCCCCGCTCGACGGCCTGACCACGATGCAGAACCAGAATGGTATCCGCCTCGACGATGGTCGACAGCCGATGGGCGATAACCACCAGGGTGGTATGCTGGCGAACCTTCGCCAGCGCCTGCTGGATCGCCTGCTCGGTACCGGAGTCGATGTTTGCCGTCGCCTCATCCAGAATCAGTACCTGCGGGGTGTCCACCAGCACGCGCGCCAGCGCCAGCAGTTGCTTCTGTCCGACGGAGAGATTATTGCCCTGCTCGCCCAGTTGGGTGTACAGGCCGTCGCTCATGCTGCGCGCCACCGCCGCCAGCTGCACCGCCTCCAGCGCTTCCCAGACCTGGGTTTCGCTGATGTCCCGGCCCAGCGCGACGTTGGCGTAGAAGGTATCCGCCAGCACCACCGGATCCTGTTGCACCATCGCGATGCCCCGACGCAACGCGCTATGGCTAAGAGAAGCGAGCGGCCGGCCATCGATGCGGATCTCCCCGTGGGTTAACGGATAATAGCCCATCATCAGACTGGCGAGGGTACTCTTCCCGCTGCCGGTATGCCCGACCAGCGCCACAAAACTGCGGGAAGGGATATCCAGCGTGATATCCTGGAGGACCAGACGATCCCCGCGGTAGGCGAAGGAGAGATGGTCGATTTCCACTCGACCGCTGCTCAGCGGCGCGTCATCGGCGCCCCACGCCTGGCGCGGACGATCCATTAGCTCGAAAACGCGTTCGCCGGCGACCACCGCCTGCTGCAGCATTGACTGCTGGGTGGTCAGCTCAATGAGCGGCTCGTTAAGGCGTCCGAGATAGCTGATAAACGCATACAGGACCCCGACCTCAATTGTGCCCGCCGCGCTAAAGCCGAACAGCATCAGCAGCCCGCACAGCACCAGCGAGGAAAAAAGACTCAGCAGCGGACGCAGCAGAAAACCGTCGAGGCGCAGCGTCTGCATCCGCGCCAGGTAGTGGGCGTAGCTGGCCTCACGCATCCGTTCGCCAAAACGCGCCTGCTGGCGGAACTGCTGGATGACCCCCATGCCGTTGATCACTTCGTTAAAGCCATCGTTGATGTCGGCAAGCCAGGCGCGCACCCGGCGCACGATCGGCGTGCTATAGCGCTGATAAATGATCATCACGATCAGCACCGCCGGGAAAATCGCGATCGCCACCAGCGCCATCCGCCAGTCGAGGCTAAACATCGCCACCAGCATCGCGCCGATCAGCGCCGCGCTACGCAGCACCGTCGCCACTACCGTCACGTACAGGTCGCGAATGACTTCCGTATCGTTGGTTACCCGGGAGATAAGCTGCCCGACCGGCTGAGTATCAAACTCGCTGAGCGGCTGATGCAGGGCGGCATCCATCACATCGCTGCGTAACTGCTGGACCACGCCAACCGCGGCGCGGTTAAACAGCAGCGACTGGCTATAGTGCAGTAACGCCGCCAGCAGCTGCAGACCGATATAGGCTGCCGCCAGGCCTGCCACCAGCTTCAGCGGCAGAGTATGTTTCGCCACCATATTGTCGATGAAATAACTGATAAGCAGCGGACCGCTCACCTCTGCCGCCGCCGCGATCCACATCATCGCCACCGCGATGGCCAGCGGCTTACGCCACGGTGAACCATAGGCCAGCAGGCGTTTAAGCGTCGGCCAGAGTTCGGTAAAGCTACGCATCCAGGACCTCCTCTTGCTCCTGGGGAACCTCGTCGAGCGCGGCCTCCAGCTGCTGATAGCGATACATGTCGCGATACCAGCCTGGCTGCACGGCCAGCGCCTCATGGCGGCCACGCTGGGCAATATGTCCGTGCTGCAGTACCAGAATTTCACTGGCCTCGGTCAGCGCCGACAGGCGGTGGGCGCTGATAATCACCGTCCTCCCCTCTCCCCACTGGCGCAGGTTATGCAGGATCTGGTGTTCGGTGCGACCATCCACCGCCGATAAGGCATCATCCAGGATCAGAATTTCGGCCTCCAGCAGCAGGGCGCGGGCAATAGAGATACGCTGTTTCTGGCCGCCGGAGAGCATCACGCCGCGCTCGCCCACTTCGGTATCGTACCCCTGGGGCAGACGCAGAATGTCGTCATGCACGCTGGCCAGCCGCGCCACCCGCTCAATCTGTTCCGGCGTCGCGTCCGGTTTTCCCAGCGCGATATTATTGGCGACGGTATCGGAGAATAAAAACGGCGTCTGATTGACCACCGCCAGCCGTTCGCGCCAGCTGTCGAGCTGCAGACGCGGTAGCGGCAGATCGTGAAAGCGGATCTCGCCGCTGGTGACGTCAAAATGGCGCTGCAGCAGGGCCAGAATGGTGCTTTTGCCGGCGCCCGTCGGCCCGCAGATGCCCAACATTTGCCCCGGCTGAAGGGTAAAATTAACCTGTTCCAGTGAAGGTTTGCTCGCCTGCGGATAGATGAAATCGCGGATAGCGACCTGCAGGACGCCGCGGCCTGCCGGCACCGTCTCGGTCCCGTCGTCCACCGCCGGCGCCTCTTCGAGCAGGGTGCGGATACGACCATAGGCCGCGCTACCGCGCTCCACGATGTTAAACATCCACGCCAGCGCCAGCATCGGCCAGATCATCAGGCCAAGGTACATCACGAAGCTGGTCAGCTGCCCCAGCGTCAGGCTGCCGTGGATCACCATCCAGCTGCCGCCGCCGATGGCCAGCAGGTTCGCCGCCCCGATGGCGATATAGATGGTAGGGTCGAAGCGAGCGTCAATTCGCGCCACGCGCATATTTTTCGCTCCGGTATCAGCCGCATCGGCGGCAAACTGCGCCGACTGGCGATCCTCCAGCCCGAACGCCTTAATCATGCGGATGCTGGTCAGGCTCTCCTGCGTGCGATCGTTGAGGCTGGAAAAGGCCGCCTGGGCGACGCGAAAACGTTCGTGAAGGGCATCGCCGTTGCGTTTGATCGCCAGGGCCATCAGCGGCATCGGCAGCAGCGCCAGCAGGGTGAGCTGCCAGCTAAT
This sequence comes from Klebsiella sp. JB_Kp031, assembly GCF_040064295.1. Taxonomy (NCBI): domain Bacteria; kingdom Pseudomonadati; phylum Pseudomonadota; class Gammaproteobacteria; order Enterobacterales; family Enterobacteriaceae; genus Klebsiella; species Klebsiella sp. JB_Kp031. The sequence continues at coordinate 212,524 of NZ_JBEAJW010000001.1, forward strand.
CTGCGTCGACATCACAATCAACACCGCACAGCCCATCACCAGGGAATCCACCAGGGTTAACACCCCTTCACCGGCGGCAAACACCACCCGGTCCACGTCGTTGGTGGCGCGGGCGATCAGATCCCCGGTGCGATGGCGCAAATAGAACGCCGGATGCTGGCGGCTCAGCTGCCGGTAAAAGTCTTCCCGCAGTTCGACCGCCAGCTGGTAAGAGGCGCCGAACAGCAGCACGCGCCAGACATAGCGCAGCAGGTAGACCATCACCGCGATCAGCACCAGCGCGCCGATCCACATCCACACCTTCTCCGCGGTGTAATGTTGTTGCGTCACGCCGTCGACCACAATGCCCACCACCTTCGGCGGAACAAGCTGCAGGACGGCAATAATGGCCAGCAGGGCAATTGCGCCAAGATAGCGGCGCCACTCCCGGCGGAAATACCAGCTGAGTTGTGCAAATAATCGCAAGCAGTAAGATCCTGATTTGTTATGGGTTACGGCGCAATACCGTTATTCGACAGGCAAGGCGGTGGTGTATTTTATCTGTTCCATGGCAAAACTCGAAGTGACATCCGACAGCCCCGGCACGCTGTTCACCAACCGTTTATAAAAGTCGTCATAGCGCTTCATATCGGCCACCTGCACCCGCAGCAGATAGTCATACTCCCCCGCCATCCGCCAGAAGCCGAGCACTTCAGCCATCTGCGTCACTTCGCTCACAAAATGGCAATACCAGTCGCTGCTGTGATGCTGGGTCTTGATCAGGACAAACGCCGTCAGCCCCAGCCCCACCTTTTCCGCATCCAGTAAGGCGACGCGCCCGCGGAGAATACCCTCATCCTCGAGTCGTTTCAGGCGTTTCCAGCAAGGGGTCGTGGTCAGATTAACGGCATCGGCCAGCGCCTGCAAAGAGAGGGTGCAATCTTCCTGCAGCAGCGCCAGCAGCTTACGGTCAATTTTATCTAACATAAGGCCACCAGAGAGAATAATTTACTCCCGCAATTGTAATTGAAAGGCCAAATAGCAACAATTTTTCCCGCACAATCCGCTAAGCTGGGCACAAAATGACAAACAGGAATCCGAGATGAATAGCGCCTGGGTAAAACACGCCATTAGTGAAATTAACGCCGACTATCAGCGTTCCGCCGATACACACCTGATTCGCCTGGCGCTGCCTGGTTTTCCGGGGATCCCGATTTATCTGAAGGATGAAAGTACGCATCCGACCGGTAGCCTCAAACATCGTCTGGCGCGGTCGCTGTTTCTCTATGGCCTGTGCAACGGCTGGATCAAAGAAGGCACCACGATTATCGAATCGTCTTCGGGTTCGACTGCAGTTTCTGAGGCCTATTTCGCCCGCCTGCTGGGGCTGCCGTTTATCGCCGTGATGCCCTCCTGCACCGCCAGACGAAAAATCGAACAGATCGAGTTCTACGGCGGACGCTGCCATTTTGTGCAGAGCGCCTGCGAAATCTACGCGGCTTCCGAAACGCTGGCGCGTGAACTGAACGGCCACTATATGGATCAGTTTACCTTCGCCGAGCGGGCCACCGACTGGCGCGGCAATAACAATATCGCCGACAGTATTTTCCGCCAGATGAGCCATGAGCCGCACCCGCAGCCGTCGTGGATCGTGATGAGCGCCGGCACCGGGGGGACCTCGGCGACCATTGGCCGCTATATTCGCAGCCAGGGTTACGAGACGCAGCTGATGGTTGTCGACCCGCAAAATTCAGTATTCCTTGATTACTGGCAGACCCGCGACGCCAGCCTGCGCAGCCCGATCGGCAGCAAAATTGAAGGCATCGGCCGCCCGCGCGTCGAGCCATCGTTTATTCCCGATGTTGTCGATGAGATGCTGCGCGTGCCGGATGCGGCGAGCGTGGCCACTGCTCTGTGGCTGGAAACGCAGCTTGGGCGAAAAGTCGGCGCCTCGACCGGGACCAACATGTGGGGCGTGCTGCAGCTGGCCGCGCGGATGCGCGAGGAAGGACGCACGGGTTCCCTCGTCACCCTGCTGTGCGACAGCGGCGAGCGTTATCTGGAAAGCTATTACAACCCGCAGTGGGTGGCGGCCAACATCGGCGATATCGCCCCCTGGCAGGCGGAGATCGCCCGGCTGGTCGGCAGAACATAAAAAAAGCCAGATAGAATGCTATCTGGCTTGCTGGAAGGGTCTCTCTATTCGGGGGAATAAGGAAGATCAGGATTATCCAGCCAATGCGTTAAAAAATGGGAGACCGCCTGATGCCGGCAGTCGCCAATAACCGGGAGATGCGGCAGCTCGGCTTTCAGCTGCGGCATCGCGTTGCCCATGATGAACCCCCGCCCGACGCTGCGAAGCATCTCGCGATCGTTCATCGCATCGCCGAAGGCCATGCACTCCTGTAGGGAGAGTCCCAGGTGCTGGCTCAGCCTCGCCAGCGCCGCGCCTTTATTGCAGCCAACCGGCAGCACTTCCAGACAGTCCATCGCCGAGAAGCAGAGAAACGCGCGCTGGCCCAGCGCCTCATTCAGTTGGATCCGCAGGCGGCGCAGATCGTCATGATCGCCGCAGAAGCAGATCTTGGTGACATGATGCGCCGACATACGTTTCGGATCGCACAGTTGATAGCGAAACCCGCTGAAGACATGCGCCTTCAGCAGCTCAGGTCTTGCCTGGCCGGTGAACCAACCGCCGTCATTAAACACGTGCATGCTGGCCCGGGTATCCCATCGACTATGCAGCACGTCTTCCGCTACCTCGGGATTGAGATCCTGACGGTACAGCTCCTCCCCTTCCAGCGAGTGGATGCGCGTCCCGTTGCCCGTGATCAGAAATGCGTCCAGGGAAAATTCACCCATCACATGGTGCATCTCCAGCGCATGGCGGCCGGTGGCGAACGTCAGAGTGATATCGCGTTCCCGCAGCCGTTTCAGCGCGGTGAGCGTCTTTTCTCCGAGACGATGGTCCGGCATCAGTAAGGTGCCGTCCATATCAAATGCTGCCAGTTTTGCCATGGTGTTTTCCCCGATGTGTGATGGGCTTCGCTTGTGTTGCAGTATCACCTGGGATATACGGAAGTAATAGTGAATAGATAATATAAATTGTTCCGGGTTTATTGCGGCCCGGTGGGCGACAGCGCTTATGCGACTCTTACACCGTTTAAACCAGTACCAGCGGCTGTGGCAGCCCTCTGCCGGGGCGCCGCAGCAGGTCACCGTCGGCGAGCTGGCGGAACGCTGTTTTTGCAGCGAACGCCACGTCCGTACCCTACTGCGTCAGGCGCAGGAAGCTGGATGGTTAAGCTGGCAGGCCAGCTCCGGGCGCGGCAAGCGCGGCTTGCTCTCTTTTTACAAAACGCCGGAACGTCTGCGCAATGAGATGATGGAGCAGGCGCTGCATAAAGGTCAGCAGCAAAACGCGCTGGAGCTGGCGCAGCTAGCCCCGGTGGAGCTGAAAGCCCTGCTCCACCCCTTTCTGGGCGGTCAATGGCAAAACAATACCCCGACGCTGCGTATTCCCTACTATCGCCCGCTGGAGCCGCTGCGTCCCGGCTTTCTGCCCGGACGCGCCGAGCAGCATCTGGCCGGGCAGATCTATGCCGGGCTGACGCGCTTCGACGAAGGTGACAATATGCCGATCGGCGATCTGGCGCACCACTGGCAGGTCTCCCCTGACGGCCTGCGCTGGCAGTTTTATATCCGCTCCACACTGTGCTGGCACAACGGCGATGCGGTGGAAACCGCACAGCTGCGGCAGCGCTTACTGCTGCTGCTGGAACTGCCCGCCCTGCGGACCCTCTTCGCCAGCATCAGCCGCATCGATGTCACTCACGCCCAGTGTCTGACTATCACGCTGCATCGTCCTGACTACTGGCTGCCGTTCCGCCTCGCCAGCTATTGCAGCGTGCTGGCCCATCCTGACGATCCGGCCATCGGCTGCGGACCGTTCCGCCTGAAGCGGTTTAGTCCGGAACTCGTCCGCCTGGAGAACCATCCTCGCTACCACCTGCGGCATCCGCTGATCCAGGCGGTGGAGTACTGGATCACCCCCCAGCTCTTCGATCGCGATCTCGGGACCAGCTGCCGCCACCCGGTGCAGATCACTATTGGCGATCGCGAAGAGCTGCATAACCTGCGCCAGGTCAGCAACAGCATCAGTCTTGGCTTCTGCTATCTGACCCTGCGTCACAGCCCTCGGCTTAGCAAAGCGCAGGCCCAGCGGCTGGTATCGATAATTCACTGCTCGTCGTTGCTGGATACGCTGCCGCTCGACGAGGATCTTATTACGCCAAGCCATGAGGTGTTGCCGGGATGGTCCATCCCGCAGGGGCCGGAAAACAGCGCGGTGCCGCTGCCGGCCAGGCTCACGCTGCTCTACCATCTGCCGGTCGAACTCCACGCCATGGCCGAACAGCTGAGACAGCGGCTGGCTGTGCTGGGCTGCGAGCTGACGCTGCTGTTCCATGACGCCAAAAACTGGGAAGGCTGCCAGCATCTGGGGCAGGCCGACCTGATGATGGGCGACCGCCTGATCGGCGAAGCGCCGGAGTATGCCCTGGAGCAGTGGCTGCGCTGCGATATGCTGTGGCCTAATTTGCTGACCGGGGCGCAATATGCCCATCTGCAGGCGACATTAGACGCGGTACAGGCGCAGCCGGAAGCCCGCAGCCGCAACGATGCGCTGCGCAACGTATTTAACAGCCTGATGGAAGACGCCATCATGACGCCGCTGTTTAAATATAACTATCGGATCAGCGCCCCGCCGGGAGTCAATGGCTTGCGCCTCAACGCCCGCGGCTGGTTCGACTTCGCCAGCGCCTGGCTGCCGGCGTCGACGTGACAGAGCTGGTGGTGGCGGGCGTCTGGCGCTACCATATCGCCTTTACTCATTTAGTCAGGAATTGCCATGAAACGCGCCGTAGTTGTCTTCAGCGGAGGACAAGATTCAACCACCTGTCTGGTGCAGGCTCTGCAACAGTATGATGAAGTGCATTGCGTCACTTTTGATTATGGCCAACGCCACCGCGCGGAAATCGACGTTGCGCGCGAACTCGCCCTGAAACTTGGCGCCGTCGCGCATAAAGTGCTGGACGTTACCCTGCTCAATGAACTGGCGGTTAGCAGCCTGACCCGCGATAACATTCCGGTACCGGACTATCAGCCTGATGCCGAGGGCATTCCCAATACTTTTGTCCCGGGGCGCAATATTCTGTTTTTAACCCTGACGGCCATCTACGCCTATCAGGTAAAAGCCGAAGCTATCATCACCGGCGTGTGCGAGACCGACTTCTCCGGCTACCCGGACTGCCGCGATGAGTTTGTCAAAGCGCTGCACCACGCCGTCAGCCTTGGAATGGCGAAAGACATTCGCTTTGAAACACCGCTGATGTGGCTGAACAAAGCCGAGACCTGGGCGCTGGCCGACTACTGGGGTCAGTTAGATCTGGTGCGCCGGGAAACCCTTACCTGCTACAACGGCATTAAGGGCGATGGCTGCGGCCAGTGCGCCGCCTGCAACCTGCGCGCTAACGGGCTTAACCAGTATCTGGCCGATAAAGTCGGGGTAATGGCGGTGATGAAGCAAAAAACCGGGCTGATACAGGCATAGCCTCCGCAGAGGTATCTTCCAAAAGCTTCAGTTCAACTTCCCCGGTAGCGCTACGCTTACCGGGGCAAGGGGTTCATCACCTTCCGTGGGTCGAGGTGCGCCACCGCCCGGCACGCACGCGACGGTTGTCAGCGCAAGTTCATCTGGTCGAGTTTCTCACGCAGTTCCCCTTCCAGCGGCAGCGCCTTCTGGGTTTTCAAATCGATACAGACGAAGGTAATCAGCGCATCGGCCACCACCTCGCCGTTGGGGTTGAGAGTGACCACCTGGCTGAGCGTGCCGCTTTTGCCGTTGAGTTGCTCCAGTTTGCTGCTCACTGTCAGCACATCGCCCAGGACCGCCGGACGGCGGTAGTTAATATTAATGTTCACCACCACGAAGGCGATGTTTTTCTCGGTCATCCAATGAAATGCCGGACTCTTTTCCAGACCATCCCAGCGGGCCTCCTCAAGGAACTCCAGGTAGCGTGCGTTATTCACATGCTGGTAGACGTCCAGATGATAGCCGCGAACTTTAATTTGTGTCTGCATAGCATCAATGCCTTTCTGTTATTGTTGTTTATGAGGTAAGAGGTCACACCACTTGATGCAACCTCTTTATCCTGGCAAAAAATCACCGCTGTGCAAGCGCTGGCAAAAAATTTACAGCGTCAGATGGGATAAATTCCGCTCCACCAGCGCGCTGCCCATCCCCGGGACCTGCTTCAGATCATCAAGGGTTTTGAACGGTCCGTACTCCTCACGGTAGCTGACAATCGCCTGGGCTTTTTTCAACCCCACGCCATTCAGAGCCTGCGCCAGCTGTTCGGCGCTGGCGTGGTTAATGCTGACTTTGGTCGCCCCGTTGTCGGCCTCGCCGGGCTCCGCTTTCGCCTTCGCCGAAGAGGACGCCTGGACATGCTCTTTGGTTACCGCCGCTTTGCCGCTGGCGGGGGCAGCCAGCGCGCCCTGTGCGCCTACCGCGAAAACCAGAACGCCCGCGGCCATCAGTGCTTTTATTCCATATTTCATGCTGATATCTCCTTGTGTATAGACAGCAAGGCTACGATAGCGTCAGTGCGGATGGCCGACAAAAGGCAAATCACAGAAATGGAAAGGGCCGCGAAAGCGGCCCTTGAGGATTACATGGTGTTGCGTATTTTTGCGAAACGACGCGAAATTACTGCTGCTGGTCGATGCTGTCGCCCAGCTTAATTTTCGCCGCCTTGCGCAGGTTGCTCATCAGCGCTTCGAAAGCGATTTGGGCATTGTTCTGGGTAATCCCCTGAACCATAGCCTTCTTCTGCTCTTCCGGCATGCTGCCTGCTTTCACTTCATCGAGCGCCACCAGCACCACATCGCCTTGCATGTTGCTGCCAACGCCATAGACCGGTTTGCCCTGCTGCGGCAGCGGCAGAGTAAATGCCAGCTGGCTCAGCGGATCCTGGCCGGTACGGGAAAGCGTCTGCGGTGCGCCAAAGCTCAGGCCAGCCGCCTTCATCGCCTCATCGCCTTTGCCGTCTTTCAGCGCCGCCAGCAGCTTATCGGCATCCCGCTTCGCCTGCTGTTCCGCTTTATTGTGCTTAACGATATCGCTAACCTGCGCCTTCACTTCGGCCAGCGGTTTCACCGCCTCGGCTTTGTGCTCGCTGATACGCAGAACAAAGGCGCGATCGCCGTCAACGGTAATGATGTCGGAGTTGCTGCCCGGCGCGCCGTTCACACCGACCAGACCGCCGTTGAAGATAGCGTCAGCGACCGGTTTAAAGTTCAGCTCTTCCGGCAGATTATCGCGGCCAAACCAGCCGGTTTCCACCACCTGCAGTCCGGCGACCTGCGCCGCGCCCGCCAGCGATTCATTATCGTTGCTGGCCGCATCGCTCACCTTCTGCTGCAGCGCATAGTAAGCATCCAGCGCTTTCTCCTGCTTCACTTTCGCCGCAATGTCATTGCGCACGTCAGCCAGCGGCTTGACCTGCGCCGGCTGGACGTCGTCCAGACGGGCCACCAGGAAGCCAACCGAGGATTTGATCACCCCGGAGAGCTGGCCTTTCTCTTTCAGGCCGGCGTCTTTCAGCTCAGGCACGGTAGAGGCATCTTCCATCCACCCCATATCGCCGCCGTTGCGGGCAGAGATAATATCGGTCGATTTTTCTTTTGCCAGCGTGGCGAAATCGGCGCCTTTTTGCAGCTCGGCCAGTACCGCTTTCGCATCAGCTTCAGTTTTAGTCTGAATCACGCTGTAGCGATTACGCTGCGGCTGAGTGAACTGATCTTTGTGCTGGTCATACCATGATTGAATTTCTTCGTCAGAGGCGTTTTCCTGCATGCTGGCGGCATCCATCTTGATGTAGCTCACGCGGAACTGCTCCGGCGCCATAAAACGGGCCTGATTCTGCTGCCAGAAAGCGTTGATTTCCTCATCGCTGGCGGTCTGTTTTTCCGCCAGGGCGTTGACGTTGATGGTCGCTTCGCGAACGACACGCTGCTGAGACACCAGCGCCGCCAGCTGATCGGACTCGCCGGGCAGCATGAAGTCGGTACCCGCAATGGCGTTAATCAGCTGCTGCGTGGTCAGCTGGTTACGCAGCGCCTGGGCGTACTGATCGGTGGTCATCCCCATCTGGGCGACAATACCGCTGAAACGCTGGTTGTCGAACTTACCGTTCGTCTGGAACGCCTGCGTCTGGAAGATCGCCTGCTTCACCTGCTCATCGCTGATGCTGAGGCCCAGCTCGCGGGCATACTGATCCAGAAGCGACTCGTCAATCAGGCGGTTCAGCACCTGCTGGCGCATGGTTTTCATGTAGTTTTCGTTCGCCGCCAGCTCGGAGAACTGGTCGCCAAGCTGCTGCTGCATACGGTTACGTTCGCTGGCGACGGCGTTTTCAAACTGCCCACGGCCAATCTCCTGGCCATTCACTTTTGCGGCATAGTTTTTGCCACCGCCAATCAGGTAACCACTCACCCCGGTCAAAATGAACGAGACGATAATGATACCGAAAATAATCTTGAGCACGACGCTGTTGGCGGCCGTGCGTAGGTTGTCCATCATGGTGTAACAACGCTCCGCTGTAGATGACTTTAGCTCGCGCAGCATAGCACGTGATGGCCGCCGCGCGTGAGGACGTATTTTGACAAGAAAACAGGGTGATTGTCAGCCCACAAGTGGCGATAAACACACATAAAGTGGTCTGAAAAGGCAATAAAAAAGGCACATCTCACGATGCGCCCTTGTACTTCGTCACATTCCCTGACGGGAAAGCCGATCAGTTCACCGCGTCTTTCAGCGCTTTACCAGCACGGAAGCCCGGCACTTTTGCGGCAGCGATAGTAATTTCTTTACCTGTTTGTGGGTTGCGACCAGTACGGGCGGCACGTTCTTTAACAGCAAAGGTACCGAAACCTACCAGCGCAACGTCATCCCCAGCCTGCAGAGATTCAGTAACAGAAGCGATTAAAGCATCTAACGCACGTCCAGCTGCAGCTTTAGAAATGTCCGCACCCGCAGCAATTTTGTCAATCAGTTGAGATTTATTCACTGTTCTCTTCCTCTCTTTATAATTTATATCGCACCAGAGTCCTTCATAGTGCGACCGCGCAGCAGTTATATCAGGACTGTCATGCCCTTACAACAGCAGTTGTCGATGACCCCCCTGCCAGCGATCTAAGTTAGCTACACAAAAAAAGGCTGGCAAGTCCGAAATGACTTACCAGCCCTATTTTTATTAGCGCAATTTGCGCAGAATCACTATTTCGCGGTCACAACCTGCATGCCAAACGGTTCGTTTTGCAGCGCAAGTGTCAGAACTTCCTCGATTCGTTTCACCGGATGGATATCCAAATCAGCGATAACGTTATCCGGAATTTCTTCAAGGTCGCGTTTGTTCTCATCAGGAATCAGAACAGTCTTAATACCGCCGCGATGCGCCGCCAGCAGTTTTTCCTTCAGACCGCCGATCGGCAGCACCTGTCCACGCAGCGTAATCTCCCCGGTCATCGCCACATCGGCGCGTACCGGGTTGCCGGTCAGGCAGGAGACCAGCGCCGTACACATGGCAATCCCCGCGCTCGGACCGTCCTTCGGCGTCGCCCCTTCCGGTACGTGGACGTGAATATCACGCTTCTCGTAGAAGTCGGCGTTAATGCCCAGCTTGTCCGCCCGCGAACGTACCACGGTCAGCGCAGCCTGAATCGACTCCTGCATCACCTCGCCCAGCGATCCGGTGTAGGTCAGTTTACCTTTGCCCGGTACGCAGGCGGTTTCGATGGTCAGCAGGTCGCCGCCCACTTCCGTCCACGCCAGACCGGTCACCTGACCGACGCGGTTCTCGCTATCGGCGCGGCCATAGTCGAAGCGCTGCACGCCGAGATAATCATGCAGATTCTCACCATTAATTTCGATGTGTTTCAGCGATTTATCCAGCAACAGCTGCTTAACGGCCTTACGGCACAGCTTGGAGATTTCACGCTCCAGGCTACGAACGCCCGCTTCACGGGTGTAGTAACGAATAATGCCGATAATGGCGCTGTCGTCGACGGTCAGTTCGCCTTTTTTCAGCGCGTTGCGTTCGATCTGCTTCGGCAGCAGGTGACGCTTGGCGATATTCAGTTTTTCATCTTCGGTGTAACCCGAGAGGCGAATCACTTCCATACGGTCCAGCAGCGGCGCCGGAATGTTCATGGAGTTGGAAGTCGCCACGAACATCACGTCGCTGAGATCGTAATCCACTTCCAGATAGTGGTCGTTAAAGGCCACGTTCTGTTCCGGATCCAGCACCTCAAGCAACGCAGAAGCCGGGTCGCCGCGCATGTCGGAAGACATTTTGTCAATCTCATCCAGCAGGAACAGCGGGTTTTTTACCCCCACTTTCGCCATTTTCTGGATCAGTTTGCCCGGCATCGAGCCAATATAGGTTCGACGATGACCGCGAATTTCCGCTTCATCGCGCACGCCGCCCAGCGCCATGCGGACGTATTTCCGGCCGGTCGCTTTGGCAATAGATTGCCCCAGCGAGGTTTTACCTACCCCCGGCGGTCCCACCAGGCAGAGGATCGGCCCCTTGATTTTGTTCACCCGGCTCTGCACCGCGAGATACTCAAGGATGCGATCCTTCACGCGCTCCAGACCATAGTGATCGGTATCAAGGATCTCCTGGGCCTGACGCAGGTCTTTCTTGACCTTACTGCGCGCATTCCACGGCACCTGCACCATCCAGTCGATGTAGCCACGCACGACGGTCGCTTCCGCAGACATCGGCGACATCATCTTCAGCTTCTGCAGTTCCGCTTCGGTTTTCTCTTTCGCCTCTTTCGGCATTTTCGCCGCGTCGATCTTGCGCTTCAGCGCTTCGTTTTCGTCCGGGGCGTCGTCCATCTCGCCGAGTTCTTTCTGAATCGCTTTCATTTGCTCGTTCAGATAGTACTCGCGCTGGGATTTCTCCATCTGCTTTTTGACGCGGTTGCGAATGCGCTTCTCAACCTGCAGCAGATCGATTTCCGATTCCATCATCGCCATCAGATATTCCAGACGTTCGTTGACGTCGGACATCTCAAGCACGGACTGCTTGTCCGCCAGCTTCAGCGGCATATGCGCCGCGATGGTATCCGCCAGGCGCGCCGGATCGTCGATGCTGTTCAGCGACGTCAGCACTTCCGGTGGAATCTTCTTATTCAGCTTGATATAGCCTTCAAACTGGCTGATAGCGGTACGAACCAGCACTTCCTGCTCACGTTCGTCAATCGCCGGCGAGTCGAGATACTCCGCTTTCGCCGAGAAATGCTCGCCATTATCAGACAGCGCAGAAATGCGTGCACGCTGTAGCCCTTCGACCAGCACCTTCACGGTGCCGTCTGGCAGCTTCAGCATCTGCAAAATAGACGCCACGGTTCCAACGGTGAAAAGATCGTTTACACCCGGCTCATCCGTCGACGCTTCTTTCTGCGCAACCAGCATGATTTTTTTATCATGGTCCATGGCCGCTTCGAGGCAACGGATAGATTTTTCCCGCCCTACGAACAGGGGTATGACCATGTGCGGATAAACCACCACATCGCGCAACGGCAATACGGGGATTTCAATGCGTTCAGAACGCTCAGGATTCATAGAGCTCTCTCTTAGTTTAAAGTCCGCCAGGTAGCCGACGACGCCACACTCCACTGCATCGTCGTTAATATGTAATCCAGTATATGGGGATGTATTCCACACATTCAACGGCGGGAATGCAGGAAAAATAAAAGGGGAGATAAAATCCCCCCTTTTTGTTAACTGCTTGAGTGAAATGGCTAATTATTCGCCAGATGCCTGCTGCGCTTCCGGTTTGCCGTAGATCAGCAGCGGTTTGCTCTGACCGGCGATAACCGACTCATCAATGACCACTTTTTCGACATCTTCCATCGAAGGCAGATCATACATGGTGTCCAGCAGCGCCGCTTCCACAATGGAACGCAGGCCACGGGCGCCGGTTTTACGCGCCATCGCTTTCTTGGCGATGGCATCCAGCGCTTCGTCGCGGAATTCAAGCTCTGCGCCTTCAAGGCTAAACAGCGCCTGATACTGCTTGGTCAGGGCGTTTTTCGGCTCTTTCAGGATCTGGATCAGCGCTTCTTCGCTCAGCTCGTTCAGGGTCGCCACGACCGGCAGACGGCCGATGAACTCCGGAATCAAACCAAACTTGATCAGATCTTCCGGCTCGACCTGGGCCAGCAGCTCGCCTTCGCTCGCTTTGTCGGACTTCGCTTTAACCGTCGCGCCAAAACCAATGCCGGAGCCGGTTTCCACACGGTGGGAAATCACTTTGTCCAGACCGGCAAACGCGCCGCCGCAGATAAACAGGATCTTGGAGGTATCAACCTGCAGGAACTCCTGCTGCGGGTGTTTACGCCCGCCCTGCGGTGGAACGGCGGCGACGGTGCCTTCGATAAGCTTCAGCAGCGCCTGTTGCACGCCTTCGCCGGAGACATCGCGAGTAATCGACGGGTTATCGGACTTACGCGAAATTTTGTCGATTTCGTCGATATAGACGATGCCGCGCTGCGCTTTCTGCACGTCGTAATCGCACTTCTGCAGCAGTTTCTGAATGATATTTTCTACGTCCTCACCCACATAACCGGCTTCGGTCAGGGTGGTGGCGTCCGCCATGGTAAACGGCACATCCAGCAGGCGCGCCAGCGTTTCCGCCAGCAGCGTTTTACCGGAGCCGGTCGGCCCGATCAGCAGGATGTTACTTTTACCCAGCTCTACGCCATTGCTGGTATCGCCATTGCGCAGACGTTTGTAGTGGTTGTATACCGCGACCGCCAACACTTTTTTCGCCTGTTCCTGACCGATGACGTAGTCATCAAGGTGGTGGCGAATCTCGTGCGGCGTCGGCAGCGCGCTGCGCTCGCGGTGCGGCGCAACTTCTTTAATCTCTTCGCGAATGATGTCGTTACATAAATCAACGCATTCGTCGCAGATATACACGGATGGCCCGGCGATCAGCTTACGCACTTCATGCTGGCTTTTGCCGCAAAAAGAGCAATACAACAATTTGCCCGATCCATCTTTGCGTTTATCTGTCATGAGTCCAAACCTCTTTTTAAGTTCTTTGTGCCGCACACGACGACGCAAATGCCATTCTCAGGCGCAAGCCGCCATATAGCGTTGTGCCGCCCTTCATTAGTATATACACAAAATCCTTCGCGCTACATCGCGGCGGTAGCGAAGCGACCGGCCGCCTGCCTGCCCGGCAAGCGTCCGGAAAAATGCAAACCGCTCAGCAAACGTGGCGAGAAGGATGAAGCGTAAAGCGGCACCCTTACGCCCAGGGCATCAATTACGATGGGTCAAAATAGAGTCGACCAGTCCGTACTCCACGGCTTCCGCAGCAGACAGGAAGCGGTCACGCTCGGTGTCACGCTCAATCTGCTCAAGAGACTGGCCGGTATGATGCGCCATCAGCTCATTCATGCGTCCTTTCACCTTCAGGATTTCACGGGCGTGGATCTCAATATCCGTCGCCTGCCCCTGATAGCCGCCCAGCGGCTGGTGGATCATCACGCGGGAGTTCGGCAGGCAGAAACGCTTGCCCTTCGCCCCGGCGGTCAGCAGGAACGCGCCCATGGACGCGGCCTGGCCCATACAGATGGTGCTGACGTCCGGCTTGATGAACTGCATGGTGTCATAAATCGACATCCCGGCGGTGATCACCCCGCCCGGAGAGTTAATGTACAGGTAAATGTCTTTTTCCGGGTTTTCCGCTTCCAGAAACAGCATCTGCGCCACGATCAGGTTTGCCATGTGGTCTTCGACCTGGCCGGTCAGAAAAATGACGCGTTCCTTAAGCAGACGGGAGTAGATATCAAAAGAACGTTCACCGCGTGAGGTCTGTTCAATGACCATCGGCACCAGGGCCATATGGGGTGCAAAGTTGTCTCGTTCGCCACTGTATGACATTTCCGTCTCCTGGAGTAATTTTAAAATACCTGCTGCACTGATTGTAACCTTACGGACGGATTATCAGCCACAGTTTCTATCCGCTGAACGCGTCACCGCCTCTTCAACACGCGTGCGATTGCGGATGCAGTTGCCTCCCTCGGTAATGGGGATGGCGTTGCCATATTTCAAGCATAACAAGCTTTTGCTGTAACGCTATCATGGTAAATGCGTTTTAGCACCGTGCCAGAGGCTATCATTATCCTAAAAAAAAACCCGCCGCCTTTCGGCAACGGGTTTTTGCCCGAACCTTGAACAATCGCGGCGAAATTACGCCTGCTGGTTCATCAGTTCGTTGAAGGAAGTGGCTTTTTCAGACACTTTGGCTTTCGCCAGCACGGCTTCAACAGCCTGCTCTTCCAGCGCCACGTTGCGCATGTTGTCCATCAGCTCTTTGTTCTTGCTGTAGAACTCAACCACTTCTGACGGATCTTCGTAAGCAGAAGCCATCTCTTCGATCAGGCCTTTCACGCGCTCTTCGTCAGCTTTCAGCTCGTTGGTGCGAATCACTTCGCCCAGCAGCAGGCCAACCACTACGCGGCGTTTAGCCTGCTCTTCGAACAGTTCGCGCGGCAGTTCCAGGGCCTGTTTCTCGTTGCCACCGAAACGCTGAGCAGCCTGGCGACGCAGCACATCGATTTCGCTGTCGATCAGAGCTGCCGGAACGTCGATGTCGTTAGCTTTAACCAGACCTTCGATAGCCTGAGACTTCACGCGGTTACGCACAGCGCCTTTCAGCTCGCGTTCCATGTTTTTACGCACTTCAGCGCGCAGGCCAGCGACGGAACCATCTTCCACGCCGAAACGTTTGATGAATTCTTCGGTCAGCTCCGGCAGTTCACGTTCTTCAACTTTCTTCAGGTTGATAACGAACTTAGCCGCTTTACCTTTCAGGTTTTCTGCGTGGTATTCTTCCGGGAAGGTCACGTCGATGGTGAACTCGTCACCCGCTTTGTGGCCTTTGATACCGTCTTCGAAGCCCGGGATCATGCGCCCCTGGCCCATCGCCAGTACGAAGTCAGAAGCTTTGCCGCCTTCGAACTCTTCACCATCTACGGAACCGGTGAAGTCGATGGTTACGCGATCTTCAGCGTCAACCGCGCCTTCTTTTTCTTTCCAGGTTGCCTGCTGCTTGCGCAGGGTTTCCAGCATGGTGTCAACGTCAGCGTCGGTCACTTCAACAACCGGTTTTTCTACTTCGATCGCTTCCAGACCCTGCAGTTCAACTTCCGGATACACTTCGAACTCTACCGCGTAGGTGAAGTCTTCACCCAGTTTGTATTCGCCCGGAACGTAGTTCGGCGCGCCGGCCGGATTGATTTTTTCTTTGATGATCGCGTCAACGAAATGACGGCTCATCAGGTCGCCCAGCACGTCCTGACGAACGGAAGCGCCATAGCGCTGAGCAACAACATTCATCGGCACTTTGCCTTTACGGAAGCCGTCAATGCGAACTTTTTTCGCTACGTTGACCAGCTCGCTTTTGACAGCATTCTCGATGCTGTCAGCGGCGATAGTAATCGTTACACGGCGCCCAAGGCCCTGAGTGGTTTCAACTGAAACTTGCATCTTGTTACCTCAAAAAAATCACAGTGCTCGGTCAACTCTGGAAGCGCGTGTAGGTGGCTTCGCAGAACCGGGATGCCCTCTTCAAATCAGAAACACATTCCCTGTCGTCAGAATCATCCCGAAGACATTCATATATAAGACGCGGCATTATAGCGGCATCACTTTTGTGAGTCGAGAACGGTTGTCGCCTGGTGCTGCGGCATTTTTCACATTTCCCGCTCAATTTTGTCCGCAAAAGCGCTGAGTTTGCGCATTTTCCAGGCAAAACAAAACGGCCCGTAGGCCGTTTTTGCTAAATCTGCAAGCAACATACTGGAAAAGCGCCAGCGGTTGCAAATGGGATTTCTAGGCGATGCTGCCCGCGCCGCGGCACGGCGGCGAGGCGAAAACCGTATCCTGTAGCGCTTCCCATTCTTTAATCGTGTAGGTGTGCAGCGCCAGGGCGTGCACCGTATTCGACAGCTCCTCGGTTAGCGTGCCGTAGATCATACGGTGGCGATTTAGGAAACGCTCGCCAGTGAAGCGATCGCTCACTAACACCACTTTAAAATGACTTTCAGAGCCCGCAGGGACGTTGTGACGATAACTTTCATCCACGACTTCGAGATACATCGGGTCGAACGCTGCTCTAAGTTTTGCTTCGATCTGTTCACGTATCATCATGAATTTTCTCCTCCGACAACGCTGAGATGCCGCCACTCCATTTAAATGTTAGCCGCTTTTACCGCTTCCATTAGGAGAAAACAACAAAAAATTAGCATTGTTCTGATATTTTCATTCAAAAGTATCACGTTTACTGGCTCTGGTCGCCAGATCCGCCGGGGAAAGAGCGATTAACCGTGGCGGGACGCTCAGAAAACCGCCAGGGCGATGGATTTACACGCGTTGCCACTTCCCCTTGCCGTTGGCAATGCTATGATGGCGGTAATTTTCCTTATAACAACACCATGCGTTGAGACCTGAACATGCTTAAGAAGATCCTTTTCCCGTTGGTCGCCATGTTTATGCTGGCAGGATGCGCCACGCCGCCGACCACCATTGAAGTATCGCCGAAAATCACGCTGCCGCAGCAGGATCCTAGCCTTATGGGCGTGACCGTCAGCATCAACGGCGCCGACCAGCGTCCGGACCAGGCGCTGGCGAAAGTGACGCGCGACAACCAACAGGTCACCCTTACCGCCTCCCGCGATCTGCGCTTCCTGCTGCAGGAAGTGCTGGAGAAACAAATGACCGCGCGCGGCTACATGATTGGCCCGAACGGCGCAGTCGATCTGCAGATCATCGTCAACAAACTCTACGCTGACGTCTCCCAGGGCAACGTGCGCTACAACATCGCCACCAAAGCCGATATCGCCATCATCGCCACCGCGGCAAACGGCACGAAGATGACCAAAAACTACCGCGCCAGCTACTCGGTTGAAGGTGCCTTCCAGGCCTCGAACAAAAACATCGCTGATGCCGTCAACAGCGTCCTGACTGATACCATCGCCGATATGGCGCAGGACACCAGCATCCACGATTTCATCAAGCAAAACGCGCGTTAATGCCCCCACGAACCCGGCCTCCGCCGGGTTCGTGCTTTATGCTATGTCCAGTCACTACTTACGCATTTTTCAGCAGCCTAAATCAGCGATTTTGCTGATCCTCGGCTTCGCCTCCGGTCTGCCGCTGGCCCTCACCTCCGGTACCCTGCAGGCCTGGATGACGGTGGAAAACATCGATCTGAAAACGATCGGTTTTTTCTCGCTGGTCGGCCAGGCCTATGTCTTTAAATTCCTCTGGTCCCCGCTGATGGACCGCTACACGCCGCCGTTTCTCGGGCGCCGTCGCGGCTGGTTGGTGACCACCCAGGTCCTGCTTCTGCTGGCCATCGCGGCGATGGGCTTTCTCGAACCTGCCTCCCAGCTGCGCTGGATGGCGGCGCTGGCGGTAGTGATCGCCTTCTGTTCGGCGTCGCAGGATATTGTTTTTGACGCCTGGAAAACCGACGTTCTGCCAGCGGAAGAGCGCGGCGCTGGCGCCGCGATCAGCGTGCTGGGCTATCGCCTCGGGATGCTGGTCTCCGGTGGTCTGGCCCTGTGGATCGCCGACCGCTATCTCGGCTGGCAGGGCATGTACTGGCTGATGGCGGCGCTGCTGGTGCCCTGCATCATCGCCACGCTGCTGGCGCCCGAGCCAAGCGACGTTATCCCGGTTCCCCGGTCGCTGGAGCAGGCGGTAGCTGAACCGCTGCGAGATTTTTTCGGCCGTAACAACGCCTGGCTGATTCTGCTGCTCATCGTTCTTTATAAGCTTGGCGATGCGTTTGCCATGAGTCTGACCACCACCTTTCTCATCCGCGGCGTCGGTTTTGACGCCGGCGAGGTGGGAATGGTGAACAAAACCTTAGGCCTGTTCGCCACCATTCTTGGCGCCCTGTACGGCGGCGTCCTGATGCAGCGATTGACGCTGTTCCGGGCGCTGCTGATCTTCGGTCTGCTGCAGGGGGTTTCCAACGCCGGCTACTGGCTGCTGTCGATTACCGATAAGCACCTCTATTCCATGGCGACCGCGGTATTCTTTGAAAATCTGTGCGGGGGAATGGGGACGGCGGCGTTTGTGGCGCTGCTGATGACGCTGTGCAACAAGTCGTTCTCCGCCACCCAGTTCGCGCTGCTCTCGGCGCTGTCCGCGGTTGGCCGCGTGTACGTCGGGCCGATTGCCGGCTGGTTTGTCGAGGCCCACGGCTGGTCCACTTTCTATCTCTTCTCCGTGGTCGCGGCGGTGCCGGGGATCGCGCTGCTGCTGCTGTGCCGACAAACGCTCGAGCATACCCAACGCACGGCAAGCTTTATGCCGCGTAGCGAATATCCGCAGGCCTATGCGCTGGCGCTGGGGATCCTGACGCTGGGCTGCCTGCTGCTGGCGGTATGGCTGGGTCTGCTGATCCTCAACGCGCTGGATTATACGTCGTTCAGCTTCCTGTCCGGCCTGCTGGAGGTTGCCGCGCTGACCGCCGTTGGCGGTATTTTGTTCGGCGGCCTGCTCGACTACCTGGCGCTGCGTAAAACCCACCTGATTTAAGGACGCTGCATCATTATTAGCCGTTGTAATTACGAAACGTAATTATAACGGCTTATTAACGCTTTTATATTGCCCGCCGCGCTATTTGTTGTTTTGTGCGTTTTTGTTTTCTGGAAATTATTGACAGTTTTCATTCGATTCTTTAAATAATTTAACCGATTCAGCTACGCCGTTTTTATTTCACGTTTCCACAATGTCTTTTATTTGATAATTAAATGTTAAACAATTGTTCTAATTTTTGGGTGGTTATGCCCATTCGCCGCTAAGTACACCTTTTCTTATCCCTTTCGTTATCGATCCCACGAAAATCAGGCTTTGCAAGCGATTACGTAACACTACGTAACATATGTGACAAACCAAGCAGAAGCCGCTAACACAGAACTGACAGAGATCCAATCATGTTTACAGTAATGCAACCTTACCGTAAAATGCCCATACACTTTAAACGCCACCAGATCCCGTGGAATTGAGGTCGTTCAATGAGACTCAGGAAATACAATAAAAGTTTGGGATGGATGTCATTAATCGCAGGTACTGTATTACTCAGTGGTTGTGATTCTGCACTCCTTGACCCAAAAGGACAGATTGGACTGGAGCAACGCTCTTTGATTCTGACGGCCTTCGGCCTGATGATGATTGTCGTTATTCCCGCCGTCTTGATGGCAGTAGGATTTGCCTGGAAGTATCGCGCGAGCAATAAAGATGCGAAGTATAGCCCGAACTGGTCACACTCCAATAAAGTGGAAGCTGTGGTCTGGACGGTACCTATTCTGATCATCCTGTTCCTGGCCGTTCTGACCTGGAAAACCACTCACGCACTGGAGCCAAGCAAACCGCTTGTCCATGACGAGAAACCAATCACCATCGAAGTCGTATCGATGGACTGGAAATGGTTCTTTATCTATCCGGAACAGGGTATTGCTACCGTTAACGAAATCGCCTTCCCGGCGAACGTACCGGTACACTTCAAAGTGACCTCTAACTCGGTGATGAACTCGTTCTTTATTCCGCGCTTAGGCAGCCAGATCTACGCAATGGCCGGGATGCAGACTCAGCTGCACCTCATTGCTGACGAAGCTGGTACTTATGACGGTATCTCCGCTAGCTACAGTGGCCCGGGCTTCTCTGGTATGAAGTTCAAAGCGATTGCTACCCCGGATCGTGCAACTTTCGATCAGTGGGTTGAAAAAGCGAAACAGTCTCCGAACGCCATGGACTCTATGGCCGCGTTCGAGAAAGTGGCTGTGCCTAGCGAATACAACAAAGTGGAATACTTCTCTAACGTGAAACCGGATCTGTTCAAAGATGTTGTGAACAAATTCATGTCTCACGAGAGCATGAACATGTCCAAACCTGAAGGCGAGCATGCCGCTCACGACGGGATGGAAGGCATGGACATGAGCCACGCGGAAACCGCTCACTAAGGGGCCGAGGAAGAAAACGATGTTCGGAAAACTTACACTGGATGCAGTGCCCTACCACGAACCTATTATCGTGGTAACGGTGGCTGCGATTATCATTGGGGGACTGGCGCTTCTGGCAGCCATCACTTACTTCGGTAAGTGGTCCTACCTATGGAACGAGTGGCTGACTTCTGTCGACCACAAACGTCTCGGTATCATGTACGTTATCGTGGCAATCGTCATGCTGCTGCGTGGCTTTGCTGACGCCATCATGATGCGTAGCCAGCAGGTGCTGGCCTCGGCCGGGGAAGCAGGCTTCCTGCCGCCTCATCACTACGATCAGATCTTTACCGCCCACGGCGTTATCATGATCTTCTTCGTGGCGATGCCGTTCGTTATCGGTCTGATGAACCTGGTGGTTCCGCTTCAGCTCGGCGCACGCGACGTAGCCTTCCCGTTCCTCAACAACCTGAGCTTCTGGTTCACCGTTGTGGGCGTGATTCTGGTTAACCTGTCTCTGGGCGTCGGTGAGTTCGCGCAGACCGGTTGGCTGGCTTATCCGCCGCTGTCGGGAATTGAATACAGTCCTGGCGTAGGGGTCGACTACTGGATTTGGGCGCTGCAGCTCTCCGGTATCGGTACTACCCTGACCGGTATTAACTTCTTCGTGACCATTATCAAGATGCGCGCCCCGGGCATGACCATGTTCAAGATGCCGGTATTCTCCTGGGCATCTCTGTGCGCTAACATCCTGATTATCGCCTCTTTCCCAATTCTGACCGTCACCATCGCGCTGCTGACCCTGGATCGTTACCTGGGCACCCATTTCTTTACCAACGATATGGGTGGCAACATGATGATGTACATCAACCTGATTTGGGCCTGGGGTCACCCGGAAGTGTACATCCTGGTTCTGCCGGTGTTCGGGGTCTTCTCCGAAATCGCCGCGACCTTCTCGCGTAAGCGTCTGTTCGGTTACACCTCTCTGGTGTGGGCAACCGTCTGTATTACCGTTCTGTCGTTCATCGTTTGGCTGCACCACTTCTTCACCATGGGTGCTGGCGCGAACGTAAACGCCTTCTTCGGTATTACCACCATGATTATCGCGATCCCGACCGGGGTTAAGATCTTCAACTGGCTGTTCACCATGTATCAGGGCCGCATCGTCTTCAACTCGGCGATGATGTGGACTATCGGCTTTATCGTCACCTTCTCCGTCGGTGGGATGACCGGTGTGCTGCTGGCGGTACCGGGCGCGGACTTCGTTCTGCACAACAGCCTGTTCCTGATCGCGCACTTCCATAACGTTATCATCGGCGGTGTGGTGTTCGGTTGCTTCGCCGGTCTGACCTACTGGTGGCCGAAAGCCTTTGGCTTCACCCTGAACGAAACCTGGGGCAAACGCGCTTTCTGGTTCTGGATCATCGGCTTCTTCGTGGCGTTTATGCCGCTGTACGTGCTGGGCTTCATGGGGATGACCCGTCGTCTGAGCCAGCAGATCGATCCGCAGTTCCACCCGATGCTGGTTGTTGCAGCTTGCGGTGCGGCGCTGATCGCCTGCGGTATCCTGTGCCAGCTGATTCAGTTCTACGTTTCTATTCGCGACCGCGATCAGAACCGTGACCTGACCGGTGACCCATGGGGTGGCCGTACGCTGGAGTGGGCAACCTCTTCTCCACCGCCGTTCTACAACTTCGCTATCGTTCCTCAGGTTCACGAGCGTGACGCCTTCTGGGAAATGAAAGAGAAAGGTGAAGCGTATAAACAGCCTGCTCACTATGAAGAAATTCATATGCCGAAGAACAGCGGCGCCGGCATCGTCATTGCCGCCTTCGCTACGGTATTTGGTTTCGCCATGATCTGGCATATCTGGTGGATGGCGATCGCCAGCTTCATCGGCATCGTAGCGACCTGGATTATTAAGAGCTTTGACGAGGACGTGGATTACTACGTACCGGTTGCAGAAGTCGAAAAACTGGAAAAACAGCATTTCGATGAGATTAACAAAGCAGGGCTGAAAAATGGCAACTGATACTCTTGCGCATACTGCCCACGCGCATGAACACGGGCACCATGATACAGGACCGATGAAGGTATTCGGTTTCTGGATCTACCTGATGAGCGACTGCATTATCTTCGCTACGCTGTTTGCTACCTATGCCGTTCTGGTGAACGGCACAGCCGGCGGACCAACTGGCAAAGATATTTTCGAACTGCCGTTCGTTCTGGTTGAAACCGCACTGCTGCTGTTCAGCTCCATCACCTACGGCATGGCGGCTATCGCCATGTACAAAAACAACAAGAGCCAGGTGGTTTCCTGGCTGGCGTTGACCTGGTTGTTTGGCGCCGGATTTATCGGGATGGAAATCTATGAATTCCATCACCTGATCATGGAAGGCTTTGGTCCGGATCGTAGTGGCTTCCTGTCCGCGTTCTTCGCGCTGGTCGGCACCCACGGTCTGCACGTGACCTCCGGTCTTATCTGGATGGCGGTGCTGATGTTCCAGGTTTCACGTCGTGGCCTGACCAGCACTAACCGCACCCGTATCCTGTGCCTGAGCCTGTTCTGGCACTTCCTGGACGTGGTGTGGATCTGCGTGTTCTCGGTTGTCTATCTGATGGGGGCGATGTAATGAGTCATTCTACCGATCATAGCGGCGCTTCTCACGGCAGCGTGAAGAGCTACATGACAGGATTTATCCTGTCCATCATCCTGACGGTCATTCCGTTCGCCATGGTGATGAGTGGCTCCGCCTCGCATGCGGTTATCCTTGGCACCATTCTGGTGACCGCTGTAGTGCAGATCGTGGTACACCTCGTGTACTTCCTGCATATGAACAGCAAGTCCGATGAAGGCTGGAACCTGACCGCATTTATCTTCACCGTAATCATCATTGCGATCGTGGTTGTCGGCTCCATCTGGATTATGTGGAACCTGAACTACAACATGATGATGCACTAAGAGCGGCGAGTATGTTTAAGCAATACCTGCAAGTTACGAAACCAGGCATTATTTTTGGCAACCTGATCTCCGTGATCGGCGGTTTCCTGCTGGCCTCCAAAGGCCACATCGACTATCCGCTGTTCGTCTGGACGCTCCTTGGAGTATCCCTGGTGGTCGCCTCGGGTTGTGTATTCAACAACTACATCGACCGGGACATCGATCGTAAGATGGAACGGACGAAAAACCGGGTGCTGGTCAAAGGGCTGATCTCGCCAGAAGCTTCGCTGGTGTACGCCACCTTGCTGGGTATTGCTGGCTTTATGCTGCTGTGGTTCGGCGCAAATCCGCTGGCCTGCTGGCTGGGGGTGATGGGGTTCGTGGTTTATGTCGGCGTCTACAGCCTGTACATGAAACGCCACTCCGTCTATGGCACGCTGATTGGCTCACTCTCCGGCGCAGCGCCGCCGGTGATTGGCTACTGCGCAGTGACCGGTGATTTCGACAGCGGTGCGGCTATCCTGCTGGCTATTTTTAGCCTGTGGCAGATGCCTCACTCCTACGCCATCGCGATTTTCCGCTTCAAGGATTATCAGGCGGCGAATATTCCGGTGCTGCCGGTAGTGAAAGGTATATCGGTCGCCAAAAACCATATTACGCTGTACATCGTCGCCTTTGCCGTTGCGACCCTGATGCTCTCGCTGGGCGGCTATGCCGGGTACAAATACCTGGTCGTAGCGGCAGCGGTCAGCGTCTGGTGGCTGGGCATGGCGCTGCGCGGCTACAAAGTGGCAGATGATAAAGTCTGGGCGCGTAAGCTCTTCGTCTTTTCCATCGTCGCCATCACTGCGCTGTCCGTGATGATGTCCGTTGACTTTATGGTGCCGGATTCACATAGTCTGCTGGCTTATGTGAGATAATCACCCGCTCCAGTATGATATAAAGCCCCGTTTTTACGGGGCTTTTTCTTTTCTCTTTCATGTCTTTTTCCTTTCTCAATTCATACTTCCCTCCCCTCCCCCACACCGTTTTCGTAGCTACCCGCTAATAAATGAGGAAAAAATGAGCTTATACCAGCCCGACGTCGCTCGCCCCGTTCAGCTCTACGGTGCTACCTTTCGCCTCGGGCTTACGCCCGTTTTGGAAATATTCAATACAAGGAATTGCAATGAAAGAGTTAACACTGAACGAAATGGTCTACATCTCCGGCGGCTTTAACCTGTTCGGCGCGGCCAGCGGCTTCGCCAGCTTCGTCGCCAACTCGGGCATCGGTTTCACCTCCTTTGTCCTCACCTCTGGCAACGCATTCGCCTCGTTCGTCTGCGACAGCACAATGGCGTTTGGTTCCTTCCTGACCGGTCAGTCAAATTGGGAAACCTTTGTGACCGCCGGTAAGGATAACTGGGGAAGCTTCGTCAATACCGCCGGCAACAGCTGGAACACCTTTGTCGATAACGCCGCCAGCGACTGGAGCAGTTTCCTGAACAAAGCATCAGCCTAAGCGACATCTTGCCGAGGGCAGCGCATCGGCTGCCCTGTTTACCCCACCAGCATCGCTTGCGCGCTGTAGAGCAGATCGAGATGATCACGGCATAACGCTTCCAGCGAGGTCCGCGATTGATGGCTGGTCAGACTTAGCGCTCCCCACCAGGTTCCTTCCCTGTCGGTTAACGGTACCGCCAGCACCAGCATGCCAATCTCAAACTCCTGTTCAATAGTGGCGTATCCCTGACGCCGCACCTGAGCGATTTTCTCCATCAGCGGCGCGACGTCGGTCACCGTATAGGGCGTGCGTTGTTCCCGGGTAATGCGCTGCAGAACCGCTTCACACTCTGCTTCCGGCAGCGAAGCCAGCCATAATCGCCCCCCGGCGGTACAGAAGATGGGCACCCGCTCCCCTAGCCGAACCGACGTGGAGTTAAACGGCGTATGCCGGCTGCGGGCGATATAGACCAGCTCATCTTCATCCACCACCCCCACCGAGGCGTGCTCTTCGGTCCGGCTGGCGATGTATTCGACAATCGGTCGCACCATGCGTGGAAACTGCGCCGAATCAACATAGGCCTGGCCAAGCCGCAGTGTCTTCGGGGTAAGCCAGTAATAGCGCCCATCGGTTTGCAAATAACGATCATGCAGCAGCGTCAACAAAAAACGTCGTGCCGCGCTTTGCGTCAGACCGCTCATTTTCGCCGCCTGGGCAACAGTGAGCTTTGGGCAGTTTTTGGAAAAAAGCTGGATCAACGCCAACCCTTTTTGTAAACCGACGATCAGATCGCGTGGATGAATGGTGTTTTGCATATTCGCTCACATTTTTGCAACATCATTATCGATTTCCTGCGATTATCGCAGCGATGGTGCGATTAACAACCAACATGTCCGAATTCTGCGTTGTCGCTCCCAGCTTCCGCTGAAATACTTTCACAACATTCATTTAACAAATGAGGTTTGAAATGGTCAGTGGAACTACCCAGGTTGTCGCCGTGATTGGTCATCCGATCGCCCAGGTGAAATCACCGGATAACTTCAACCGCTACTTTGCCGAACAGCACATGGACAGCGTCATGATCCCGGTGGATATCGTCCCGGACGCGGTGGCCGCCTACCTCAACGCCCTGCGCGGCTGGCAGAACATGAGCGGCGTGCTGGTGACGGTACCGCATAAACAACGCGCCGCCGCGCTGGTCGACGAGCTTACGCCGCGCGCTCGCCGACTCAACGCCATCAATGTGATCCGCAAGCTGGCGGATGGCCGGTTACAGGGCGATATGCTGGACGGCGTCGGATTTCAGCTTGCCGCCGAGGCACAGGGTTTTCAGCCGGCAGGTAAGCAGGCGCTGCTCTCCGGTTGCGGCGGCGTCGGCAGCGCCATCGCCTGGGGATTGTGCGAGGCGGGGATCCGCCAACTGGCGCTGCACGATCAAAACCCGGCCACCCGGCAACGCCTGCACGATCTTCTGACTGAGGCCTTTCCGGCGGTGCAACTGAGCACGCTGCCGGACAGCCTGCACGGTGTCGATCTGCTGATCAATGGCTCGCCGGCCGGCATGGCCGGGTTTGATGCACTGCCCCTACCCCAGGCGCTGCTGGAGACGCTCGACAGCGCCACCCACGTGGCCGACGTTGTCACCGCTCCGGTGATGACGCCGTTGCTCACCTTCGCCGCCGCCCGCGGCTGCCGGGTACAGACTGGGCCGGAAATGGCGCTGGCGCAGATGACGCTGATGGGCCAGTTTATCGGCGCCATCCCGTCGGCGCAGGGAGCGGCGGCATGAAAAGCTGGGATGTGATCGTCATCGGCAGTGGCGCCGCTGGCTTTGCCGCCGCGGTCACCGCCAGCTGCAAAGGGCTGTCGGTGCTGATGCTGGAGAAAGCCGGTCAGTTCGGCGGCACCTCGGCTATCTCCGGCGGCGCCGTGTGGCTGCACGATACCGACCAGGCGCGCGCCGAGGGCAAAAGCGGTAGCGCCGAAGCGATCAAAACCTATCTACGAACCATGATCGGCGAGGCCCACTACCGCGAAGATATCGCCGAGGCGTTTGTCCGCGCCGGGCGAGAGGCCCTCGCCTTTCTGGAGCGCGAGGGGGCGGTGAAATATAGCCTGCGCCCGCTCTCACCCGATTACTATCCGGATGAGCCCGGCGCCGTCGACGTCGGTCGGGCGCTGGAGGTGGTCGAGTATGACGGCCGTGAACTGGGGGACGCGTTTCGCGACCTGCGCTCGCCTCCGCCGGGGATGCTGCTGTTTGGCGGGATGATGGTCAACCGCGTCGACATTCAACATTTTCTCGATATGCGTCGCTCGCTGCGCTCCCTGGCCCATTGCACCCGGCTGCTGCTGCGCTACGCCCGCGACCGGGTGAAATATCCTCGCGGCACCCGCCTGGCGATGGGCAATGCGCTGATTGCCCGCATGGCGACCACGGCGCTGCGTAAAGGCATGAGCCTTCGGCTGAATGTCAATGTGCTGGCGCTGTGCGAATCGCAAGGCGCGGTCACCGGGGTAGAGATTGACTATCAGGGGCAAAAAGAGACGCTACACGCCCGCCGTGGGGTGGTGCTAGCCGCAGGCGGCTTTGCCGCTGGCGCGCTGGCGGCGCGCTATCGGCCTCACACCCGAGAGCACTTCACCATGTCGCCGCCAGCCAATGATGGCGCCGCGCTGCGTCTCGCGGCGGCACTCAACGCTCGCGAGGGAGCCGATCGCGCGTCCAACTTTTTCTGGGCGCCGGTATCGGTGCTGACCCGGGCCGACGGCAGCGAGGAGCGCTTCCCCCACCTGGTGACCGACCGGGCCAAGCCGGGGGTGATTGCCGTCAATCAGCGGGCGGTACGCTTCGTTAACGAGTCCAGCTCCTATCACCATTTTGCCAGCGCGATGCAGCGTGCAGCGGAGAATGCCCCCTGCTTTTTACTGTGCGACGCGCAGGCGATGAAGCGTTACGGCCTCGGGCTGGCGCGCCCGGCGCCGGTGAACAATGACGCCCTGATCGCCGCTGGCTATCTGCATAAAGCCGATACCCTGGCCGCGCTGGCGCAGCAGCTTGGGCTGGATGCCCACGCCCTGAGCGAGACGGTCGCCCGCTACAATCGTGACGCCGCGCAGGGTGTGGACCGTGAGTTTGCCAAAGGCGGCAACAGCTATAACCGGGCGATGGGCGATCCGGGCCGTCATCCTGACGCCTGCAACGCTCCCCTGCTCAGCGCGCCGTTCTATGCCATCAAACTCTATACCGGCGATCTGGGGACTTCTCGAGGTCTGGTCACCACCGCCGATGCCCAGGTCGTCAACGCTGAAGGCAACCCCATTGCGGGGCTGTACGCGGTGGGAAACGACATGGATTCGCTGATGGCCGGCACCTACCCGGGTCCCGGCATCACCCTTGGCCCGGGGCTGACGTTTGGCTACCTCGCCGCCTGCCATCTGGCGCAACCCGCCACCCACTAATCAGGAAAACATCATGATCTACGAAAAACGCACCTACACCATCAATCCGCTGAAAATGGCCGACTGGCTGGCGCTGTACCAAAGCGATGCCCTGGCGGTGCAAACTGACCATCTTGGCAAACTGATCGGCTTCTTTTTTACCGAGATCGGCGTGGTCAATCAGGTAGTGCACATCTGGGCTTACGAAAGCCTGGACGATCGTCTGGTACGCCGCGCACGGATGGCCCAGGACGAGCGCTGGCAGACCTTCTCGCGGAAAAACCGCGAACTGGCCGCCGTGGAGCGCCTCGAATCGGTGCTGATGCGCCCCACCGCTTTTTCACCATTGCAATAAGGAGTCCATCATGAGCGGGCCTGTGAAGGTGGATGTGCTGGTGGTCGGATCCGGCGCGGCGGGACTCTCTGCCGCGGTCACCGCGGCAGTGCACGGCGCCAGCGTCATGGTGGCGGAGAAAGCGTCAGTGCTCGGCGGGACCAGCGCCTGGTCCGGCGGCTGGCTGTGGATCCCCTGCAACCCGCTGGCGCGAGCGGAGGGCATCGACGAAGCGGCCGATGCCCCGCTGACCTATCTGCAGCATGAGATGGGGGGAGAAGCCGCCGACGTTCGCTTGCAGACCTTCCTGCATTACGGGCCGGAAATGGTGGATTTTTTTCATCAACGGACGGCGGTGAAGTTTCTGTCGGGCAGCACCATGCCGGACTTTCACGCGTCGCCGGGCGCGGCGAACGGTGGGCGGTCGGTCACCGCTCAGCCCTACGATGGCCGCCTGCTCGGCGACTGGCTCCACCGACTGCGCCCGCCGCTGGAGACCATCAGTCTTGCCGGGATGGGCATCGCCGGCGGCGCGGACATGGCGCATTTTTTCAACGCTACCCGCTCGCCGCGCTCTGCGCTGTATGCCGCCCGCCGCCTGCTGCGCCACGGCTGGCAGCGGCTGCGCGCCGGACGAGGGCTGCATCTGGTCAATGGCAATGCGCTGGTCGCCCGTCTGCTGCGATCCGCCCTCGACGCCGGGGTGCGTTTTCAGCTCAACGCCCCGGCGGTCAGACTGCTGCAGGGTCCGCAGGGAGTGTCCGGTGCAGTGCTGCGCAGCGACGGCGGGGAGATACTCGTCGAAGCGGGCGCCGTGGTGCTGGCCTGCGGCGGTTTTCCCCACGATCGGCAGCGCCTGGCGCAGGTGGTGCCTCATGCCGCGGAGGGTTACGGCCATTTCTCCGCCGCGCCGCCTGACAATCAGGGCGAGGGGATCCGCCTTGGCGAATCCGCCGGCGGCCAGTTCGATACCCGCCTGCGCCACCCGCTGGCCTGGGCGCCGGTGTCCCGCGTCACCCTCGCCAGCGGCCAGCAGCTGATGTTTCCCCATCTGGTGGAACGCGCCAAGCCCGGGGTGATCGCCGTCCTGCCTAACGGCAAACGCTTTGTTAACGAGGCCGACTCCTATCACGACTTTATCGCCGCCCTGCTGGCGGCGACGCCCGCGGGCGACACGCCGCAGGCCTGGCTGCTGGCCGATCGGCGCGCGCTGCGCCGCTATGGCCTGGGCCACGCCAGGCCCTTTCCGTTCTCCCCTACCGCCTGGCTGCGTACCGGCTATCTGCGGCGAGGAAACACCCTTGCCGAGCTGGCGAAGCGGTGCGCCATCGATACCGATGCGCTGGCGGAAACCGTTGCACGCTTTAACCATTTTGCCAGCACCGGTGAAGACATCGATTTTCACCGCGGCGCATCGGCCTATAACCGCGCGCAGGGTGACCATCAGGTGACGCTCGGAGCGCTGCGCGAAGGGCCGTTCTACGCGGTGCGCATTCTGCCCGGCTCGCTGGGCACCTTTAGCGGGTTACAAACCGACGAACACGCTCGGGTGTTGGATGGGCAGCAGCAGCCGATACCGGGCCTGTTCGCCATCGGCAACGACATGTCGAGCGTGATGCGCGGCTATTACCCCAGCGGAGGGATCACCCTCGGGCCGGCTATGACCTTCGGCTACCTGGTGGGCAAAAATCTGGCGGCAAACACAATAAAAACAAAGCAATAAAAACCAGGGACGGCAATACCCCTGGCTAACTTCACCTGCAACTGTACCGGAGCCATTTATGAACATGCGTACCCTATCGCTCGCCGCGCTGAGCCTGCTCGATGTCCCTCCCCCCGAACAGGTGCGGATAGCGGCCAGAACCGG
Source organism: Klebsiella sp. JB_Kp031 (assembly GCF_040064295.1). Taxonomy (NCBI): domain Bacteria; kingdom Pseudomonadati; phylum Pseudomonadota; class Gammaproteobacteria; order Enterobacterales; family Enterobacteriaceae; genus Klebsiella; species Klebsiella sp. JB_Kp031. Next base: position 242,669 of record NZ_JBEAJW010000001.1, read on the forward strand.
TTTTACCCACGTGGGACTGCGGCTGCTGCCCGCCACACCTGCCGACCCGGACTACGACATGCTGGGCGATACCCCCGCCGTCCGCGCGACCCTGGCCGCGCTGATGGAAACCGGCATCCGCGTCTCGGACGTGGAGATCGTCCGCCTCAGCCCGGGGTTTACCCTCGACGATCGGCTGCAGCGCTTTATGGAGACCGCCGCGCGGCTTGGCGCCGGACAGGTGTTAGTCGCCGGGAATGACGACAACCTGCAGCGCAGCGCCGACAACCTGGCCACTCTCGCCGCGGCCGGTCGCTCATTTGGCCTGACCATGAACCTTGAGCCGATGCCCTGGACCCAGCTGCGCACGATCGCCGATGCGCAGGCGCTGATCGCCGCCAGCGGGCGAGAAGATATCGGCATCCTGGTGGACGCCCTTCATTTCTGGCGCGCGGGGGAATCGCTCGCCGCCCTCTCCAGCCTGCCCGCGCATCATCTGAACTATATGCAACTCTGCGATGGCGCGGCGCAGCGGCCGGAAAGCGAGCAGGAGCTCATCCGCCAGGCCCGCTCAGCGCGCAACGTGCCGGGGGAAGGCGGTCTGGATCTGCACGGTCTGATGGCGGCACTGCCGGCAACGCTACCGGTCTCCCTCGAAGTGCCGCTGGACGGTGAGCAGGGCGCCCTGCCGCCCCTCCAGCGGGCGCAATTACTGTTCAATGCCGCGCAGCCCTACCTGCGCTCCTGCGCATAAGGAATACGCTATGACACAGACTCAACGCCTGGATGTCAGAGAGTTAATTAACCGTAATCCTCTGAGCCGCTTTCAAAAGCAGATTATTTTTCTCGGCTTTTGCGTTATCGCTCTTGATGGGTTTGATATCGCGATCATGGGCTTTATCGCCCCGACGCTGAAGCTGGAGTGGGGGGTAAGCAACCACCAGTTGGGCCTGGTGATTAGCGCCGCGCTGATCGGCCTCGCGCTGGGCGCTATTTTCTCTGGCCCGCTCGCCGACTGGCTGGGACGCAAGAAGATCATCATCAACAGCGTCTTCTTCTTCGGCTTCTGGACCATCGCCACCGCCTTCTCGCACAACATTGAGCAGATGATGTTCTTCCGCTTTATGACCGGCCTCGGACTGGGCGCCGCGATGCCGAACATCGGGACGCTGGTGTCGGAATACGCTCCGGAACGCCAGCGCTCATTTATTATTACCGTCATCTTCTGCGGCTTCACCTTCGGCGCGGCGGCCGGAGGATTTACCGCGTCATGGCTGATCCCGCAGTTTGGCTGGCACTCGCTGATGGCGCTCGGTGGCATTCTGCCGCTGCTGTTTGCCCCCCTGCTTATCTGGCGGCTGCCGGAATCGGTTCGTTTTCTGGTGATAAAACAAGCGCCTGCGGCACGCATTCGCGCCATCCTCAATCGTCTTTATCCCGGACAAATCAGCGACAACGCGACGTTTATCCTGCCGGCGCAGCCGGCGGCCGGGAATGCGATGCGCATTGTGCTCTCCCGCCAGTATGGCTTTGGCTCGCTGATGCTATGGCTGGTCTACTTTATGGGGCTGTTCCTCGTCTATATTCTCGGCAGCTGGCTGCCAACGCTGGTTAAGGAGGTCGGGCTTACCGTCAGCCAGGCGGCCGTCATGACGGCCATCTACCAGGCGGGAGGTACCCTCGGCTCGCTGTTTGCCGGCTGGCTGATGGACCGCATCAATCCCCATCGCGCGCTGGGGATGATCTACGCCGTCGGCGGCCTGTTTACCATGGCGATGGGCTACGCGGCGGGCAGCTTTGCCCTGCTCTGTTTGCTGGCGTTTATTAGCGGCGCCTGCCTGAACGGCGCCAATACCGGCATGAACGCCCTCTCCGCCCGTTACTACCCCACGCAGGCGCGGGCGACGGGATCCAGCTGGATGCACGGCGTCGGGCGGATCGGCGCGATCCTCAGCGCCTTTGCTGGCGCTGAGATGATGGCGCTCAACCTGCCCTTCGAAAGCGTCTTTTTGATCCTCGGCATCCCGGCAGCCCTCACCGTCGCAGGCCTGGCGGCGAAGGGTATCTTTGCGGCCGGTAATCCTCCCGCCGCTTCGCCAGCCCCCGCATCTGTGCGCGGAGCGTAATGTCGTCGTCTTCCTCCGGTGCAATCTGCGGATTGCACCGCACGTTGAGGTTAAAAAGAAAATTTATTTCATCTTGCTCTGTAACGAAAAGCATTCCGCCACATTCCGGCCTGTACCCGTCGCCGTTGATTCCCCTCTCCTTTTCAACCCAGCGGAAAATAAACTTCTGCTTATTCGATCCCCTTCGCATATATGAAAAATAAATTCCACAATACAATTGAAACAGAACAAACATTTCCTTAAGTTTAGGTCAGTCTATCCGGATGCGCGTTGCCGCAGGCGTCGGCATTGAGCGCCTCAGAGTGCGAATGATTTCAAAAAGGAGAGCACCATGTTAAACGGTCTGAAACCCTTATCCCGTTCCCTGCGTTGGGGCATGGTCGGCGGCGGGGGAACCAGCCAGATCGGCTACAGCCACCGCTGTGCGGCGCTGCGTGACAATGTTTACACCCTACTGGCCGGCGCGCTTGACGTCGATGCCGAGCGCGGGCGCGCGTTCGGTGAGCAGCTTGGCATCGCGCCGGAGCGCTGCTACGCCGACTACCAGACCCTGTTTCGTGAAGAGGCGCAGCGTCCTGACGGGATTGAGGTCGTCTCGGTCACCACCCCGAATAATACCCATTTCGCCATCACCAAAGCGGCGCTGGAAGCGGGCCTCCATGTCATCTGTGAAAAGCCCCTCTGCTTTACCGCCGAAGAGGCGCGCGAACTGGTGGACCTGAGTAAAAAACAGAACAAAATCGTCGGCGTCACCTACGGCTATGCCGGCTATCAGATGATCCAGCAGGCGCGGCAGATGATTGCCGATGGGCTGCTCGGCGAGATCCGCATCGTCAATATGCAGTTCGCCCACGGCTTTCATAACCAGGCCGTCGAGCTGCAGGCAGAATCCACCCGCTGGCGCGTGACGCCGAAGTTCGCCGGGCCCAGCTATGTGCTGGGAGATTTGGCCACCCATCCGCTGTTTGTCGCCGAAACCATGGCGCCACAGCTCAATATCAAACGGCTGATGTGCTCCCGCCAGAGCTTTGTTCCCTCTCGCGCGCCGCTGGAAGATAACGCCTTTGTCCTGATGGAATATGACAACGGCGCGGTTGGCTCGATGTGGACCAGCGCGGTGAACAGCGGCGCCATGCACTCGCAAAAAGTACGCATCGTCGGCGAAAAAGCGAGTATCGAATGGTGGGATGAGCATCCTAACCAGCTCAGCTATGAGGTGCAGGGCGAGCCGGCGCGCATTCTGGAACGCGGGATGCCCTACCTGAGCGCAAACGCGCTGGCGGACGATCGCATCGGCGGCGGTCATCCGGAAGGGCTGTTTGAAGCCTGGGCCAACCTCTATCGCCGCTATGCGCAGGCGATTGACGCTACGGACCGTGACGATCGCGCCTTCCTGCAAGACTTCTGGTATCCGGACGTCGAAGCCGGTCTGCACGGCGTCTATTGGGTCGAGCAATGCGTCAAATCGGCTGATGCCGGCAGCCAGTGGGTTGACTTTACTTTACCTTAATTTTCCCCCTCGCCAGTGGAGTCCTCCTCCACTGGTTTATTGATTTTTACCAACTTGTCGCATCGCGCAACAGCCCCGTAATATCTGTTAAACAAACATTTATTTACGCTTCTTACCCCCCGCCGCTACACTAGGCGCAGTTTTTATATTGAGGTGGTAATGAACGATAACAAAATGACGCCAGGGGAACTGCGCGCGACCTGGGGTTTGGGGACGGTATTCTCCCTGCGCATGCTTGGCATGTTTATGGTCCTGCCGGTTCTGACCACGTATGGCATGGCATTGCAGGGCGCCAGTGAAGCGCTGATTGGCCTGGCGATCGGCATCTACGGTCTGGCGCAGGCGGTGTTCCAGATCCCCTTCGGACTGTTATCTGACCGTATTGGCCGTAAGCCGTTGATCGTCGGCGGCCTGCTTATTTTCGTGCTCGGCAGCGTCATCGCCGCGCTCACCGACTCCATCTGGGGCATCATTCTTGGCCGTGCCCTTCAGGGCTCCGGCGCCATCGCCGCCGCGGTCATGGCCCTGCTCTCCGATCTCACCCGCGAACAGAACCGCACTAAAGCGATGGCGTTTATTGGCGTCAGCTTCGGCGTCACTTTCGCTATCGCCATGGTGCTGGGGCCGATTATTACCCATCAGCTGGGTCTGCACGCCCTGTTCTGGATGATCGCCATCCTGGCGACCGTCGGCATTCTGCTCACCCTGTGGGTGGTTCCCAACAGCCAGAACCACGTGCTTAACCGCGAATCCGGGATGGTGAAGGGCTGCTTTAGCAAGGTGCTGGCGGAGCCGCGCCTGTTGAAGCTCAACTTTGGCATCATGTGCCTGCACATCATGCTGATGTCCACTTTTGTCGCGCTGCCCGGACAGCTGGAGGCCGCCGGCTTCCCGGCCGCCGAGCACTGGAAGATTTACCTGGTCACCATGGTTATCTCCTTCATCTCGGTGGTGCCGTTTATCATCTACGCCGAAGTGAAGCGTAAGATGAAGCGCGTCTTTTTGCTCTGCGTCGCCATCCTGCTGATTGCGGAGATTGTCCTCTGGGGCGCAGGAGGCTACTTCTGGGAACTGGTGGCGGGCGTTCAGCTCTTCTTCCTGGCGTTTAACCTGCTGGAAGCGCTGCTGCCGTCGTTGATTAGCAAAGAGTCGCCGGCGGGCTACAAAGGCACCGCGATGGGCGTCTACTCCACCAGCCAGTTCCTCGGGGTGGCGATTGGCGGCGCCCTTGGCGGTTGGGTCGATGGTTTCTTTGATTCGCAGACCGTGTTTCTGCTGGGCGCCCTGCTGGCGATGCTGTGGCTGCTGGTGGCCAGCACCATGAGCGAGCCGCCCTACGTCAGCAGCCTGCGGGTAGAGGTACCGGACGGCGTGGTGGTCGACAGCGCGCTGCAGGCGCGTCTGCTGAATGCCAGCGGGGTTCATCAGGCGCTGGTGGTGCCCGAGGAGCGTTCGGTGTATATCAAAATCGACAGCAAAGTCACCAACCGCTTCGAGATAGAGCAGCTCATCAAAGGGGTATAAAAAAGCGGGGAATTCCCCGCTTTTTGCTGTCTGTCGGCCGCCTTAGTCGCGGAAGTTTTTGAACTGGAACGGTTGTCCCAGATCGCCACCGCGCACCAGCGCCATCACCGACTGCAGGTCGTCGCGGGACTTACCGGTCACGCGGATCTCTTCGCCCTGAATCTGGGCCTGCACTTTCAGCTTGCTGTCTTTGATCAGTTTAACGATCTTCTTCTGCACCGCGCTTTCAATGCCCTGCTTCAGCTTCGCTTCAACAAACCAGGTTTTACCGCTGTGTACGATATCTTCCGGCACGTCGAGGGAGGTGCCTTCAATGCCGCGCTTGAGCAGCTTGGCGCGCAGGATATCCAGCAGCTGGTTCACCTGGAAGTCAGACTCGCTCAGCACTTTAATGGTCTTGTTGGCGTCGTTTAATTCAAACGTGGCTTCAACGCCACGAAAATCAAAACGCGACTCGACTTCGCGGCTCGCGTTGTCTACCGCGTTACGGGCTTCCTGAAGATCAACTTCAGAGACAATATCGAAAGATGGCATCTTTTCCTCTCCTTCCGTTTCTTTTGCGTTGCATAATACCTGCAACGCGGCATAACTCAACTTGTTATCCCGGAAGCTTAGCTGATTACGCAACGCTCGCGCTATTTTCCCCATGCTGCCCGACGACGCCGAAACCCCCTTTCCGTGCGACGATGCGAAAAGCGACGAGATAGACTTTAGTCATCAGCGCCTGGGGTAGCGGCAGATGAGGAGGAACAATGAAAGTAACCGTACTGGGATGCGGTGCACTGGGACAACTATGGCTGACCGCGTTGTGCAAACAGGGACATGAAGTCCAGGGCTGGCTGCGCGTGCCGCAGCCATTCTGTAGCGTCAACGTCATTGAAACCGACGGCTCGGTGTTCAACGAGTCGCTGACGGCCAACGATCCCGATTTTCTTGCCAGCAGCGAGCTGCTGATTGTCACTTTAAAAGCCTGGCAGGTTTCAAACGCGGTGAAGCACCTGGCCGCGATCCTGCCGGACACCACGCCGATTGTGCTGGTGCATAACGGCATGGGAACCGTCGAGGAGCTGCGCAGCGTGAAACAGCCGTTGCTGCTGGCCTCCACCACCCAGGCGGCTCGCCGGGACGGGAATGTCATCATCCACGTCGCCCAGGGCACCACGCATATCGGGCCGGCGAAAAGCTACGAACAGGACTACAGCTACCTCGCTGAAGTGCTGCAGAACGTGCTGCCGGATGTCGCCTGGCACAACAATATTTTCTCGGCCACCTGGCGCAAACTCGCGGTTAACTGCGTGATTAACCCCCTGACCGCGATAAAAGGGTGTAAAAATGGCGATCTGCGCGACTATCCGCAGGAAGTTGCGGCCATTTGTCGCGAGGTGGCGGCAGTGATGGAGCGCGAAGGTATTCATACCTCGGCGGAAAACCTGCTATTTTATGTCGAACAGGTGATTGAAAGTACGGCAGAAAATATCTCATCCATGCTGCAGGACGTTCGCGCCCAGCGGCACACGGAGATCGACTATATCACCGGTTTTCTGCTCAACCGCGCCCGCGCCCACGGCGTTGCCGTACCGGAAAACGCCCGCTTATTTGAACTGGTCAAGCGTAAGGAGAATGAATATGAGCGCGTCGGCACTGATTTGCCTCGCCCCTGGTAGCGAAGAGACCGAAGCGGTCACCACTATCGACCTGCTGGTCCGCGGCGGGGTGAAGGTGACCACCGCCAGCGTCGCCAGCGACGGCGGCCTGACCATCGTCTGCTCGCGCGGCGTCAAGCTGCTGGCGGATGCTCCTCTGGTCGAGGTGGCCGATGGCGATTTCGATATTATCGTCCTCCCGGGCGGCCTCAAGGGAGCGGAGTGCTTTCGCGACAGCCCGCTGTTGGTGGAAACCGTCCGCCAGTTTCATCTCTCTGGGCGCATTGTGGCCGCTATCTGCGCCGCTCCGGCGACCGTGCTGGTACCTCATCATCTGTTCCCGATCGGCAACATGACCGGTTTTCCAGCGCTGAAGGCGCAGATCCCCGCCGATCAGTGGCAGGATAAGCGGGTGGTCTGGGATCCGCGGGTGAATCTGTTAACCAGCCAGGGTCCAGGGACATCGATTGATTTCGCCCTGAAAATGATCGATCTGCTGGTGGGGCGCGAGAAAGCGTATGAGGTCGCCTCACAGTTGGTGATGGCCGCCGGCATCTATAATTACTACGAAGCCTGATAGCCGGTCCGCGCCGCGGACTGGCTCCCCCTTTTCCTGAGGAGTCGTAGCATGTCCCGTAGCGCAACCGATTCTCGCGATCTTGTTATCAGCCGCCTGCTCAGCGCGCCCGCCGCAGCCCTGTGGCGCGCGTGGGCCGACCCGGCATTACACCGAACCTGGTGGTGCCCGAAGCCCTGGCAAACCGAGGTTCTGACCTTTGATTTTCGCGCCGGCGGGGCCTTTCACACCGTGATGCACGGCCCTGACGGTGAACGCAGCGATAACCCCGGCTGTTTTCTTGAGGTTATCCCGCAACAAAAAATCGTCATGACCTCGATGCTGACGGCGGATTATCGCCCCGCCGTTTCCCCCTTCGCGATGACGGCCATCATCACCTTTGCCGATGAACAGGGCGGGTGTCGCTATACGGCCACAGTGCTGCATGCCGATGATGAAACCCGCGAGCAGCATGAGCAGATGGGATTTTTCGAGGGCTGGAATATTGTCATCGATCAACTCAATGACCTGGCGCTGACCCTGCGCTAATACACTCCCCTGCCAATAGTAAAAAGGCCTTCCATCAGGGAAGGCCTTTTGCATCATAACAACCTGTTACGGGCGATAAACTTTCACGTTGCTGAAGCCCTGCTCGCGCAAATAAAGCGCCTGCAGACGGCTCATCACTCCGCGTTCGCACCACAGCAGCCAGGTTTTACTCTGATCGAGATCGCCAAACTTGGTGCTCAGCTTGTAGAACGGCAGAGAAACAACTTCAACCCCCTCGACCTTAAGCGGCTTGTCTTCCTGCTCGTCGATGGAGCGAATGTCGAGGATCGCGTCGTTGGCGCCAAAGCCGTTCACGGTTTCCACTTCCACCACCGTCTCTTCCGTCTGCTGGGCGATTTCGCGGATATCGATATTGCTCGCCTCTTCCACCACTTTATCGAGGATGCTGAAATCGAAGTGTTCTTCTTCCGCTTCAATCTTCGCCTTCACCGCCTTCACGGTCGGGCTCTTGGAGATCACGCCGCAGTACTCCGGCATCGTGCGGGCGAAATCTTCCGTACCGATCTCGCGGGCCAGGTCGATGATGTGCTCTTTATCGTGTGAAATCAGCGGACGCAGGATCAGGGTATCGGAGACGTTGTCGATCAGGCGCAGGTTGGTGAGAGTCTGACTGGAGACCTGACCCAGCGCTTCGCCGGTGACCAGCGCCTGCACGCCGTAGCGTTCCGCGACTTTTGACGCGGCGCGGACCATCATGCGCTTGAGCACCACGCCCATCTGGCCGTCATCCACTTTTTCAAGGATTTCGCCGACCACCGGCTCAAAGTTAATCGCCACAAAGCGAACGCGGTGAGAGCTGCCGAAGCGGTTCCAAAGGTAATGCGCGACCTGGCGGACGCCAATCTCATGGGCGGCGCCGCCAAGGTTAAAGAAGCAGTAGTGCACGCGGCAGCCGCGGCGCATCAGCATGTAGCTGGAGACGCCGGAGTCAAAGCCGCCGGAAATCAGCGACAGCACATCTTCCTGCGTGCCGATCGGGAAACCGCCGATACCTTCATAGCGGCCTTTCACCAGCAGCAGGCGATCGTTTTCAATCTCAAGATTGACGGTAACGTCCGGGTCGGTCAGCTTCACGCGCGCCGTTTCAATATGCTGATTCAGGCCGCCGCCGACGTAGCGCTCCACCTCAATTGAGGTGAATTCATGTTTGCCGCGACGCTTCACCCGCACGCAGAAGGTTTTGCCTTCCAGCGCCTCGCGCCACAGCGGCAGCGTCTGCTCAAAAATATCGTGCAGCGAGGTGAACGGTACGTCTTCGACTTCCAGAATATGGTGGATGCCGGGAATACGGGTCAGCGCATCGCGAATAGCCGGGCGCTGATTTTCATCTTTCGCGCGAACTTCGATATGATCCCAATGGCGAACGACGGCCAGCGTCTCGTCATAGTTTTTGAGAACGTTACGAATGTTCCCGGTTAAGATTTTAATGAAGCGCAACCGCACAGATTGGCTTTTGATGGTGATTTCCGGGAACAATTTAATGATAAACTTCATGGCGACAATAGTTCGTTGGCAAGCCCGACGGGGCTTTAAGCAAAAGTTGTAAAGCAGCGCACACCGGTGCCTGCATCCTGGGCGCGGAGTATATCACCATTGCGCGTTATTTGCTTACACGCGTGACTTCGTTACCATACCCGGTATTGCCGTCGCGAAATAACAAGAGTCTATATTCACTATGCCAAAGAAAAATGAGGCCCCGGCCAGCTTTGAAACTGCACTGGGCGAACTGGAGCAGATCGTAAACCGTCTGGAAAGCGGCGATTTGCCGTTAGAAGAAGCGCTCAGCGAATTTGAGCGCGGGGTCCAGCTGGCCCGCCAGGGGCAAAGCCAGCTGCAGCAGGCCGAACAGCGCGTGCAGATCCTGCTGGCGGATAGTGAAGATTCCCCGACCACGCCTTTTACGCCGGACGCTGAATAAATGGATTTCCCGCAACAATTGCAGGCCTGTGTGGAACAGGCTAACGAGGCGCTGCGCCGTTTTATCACGCCGCAGCCCTTTCAGAACACTCCGCTGGTGGAAGCGATGCATTATGGCGCACTCTTAGGCGGTAAACGCCTGCGTCCCTTCCTTGTCTACGCTACCGGCGAGATGTTCGGCGTGAGCCGCACCACGCTGGATGCCCCTGCCGCCGCGGTCGAATGCATTCATGCTTATTCTCTGATGCATGATGATTTGCCGGCGATGGATGATGACGATCTGCGTCGCGGACTGCCGACCTGCCATATTAAATTTGGCGAAGCCAACGCAATTCTTGCGGGAGATGCCCTGCAAACGCTGGCGTTCTCTATACTCAGTGATGCGCCGATGACGGACGTCCCTGACCGGGATCGTCTGGCGATGGTTTCCGAACTGGCGCAGGCCAGCGGCGTGGCGGGCATGTGCGGCGGCCAGGCGCTGGATCTACAGGCGGAAGGACAGCAGGTGAATCTGCAGGCGCTGGAACGTATCCACCGCCACAAAACGGGCGCGCTAATCCGCGCCGCCGTCCGCATGGGGGCGCTGAGCGCCGGCGAGCGCGGGCGTGCCGCCCTGCCCGCGCTGGATCGCTATGCGGAAAATATCGGCCTGGCCTTCCAGGTCCAGGATGACATTCTCGACGTGGTAGGGGATACTGCGACCCTTGGCAAACGTCAGGGTGCCGACCAGCAATTGGGTAAAAGCACCTATCCCGCCCTCCTGGGTCTTGAGCAAGCCCGGAAGAAAGCGCACGACCTGATCGCTGATGCCCGCCGTTCGTTAGATGAACTGGCCGCACAATCTCTGGATACTTCGGCACTGGAAGCGCTCGCGAATTACATTATTCAGCGCGATAAATAAACAATAAATGAGTCTCTGATGAGTTTTGATATTGCCAAATACCCGACCCTGGCGCTGGTAGATTCCACCCAGGAGTTGCGCCTGTTGCCAAAAGAGAGCCTGCCGAAGCTGTGTGATGAGCTGCGGCGCTACCTGTTGGACAGCGTCAGCCGCTCCAGCGGTCACTTTGCCTCTGGCCTCGGCACGGTGGAACTGACCGTGGCGCTGCACTACGTCTATAACACGCCCTTCGATCGCCTGATCTGGGACGTCGGTCACCAGGCCTACCCGCATAAAATTCTGACCGGCCGCCGCGACAAAATCGGCACCATTCGCCAGAAAGGCGGCCTGCACCCCTTCCCGTGGCGCGGTGAAAGCGAGTACGACGTGCTGAGCGTCGGTCACTCCTCCACCTCCATTTCCGCTGGCATCGGGGTGGCTATCGCCGCCGCGAAAGAGGATAAACAGCGGCGCGCGGTGTGCGTGATTGGCGACGGGGCGATTACCGCCGGCATGGCGTTTGAGGCGATGAACCACGCCGGGGATATCAAACCCGACCTGCTGGTGGTGCTGAATGACAATGAAATGTCGATCTCCGAGAACGTCGGGGCGCTGAATAATCATCTGGCGCAGCTGCTCTCCGGTAAGCTCTACTCCACCCTGCGCGAAGGCGGCAAAAAGGTCTTTTCCGGCGTACCGCCGATTAAAGAGCTGCTTAAGCGGACCGAAGAGCATATCAAAGGCATGGTGGTGCCTGGGACGCTGTTTGAAGAGCTGGGCTTTAACTACATCGGCCCGGTGGATGGCCACGATGTGCTCGGTCTGGTCAGCACCCTGAAGAACATGCGCGACCTGAAGGGCCCGCAGTTCCTGCATATTATGACCAAAAAAGGCCGCGGCTATGAGCCCGCCGAGAAAGACCCGATCACTTTCCACGCGGTGCCAAAGTTCGACCATACCAGCGGCGTACTGCCCAAAAGCAGCGGCGGTCTCCCTTCCTATTCGAAAATCTTCGGCGACTGGCTTTGCGAAACGGCGGCCAAAGACAGCAAGCTGATGGCCATCACCCCGGCGATGCGCGAAGGTTCAGGGATGGTGGAATTTTCGAAGAAATTCCCCGATCAGTACTTTGATGTCGCCATCGCCGAGCAGCATGCAGTCACCTTCGCCGCCGGACTGGCGATTGGCGACTACAAACCAGTGGTGGCCATCTACTCCACCTTCCTGCAGCGAGCCTACGATCAGGTGATCCACGATGTGGCTATTCAGAACCTGCCGGTGCTGTTTGCCATCGACCGCGCCGGGATTGTCGGCGCAGACGGCCAGACGCATCAGGGGGCGTTCGATCTCTCCTTCCTGCGCTGTATTCCGGATATGGTGGTGATGACGCCGAGCGATGAAAATGAATGCCGCCAGATGCTGTACACCGGCTACCACTACAGCGACGGCCCCTGCGCGGTGCGCTATCCGCGCGGCAGCGGCACCGGCGCGACGCTGGAGCCGCTGGCATCGCTGCCGATCGGCAAAGGGGTAGTGAAACGCCAGGGCGAGAAGGTAGCGATCCTCAACTTCGGCACCCTGCTGCCGGAGGCCGCAGCGGTGGCGGACAAACTCAACGCCACCCTGGTGGACATGCGCTTTGTGAAGCCGCTGGATACCGCGCTGATCCTGCAGCTGGCAGGCGAGCACGACGTTCTGGTGACGCTGGAAGAGAACGCCATTATGGGCGGCGCCGGCAGCGGCGTGAATGAAGTGCTGATGGCCCATCGCCGGGCGGTACCGGTGCTCAATATTGGCCTGCCGGACGTCTTTATTCCGCAGGGCACTCAGGAAGAGATCCGCGCCGACCTCGGCCTCGATGCCGCCGGTATTGAAGCCAAAATCCTCGACTGGCTGGCATAATCGCCCCTCCCGCTCCTGCTATGCTTAAGGGATACCCTTGATGAATAGCAGGAGCGCACCATGCACTATATCCCCCTCGGCGATACTGCCTTACGTGTTTCCCGACTGTGCCTCGGCTGCATGACTTTCGGCGAGCCGGACCGCGGCAGACACGCCTGGACGCTTCCGGAAGAGAGCAGTCGCCCGCTCATCCAGCACGCCATTGAAGGCGGCATCAACTTCTTCGATACCGCAAACAGCTACTCCGACGGCAGTAGCGAAGAGATCGTCGGCCGTGCTCTGCGCGACTTTGCCCGCCGCGACGAGGTGGTTGTCGCCACCAAGGTCTATCACCAGGTCGGCGATCTGGCGGAAGGGCTTTCCCGGGCGCAGATCCTGCGCTCTATCGACGACAGCCTCCGCCGTCTCGGTATGGACTATGTCGACCTGTTGCAGATCCACCGCTGGGACTACAGCACCCCGATTGAAGAGACGCTCGAAGCGCTGGACGAGGTGGTGAAAGCCGGCAAAGCGCGCTATATCGGCGCCTCGTCCATGCATGCCCGGCAGTTTGCCCAGGCGCTGGCGCTTCAGCAGCAGAACGGCTGGGCGCGCTTCGTCACCATGCAGGATCACTACAACCTGATTTACCGGGAAGAAGAGAATGAGATGCTGCCCCTGTGCCAGCGTAACGGCGTGGCGGTGATCCCGTGGAGCCCGCTGGCGCGCGGCAGGCTGACCCGCCCATGGGGTGAGACCACCGCCCGGCTGGTCTCGGATGAGTTCGGCAAATCGCTTTACAGCACCAGCGAAGAGAACGACGCGCAGATCGCCGGGAATCTCGCGGACGTGGCGGAAGAGCTCGACGCCAGTCGCGCGCAGGTCGCCCTCGCCTGGCTGTTAAGCAAGCCCGGCGTCGCCGCGCCAATTATCGGTCCGTCGCGTCAGGAACAGCTCGATGACCTGTTGCAGGCGGTGGATTTGACGCTATCTCCGGAACAGATCGACAAACTGGAGGCGCCCTATCAGCCGCATCCGGTGGTGGGATTTAAGTGACGGGCGTGGTTTCCCCGACAGCATGGCGCTGCCGGGGAGAAGCGGTCAAAGCAGACCGATGGGCCAGTGATGGCCAATAACATACAGCACGCCGGCGGAGATCACGCCGGCGACGATATCATCCACCATGATCCCCATTCCGCCGTGAATATTGCGGTCAAACCAGCGAATCGGCCACGGTTTCCACATATCGAAGATACGGAAAATGACGAAGCCGGCGGCCACCCACTGCCAGTCCAGGGTCGGCAGCGCCATCAGAGTGATCCACATCCCGACGAACTCGTCCCAGACGATGCTGCCGTGGTCATGGGTGCCCATATCTTTGGCCGTGCGATGGCACAGATAGACCCCGATACAGATGCTCATCATCACCACCAGCGAGTAGAGCTGCCAGGGGAGAAAAGTCATCAGATACCAGAACGGGATCGCCGCCAGCGACCCCATCGTGCCCGGCACCACCGGGCTTAAGCCGCTGCCAAAGCCGGTCGCCAGCAGATGCCATGGATTACGCATACTCAGGCGGCTAAGCGCCTCGTCTCGACTACGCAAAGTGATCGTATCCCTTTAAATCAAGCGTGACCGGCTTACCGTCGCGGATAAACTGCAGACCTTCGCTCTCCGGCGCAATCTGTCCGATACAGGTAAAACGCGCGCCAAGATGGCCAAGGGCCACGTCCAGCGCCCCACGGTTCAGTTCCGGTACGGTAAAGCATAGCTCGTAGTCTTCGCCACCGGCGAGCGCCCAGCGTAGCGCCTGCTCAGAATCAACCTGGCTTAGCATCGCGTCAGAGTACGGCATGGCATCAAGATCGATGCGCGCGCCACAGCCGCTGGCTTTGAGAATATGACCCAGATCGGAGATCAGGCCGTCGGAGAGATCAATCGCCGACGTCGCCAGGTCGCGCAGCGCCTGGCCCTGCAGCACGCGGGGCATCGGACGCAGGTGACGGGCCAGCAAATAGTCGGCGTCAGTCGGCGTATCCACCGTCAGCCGGTTCTGCAACAGCGCCAGGCCGGCGGCGCTGTCCCCCGGGGTACCGGTGACATAGATCCAGTCTCCCGGCTTCGCACCTGAACGTTTCATGGCGCGCCCAGGCGGCACAAAGCCGTGGATACCCAGGGTCATGGCGAGCGGGCCACGGGTGGTGTCGCCGCCAATCAGCTGCATATCGTAGTAGTCAAGCTGGACAAACAGGCTGTCGCTGAAGGCTTCCAGCCAGGCTTCATCCACCTCCGGCAAGGTCAGCGCCAGGGTGAGCCACGCCGGCTCCGCGCCCATCGCTGCGAGGTCGCTCAGGTTCACCGCCAGGGCTTTATAGGCGAGGTCGGCCGGGTCGATATCGGGTAAGAAGTGATTGCCCGCCACCAGAGTGTCGGTGCTGATTGCCAGCGTTTTTTTCTCGGGAATATTCAGGAGAGCGCAGTCGTCGCCGATACCGGTCTCGACATCAAGACGAGCGCTTTTAACGCGATCAAAATAACGGGCAATCAGGGAGAATTCGCCACATGCCATACGTTATGCCTCAGCAAAATAATAAATAAGGCCGGGTTGCGAGACGACCCTCGCAAAACCCGGCCTGCAGTTTACTTCTTGTGGGGACGAATTACCGGAGCCGCTTTGTCCAGCACACCGTTGACGAACTTGTGGCTATCTTCAGCGCCGAAGGTTTTCGCCAGTTCGATAGCTTCATTGATGGCCACTTTATACGGTACGTCATCGCGTTTGGACAGCTCAAACAGCGCGATACGCAGCACCGCTTTTTCCACCTGACCCAGCTCTTCCAGCTGACGGGACAGGTAGGGCTTCATCAGGCCGTCGAGGTACGCGCTGTTAGTCGCCACTCCGGACAGCAGTTCGCGGAAATACAGAACATCAACATCTTTTACGTCCTGTTCCGCCAGGAACTGGTATTCGACATCAGCGATGTCGTTCTGGGACAACTGCCAGGAGTAGAGCGCCTGAACGGCACACTCACGGGCGCGGCGACGAGCAGCAGGTTTCACGGAATTCCCCTTACAAAAATCAGGCCTTGATGGCTTTCAATACGTTAATCATTTCCAGCGCGGTCAGCGCAGCTTCTGCGCCTTTGTTACCGGCTTTGGTGCCAGCGCGCTCAATGGCTTGTTCAATACTTTCAGTGGTCAGAACACCAAAGGCTACCGGGATTTCGCTGTCCTGAGCGACGTGCGCCAGGCCATTGCTGGCACCGCCTGCCACATATTCAAAGTGGGCGGTACCGCCGCGAATCACCGTACCCAGCGCGATCACCGCGTCATATTTACCGGTTTTCGCCAGTGCGCCAGCCGCCAGCGGCAGCTCATACGCGCCTGGAACCCAAACAACGGTGATGTTTTCATCTTTTACCTGACCAATGCGTTTCAGGGCGTCAATCGCACCTTCCAGCAGGCTGTCATTGATAAAGTTGTTGAAACGCGCAATGGTGATGGCGACGCGAGCGTCCGGGGTAGCAACGTTAGCTTCAATAATGTTCATACTCTTCCTTCGGGTTCATGTGCCCCGCAAGGGGGGCGGATTTTATCATATTATTCTGAGCGCTGCTTCCTAATAATCAGGAAAGCCTCACGCAGTGGTTAAATGCAGGCAGACATCCGGGCCAACCTGACGTATCTCATTGAATTTAAAATGGGGCGCCTGGCTCAGTTCTTCAAGCCCCGGCAGCGCGCATAATCCACGCGCCGCATTGCCTAACAGTTTAGGCGCAATATAGACGATAAGCTCGTCGACCAGCCCCGCCTGCAGCAGCGCCCCGGCAAGCGTGGCCCCCGCCTCCACCCAGACGCTGTTGATCTGCTGTTTGCCAAGCAGCATCATCAGCAGCACCAGATCGAGATGGCCGTTATGTTCCGGAACCAGCAGCGTGCGCACGCTGTCCGGCCACTGGCGCTCATCGGCGCCCAAGCGGGCAAACAGCGTTTCCCCCGCCTGCTGCACAATACGATGCTCAGGCGTGACGCGGTTCTGACTGTCGATCACGACGCGCAGCGGCTGGCGCAAATTCTCTTGGGGATACAGCGCCTGGGTATCGGCGCTCAGCTCCTGCCAGCGCACGGTCAGCGCCGGATCGTCCGCCAGTACGGTGGCGCTGCTGGTCAGAATGGCATGGCTCTGTGCGCGCAGACGCTGCACGTCGCGTCGCGCCTGCGGGGAGGTGATCCACTGGCTTTCGCCGCTGGCCATCGCCGTGCGGCCGTCCAGCGAAGCACCCAGCTTGAGCTGCACCCAGGGAAAACCGGTGCGCATCCGCTTCAGGAAGCCCTTGTTCAGCGCTTCCGCCTCGTTCATCATCAGCCCGTGGCTGACTTCAATACCGGCCTGCTGCAGACGGTACAAGCCGCGCCCCGCCACCTGCGGGTTCGGATCCTGCATCGCGGCGACCACGCGGCTGATGCCGGCGGCAATCAGCGCATCGCAGCACGGCGGCGTACGGCCGTGGTGGCTGCAGGGCTCAAGGGTGACATAGGCGGTGGCGCCTCGCGCCTGTTCCCCCGCCATCCGCAGGGCGTGCACTTCGGCGTGCGGCTCGCCGGCGCGATAGTGGAACCCTTCGCCGACGATCTCGCCGTCTTTTACAATGACACAGCCAACGTTAGGGTTAGGATGGGTGGTAAAGCGACCGCGGGCGGCGAGCTTAAGCGCACGCGCCATGTACATTTCGTCCTGCATGGCTTAGTCCTGTAAGCGGGCGATCTCTTCGCCGAATTCTTTGATATCTTCGAAGCTGCGATAGACCGACGCGAAGCGAATATAGGCGACTTTATCCAGTTTTTTCAGCTGTTCCATCACCAGATTGCCGATCATTTTGCTGGCCACTTCGCGCTCGCCGGTGCCGCGCAGATGGGTTTTGATATGGTTGACCGCCATTTCGACGTCATCGGCGCTGACCGGACGTTTCTCCAGCGCTTTCAGCATCCCACTGCGCAGCTTGTCTTCGTTGAAGGGTTCACGCACATCGTTACTCTTCACCACCCGGGGCATCACCAGCTCCGCCACTTCGAAGGTGGTAAAGCGCTCATTACAGACCAGACACTGCCGACGGCGACGCACGGAAGAGCCTTCCCCCACCAGACGAGAGTCAATCACTTTGGTATCCACGGCGAAACAGAAAGGGCAATGCATAGCGCGTCCTGACAGGTAGTTAAACTGAAGGGTAGTTTACCGCGAAGTGACCTGACTACAAAGAAAGAGCTTTTGAGACAAAGGATCTATGGGAGAGACAGGCGGTTTGGCTACCATTAAGCATCCTCTGCAAACGGAATCCTGACCATGACAAGACGTTACCTGAAACTCGCCATCGCGGGCAGCCTGTTTACCCTGACCGCTTGCGCCCAGCAAAGCGAAATCCGCCAGATGCACCAGAGCGTGAGCACCCTGAGCCAGGAGATGACCCAGCTCAATCAGCAAACGATCAAAATTACCCAGCAAAACGCGCTGAACGCGAAATCTACCCGCGGCGTCTATTTGCTGCCGGAGGCGAAAACCCCGGCGCGGCTGGAGAGCCAGATCGGCACCCTGCGCATGTCGGTGGCGAGCATTACGCCGGATGGCGACGGATCACGCCTGACGTTACGTATTCAGGGCGAATCCAACGATCCGCTGCCGACCTTTACCGCCACCGTCGCCTCCGGACAGATCACCGGCACTACCCACAGCTATCAGGAAGTGAATGTTCAGGATCAGTTGATCAGCGCCCCGGCCAGCATCCTCGCACCCAGCGATGTCAACATCCCGCTGCGCCTGAACGTAACGCCGGACAAAGTCGGTTTTATTCGCGTCCACGATATCCAGCCCGCCGCCGCACAGTAAGCCTTTGCGCCGGGCTTTCCCCTGCCCGGCGACACCCTGCCCCGTCATTCTTCTCCACTTACAACTTTTCGCAAGAGTTCATTAGAAATCGTTCTGCATCGCGATTTTCAGTAGCATTTTGTCAAGAAATGCATAGAATCGTGAACGCAATCGATTACGCATGTTCTGATTATGTGAAACAACACGTATTTTTGTGAGCAATGATTCCTATAATAGACCCCCACAGAAAGACGAAATATTTAGAAACGCTTCGGCACTTCTTTTAACGCCTTCAGGCTCAATTTAAACAGTGGCATTACTATGAAAAAAACATTACTGGCAGCGGGTGCGGTTGTGGCGCTCTCCACTTCTTTTACCGCGGGCGCGGCAGAAAACGACAAACCGCAGTATCTGTCTGACTGGTGGCACCAGAGTGTTAACGTGGTAGGGAGCTACCACACCCGTTTCGGACCGCAGATCCGTAACGATACCTATCTGGAATACGAAGCGTTCGCCAAAAAAGACTGGTTTGATTTTTACGGCTATATCGATGCTCCGGTGTTCTTCGGCGGCAATAGCACGGCAAAAGGTATCTGGAACAACGGTTCTCCGCTGTTTATGGAGATCGAACCGCGCTTCTCTATCGACAAGCTGACCAACACCGATCTGAGCTTCGGGCCGTTCAAAGAGTGGTATTTCGCGAACAACTATATCTACGATATGGGCCGCAATGATTCCCAGGAGCAGAGCACCTGGTATATGGGTCTGGGTACCGATATCGACACCGGCCTGCCGATGAGCCTGTCGTTGAACGTCTACGCCAAATACCAGTGGCAGAACTACGGCGCGTCCAATGAGAACGAGTGGGACGGCTACCGCTTCAAAGTGAAATACTTTGTGCCGCTGACCGACCTGTGGGGCGGTTCGCTGAGCTACATCGGCTTCACCAACTTCGACTGGGGTTCTGACCTCGGCGATGACAACTTCTACGATCTGAACGGGAAGCACGCGCGCACCAGCAACTCCATCGCCTCCAGCCACATCCTGGCGCTGAACTACGCGCACTGGCACTACTCGGTAGTGGCCCGTTACTTCCATAACGGCGGCCAGTGGGCTGACGATGCCAAGCTGAACTTCGGCGATGGCGATTTCAGCGTCCGCTCAACCGGCTGGGGTGGTTACTTCGTGGTTGGTTACAACTTCTAATTGCTGAAACGGCAAGACAGCGCCCGGGCCATCCGGGCGTTTTTATTTCTCCCACACGTCGCACCGAACCTTGCGCAGAAAATCATTTAACGAGCGGTCGGCGCACTCGCTGAATCGACGCTCGGTCGCCCTGACCGCCAGACAGCGGTCGAGGCGAAAGTTGCGATAATCATTGCGCAGCTCACACCAGGCTACCAGCAGCCAGCGCTCCCCCCAGAAAAACAGCCCCAGCGGCAGCACGTCGCGCTCGGTCACCCGACCGGACTCATCCTGATAGCGCAACGCCAGCACCTGCTGGCCGGAGACCGCCTGATGAATGATGTCAAAGAAGGTTTTGGCATAGCGATGGGCGCCGAGATCGGGGGCAAACAGGCGGGTCTGCTCCGCCTGGCGTCGGCGCGCCTCCGGCAGGATCGCCAGCATCTTCTCCTGTGCGGATTCCAGCGATTGCGACAGCGCCTCGCCGCCCCAGGTTTTCAGCAGCCGGATCGCGGCGATCAGCGCTTCGGATTCTTTGGTGGTCAGCATTAGCGGCGGCAGATCGTAGCCCGCCAGCAGCCGGTAGCCGCTACCCGCCTCCCCCTCCACCGGCACGCCGGAGAGGGAGAGATCGCGAATATCGCGATACACGGTGCGCTCCGACACGCCCAGCCGCTCCGCCAGCAGCGAGGCGGTGGTGAGCCGCCTGCCGCGCAGGATCTGCACAATCTGAAATAAACGGTCGGCGCGTCGGGTCATGTTTCACTTCACAAAAAGTTCAGGTTAAGCCGGTTGATGCAGGCCGACGCGGTTGCCCTCGCTGTCAGTAAACAGCGCGATGGTGCCAATATTATTCGGCAGCGTCAGCGGCCCGAAAACACACGCCCCACCCGCCGAGGCGACGCGGTCGAGTGTGGCGGCAAGATGGTCTGTATGCAGGTAAATAATAGCGCCCTGCGCTGAAGGCGCGATACCCTCAAATTTGGCCAGCGCGCCGCCGGGGGCCGGGTCCTGATGCGGGAACACCGCCAGCTCGGCGCAGTCCATGGTTTCGCGACGCAGCGTCACCTGCATCACCGGCTCATAAAACGCGACGGCGCGATCCATATCGGCGACCGGAATTTCAAACCAGTTAATCACGTTATTCATACTTCCTCCTGCTCGTTATTGAGTTCAAAAGGAGTGTATGGGAGGGCTCCTGACAGCATACTGTCAGCAGGTTTTGTCGCGGGCAAAAAAAATCCCGGCCGCCTGGGCCGGGATTGCTTTATTTCAACTGAACCGTATTACGGCAGAATTGACGGCTGGTCCGCCCCTTCTTTTTCCACCTTCTGCTGCAGCAGATGCTCGCGCTTCATGCCCAGCTTCAACGCCAGCGCGGAGGCGACGTAGATAGAAGAAGCCGTACCGATGGAAACACCGATCAGCATGGTCAGCGAGAAGCCTTCCAGAATCGGGCCGCCGAACAGGAACAGCATCAGGATCACCATCAGGGTGGTCCCGGAGGTGATCAAGGTACGGTGCAGCGTCTGGGTCAACGACACGTTGAAGATCTCGTACGGCGTACCGCGGCGGATCTTACGGAAGTTTTCACGGATACGGTCCGATACCACGATACTGTCGTTCAGCGAGTAGCCGATAACCGACATCAACGAGGCCACAATGGTCAGGTCGATTTCGATATGGAACAGCGACAGCACGCCCATGGTGATCACCACGTCGTGCGCCAGGGCGATAACCACCCCCGCCGCCAGACGCCATTCGAAGCGGAAGCCGACGTAGATCAGGATACAGACCAGTGCGGCAATCAGCGCCAGGGCGCCGGTTTGCGCAAGGTCCGCACCGACGCTCGGGCCGACAAACTCAATGCGCTTCACCGCCGCGTTCTGGCTGGTCGATTCGTTAATCACCGTCACGACCTTACTGCCCAGCTCCTGGCTGCCGTTGGCGTCATGCACCGGCGGCATACGTACCATGATGTCGCGGCTGCTGCCAAAGTTCTGCACCTGCGGCTCTTCAAAGCCCGCTTTTTGCAGGGAATCGCGCATCTGGTCGAGATCGACCGGCTTCTCAAGGGTAATTTCGATCACCGTACCGCCGGTGAAATCGAGACCCCAGTTAAAGCCGCGGACGCCGATGATGGCGATCGACACAATCAGCAGAAAACCTGAAATGCCGAAGGCCCAGTAGTCCCAGCGCATAAAGTCCCAGACTTTACGGCCGTGGTTCAATTGTTCAACAGTATATTCCTGTGCCACAACGCACTCCTCAGATAGACAGCTTTTTAACGCGCTTGCCGCCGTACAGCAGGTTCACGATGGCACGGGTGCCGACGATAGCGGTAAACATTGAGGTCGCGATACCGATACCGGTAGTAATCGCAAACCCTTTAATGGCACCGGTACCGACCGCGTACAGGATGATCACTTTGATAAGCGTCGTCACGTTGGCGTCGAAGATCGAGCTGAACGCGCCGCGATAACCTTCGTCAATCGCCTGCTGAACGGTACGCCCGTTGCTCAGCTCTTCTTTGATACGCTCGTTGATCAGAACGTTAGCATCGACCGCCACCGCAAGGGTTAACACGATACCCGCGATGCCCGGCATGGTCAGCGTCGCCCCCGGGATGAGGGACATAATGCCGACAATCAGCACCAGGTTGGCAATCAGCGCCGAGGTCGCAATCAGACCGAACTTCTTATAGAAGAGGATCATGAACAGGATGGAGACCACCAGGCCGGCCAGACAGGCTTCCAGACCCTGCTTGATGTTCTGCATACCAAGGGTTGGGCCGATAGTCCGCTCTTCGACGATCTGAATCGGCGCAATCAACGCGCCGGCACGCAGCAGCAGCGACAGCTGGCGCGCTTCGTTCGGGTTGCTGATACCGGTAATACGGAAGCTGTTACCCAGACGCGACTGGATGTTGGCGATGTTAATCACCTCTTCCTCTTTCGCCAGGATAGCCCGACCGTTGGCGTCTTTCTTACCGCTGTCTTTATACTCCACGAACAGGGTCGCCATCGGCTTGCCGATATTGTCCTTGGTGAAGTTGGACATGATGTTACCGCCCGCGCTGTCCAGCGAGATGTTGACCTGCGGCTGGTTGTACTCATCCATGCTGGAGGTCGAGTCGGTGATATGGTCACCGGTCAGGATCACCCGCTTGTACAGCACCACCGGCTGGCCTTCACGCGTCTGCTTCACTTCCGAGTCGCCCGGTACGCGGCCAGAGGCGGCGGCGGACTGGTCAACGTTGGTATTGACCAGACGGAACTCGAGGGTCGCGGTCGCGCCAAGGATCTCCTTCGCCCGCGCGGTATCCTGGATACCCGGCAGCTCAACGACGATGCGGTCAGCGCCCTGACGCTGAACCAGCGGTTCGGCGACGCCTAGCTGGTTCACACGGTTACGCAGAATGTTAATGTTCTGCTGAACCGCGTACTCACGGGCTTCTTTCAGGCGCTCATCGGTCATCACCGCTTTCAGGCTGTTGTCACCCTGAGAGGAGATCACCAGATCGCGATGGCGAGGGCTGAGATAAGAGATAGCCTGGTCGCGCGCCGCGCTGTCGCGGAAGACGATGCTCAGACCGTAGTTGTCTTCCTTGCGCACGGTCGCGTAAGGAATGCCTTTGTCGCGCAGCTCGCTGCGCAGGCTATCGATGTTCTGTTCCTGCAGTTTGCCTAACGCGGTGTCCATGTCGACTTCCATCAGGAAGTGCACGCCGCCGCGCAGATCAAGACCCAGCTTCATCGGTTCGGCATAGAGTGCCGCCAGCCAGCGTGGGGTTGCCGGAGCAAGGTTTAGCGCCACGACGTATTTGTCACCCAGCACGGTAAGCAGCGCTTCACGCGCGCGCAGCTGGGTATCAGTGGTGTCGAAGCGCGCAAGAATAGCGCCCTCTTCCAGTGCCACAGACTTCGCGGTAATTTTTTCTTCTTGTAAAGTTTTCTGGACCTGGATCAGCGTTTGCTCACTGGCGGCGACGCCGCGCGCGCCAGTGATTTGAACAGCCGGATCCTCACCATACAGGTTGGGAAGCGCATAGATCAGGCCGACGACAATGACGACGACCAGCATGACATACTTCCACAAAGGATAACGGTTTAACACGGCAGTTCCCTTTGGGAAAAGTTAGATTACAGCGCCTTCATGGTGCCTTTCGGCAGAACGGCAGCAACGAAGTCACGTTTGATAACCACTTCAGTGGTATCGTTCAGCGCGATAGCAATGTAGCCAGTTTCCGCTACTTTGGTCACGCGACCGACCAGACCGCCGTTGGTCAGCACTTCATCACCTTTGGCGATGGAGTTCATCAGGTTCTTATGTTCCTTGGTGCGCTTCTGCTGTGGACGCAGGATCATGAAGTAAAAAATCAGACCGAACACCACCAGCATCAGAATCAGAGACATCGGGCTGCCCTGCGCCGGTGCACCCGTTGCCGCTACCGCATCAGAAATAAAAAAGCTCATTGAAATTCCCTCATTATTAAAATTAATCAACGTTCAAAGGAGGCACGGTACGCCCCTGACGTTGGTAAAAATCGGTCACGAAGCTCTCTAATTTACCCTCTTCGATAGCCTTGCGTAAACCAGCCATTAAACGCTGATAGTAGCGCAGGTTATGAATGGTATTGAGACGCGCGCCCAATATTTCGTTGCAACGGTCAAGGTGATGCAAGTAAGCGCGTGAATAATTGCGACATGTATAGCAATCACACTCGGCGTCCAGCGGCGCGGTATCGCTTTTGTGCTTCGCGTTGCGGATTTTCACCACGCCGTCGGTGACGAACAGGTGGCCGTTACGCGCGTTGCGCGTCGGCATGACGCAGTCGAACATATCGATACCGCGACGTACCCCTTCCACCAGATCTTCCGGCTTCCCGACGCCCATCAGGTATCGTGGTTTATCGGCCGGGATCTGCGGGCAGACGTGCTCCAGAATACGGTGCATGTCTTCCTTCGGCTCGCCGACCGCCAAACCGCCGACAGCGTAGCCATCAAAGCCAATCTCTACCAGACCTTTCACCGAGATATCACGTAAATCTTCGTAAACGCTGCCCTGAATGATGCCGAACAGCGCATTTTTATTGCCAAGGCTATCGAAACGGTCACGGCTGCGCTTCGCCCAGCGCAGAGACATCTCCATTGAGCGCTTGGCGTAATCCCAGTCCGCCGGATACGGCGTACATTCGTCGAAGATCATCACGATATCAGAGCCGAGATCGTACTGAATCTCCATGGATTTTTCCGGATCGAGGAAAATCGGATCGCCGTTGATCGGGTTGCGGAAATGCACGCCCTGCTCGGTGATCTTACGGATATCGCCAAGGCTGAACACCTGGAAGCCGCCGGAGTCGGTCAGGATCGGTCCTTTCCACTGCATAAAATCGTGCAGATCGCCGTGCAGCTTCATGATCTCCTGACCCGGGCGCAGCCACAGGTGGAAGGTGTTGCCGAGAATAATCTGCGCGCCGGTGGCTTCCACCTCTTCCGGCGTCATCCCTTTGACGGTGCCGTAGGTGCCAACGGGCATAAAGGCAGGTGTTTCCACCACGCCGCGCTCAAACACCAGGCGACCGCGGCGGGCGCGACCGTCGGTGGTATCCAGTTCAAATTTCATGCTTGCTCCTGCGTCAGAAAAACAGTCCGACGTTTTCATACTCGCCACGGAATGATTCCGTGGCTAAAAAAATGCGTCATGGCGTCCAAAAAGCCGGCGGGCCGGCCTCTTCAGGGACGCTCAGAAATAGCCTGCGGATTGTACGTGATAAACATCGCATCCCCGTAGCTAAAAAAGCGATATTTCTGCTCCACCGCTACCTTATAGGCGTTCATGGTGTGCTGATAACCCGCAAACGCCGACACCAACATAATCAGTGTGGATTCAGGGAGATGGAAGTTGGTTACCAGCGCATCGATCACCTGGTACTGATAACCCGGGTAGATGAAAATCTGCGTATCGTCGAAGAACGGCGCAATCAGGGCGTCTTTCGCCGCCTGCGCCGCGCTCTCCAGCGAGCGTACCGAGGTGGTGCCCACCGCGATCACGCGATTGCCGCGCGCCTTCGCCGCCAGCACCGCATCGACTACCTCCTGCGGCACTTCCGCATATTCAGAGTGCATGGTGTGCTCTTCAATGCTGTCGACGCGCACCGGCTGGAAGGTACCCGCGCCCACGTGCAGGGTGACAAACGCCATCTCAACGCCTTTGGCGCGCAGTTTATCCAGCAGCGGTTCGTCGAAGTGCAGACCAGCGGTCGGGGCGGCTACCGCGCCCGGCCTGGTGCCGTAGACGGTTTGATAGAGCTCGCGGTCAGCGTCTTCATCCGGGCGGTCAATGTAGGGCGGCAGCGGCATATGGCCAATCCCGTTAAGGATCTCCAGCACCGGGCGCTCGTCGTTAAATTCCACTTCAAACAGCGCGCCGTGACGCGCCAGCATGGTGGCCTGAATGCTCTCGTCGTCGCCCAGCAGCAGCTCGGCGCCCGGCTTCGGCGCTTTCGAGGCGCGAATATGGGCGAGGATGCGCTTATCATCCAGCATCCGCTCCACCAGCACTTCGATCTTGCCGCCGCTGGCCTTACGACCGAACAAACGCGCCGGGATCACCCGGGTGTTGTTAAACACCAGCAGATCGCCAGGATTGAGCTTATCGAGGATGTCGGTGAAGGTGCCATGCGTCAGCGCGCCCGTCGGCCCGTCCAGGGAAAGTAAGCGGCAGCTGCTGCGCTCAGGCATCGGATAGTGGGCGATCAGAGATTCGGGTAGTTCAAAAGCAAAATCGGTAACGCGCATGACGGTAACTCAGACTGAATAAAGAGGCGGGTAGTCTAGTGCCGGGGCGTTCTGCCTGCAACCTTTACCCCTCCGGACGAATGACATAATCTATATTCCAAATCATTCCGAATGCCGCCATGCGGCAGCCGAATGCATCACCGGTGGCAGAGGGCCGCGCGCGGCCAGACAGCACGCCATTCGGGCACCGGGGCTGCCGTTCAGGGCGACGCGCAGCGCTACACCGCTCACTCTGCTCGCCATAAAGTATTTAAAGGATGTCGTCGCTATGAATTTTCTCGCCCACCTGCACCTGGCCCATCTCGCCGACAGTTCGCTGCCCGGCAATCTGATGGCCGACTTTGTGCGCGGCAACCCGCAGGGCGACTATCCGGCGGCGATCGTCGATGGCATCTATATGCATCGGCGAATTGACGTGCTGACTGACAACCTGGCGGAAGTCAAAGAGGCGCGGGAGTGGTTTCGCCCGCAGACCCGCCGCGTCGCCCCCATCACCCTCGACGTCATGTGGGATCATTTCCTGTCGCAGCACTGGGCGCAACTCTCCCCTGACCTGCCGCTGGACGAGTTCGTGCGCTACGCCGAGCGGCAGATCGTGCCGATCCTGCCCGACTCGCCGCCCCGCTTCGTCAATCTCAATCAATACCTGTGGTCGGAGCGCTGGCTGGAGCGCTATCAGGAGATGGATTTTATTCAGCGCGTGCTCAATGGCATGGCCAGCCGCCGCCCGCGTCTCGAGGCGCTGCGCGACTCCTGGCAGGATCTGGATACTCACTACGACCGGCTGGAGGGGCAGTTCTGGCGCTTTTATCCGCAGATGATGCGTCAGGCGAAAAACAAACAGCTGTAATCGCTGCGACATTGATAGGTAAAAGCTGGCTGAACGATTGTCAGCGCCTCTTTGTGTTATTGGCGGACAGGCTCTATACTTGCCCGCGTTGCGTTCCAAATAACCTTAGTAATTACAGGAGAATCAAATGGTTCTGGTCACTCGTCAAGCGCCGGATTTTACTGCAGCCGCTGTGCTGGGTAATGGTGAGATCGTTGAGAAATTCAATTTCAAACAGCACACCAACGGTAAACCTACCGTTCTGTTCTTCTGGCCGATGGACTTCACCTTCGTTTGCCCGTCTGAGCTGATCGCGTTCGACAAACGTTACGAAGAATTCCAGAAACGCGGCGTGGAAGTGGTTGGCGTTTCCTTCGACTCCGAGTTCGTGCACAACGCATGGCGTAATACCCCGGTAGACCAGGGCGGTATCGGCCCGGTTAAATACGCGATGGTTGCCGACATCAAACGTGAAATCCAGAAAGCTTACGGTATCGAGCATCCGGACGAAGGCGTAGCGCTGCGCGGCTCCTTCCTGATCGACGCCAACGGCGTGGTTCGCCACCAGGTGGTTAACGACCTGCCGCTGGGCCGTAACATCGACGAAATGCTGCGCATGGTTGACGCGCTGCAGTTCCACGAAGAGCACGGCGAAGTCTGCCCGGCGCAGTGGGAAAAAGGAAAAGAAGGTATGGCTGCCTCTCCGGAAGGCGTGGCAAAATACCTGACCGAAAACGTCTCCAGCCTGTAATCGGCACACGTTTTTATAAAAGGCCCGCTCAAGCGGGCCTTTTTTGTTAGCGGCGTCAAAATTTAAGAAAATGACCCGCTGATATTTGTGACCAGCAATACACTTCTGCTGAAAAATTTCGCTCTGCCTCTCATTTTTTCTCTGTCAAATTTCAGCGTTAAATCTCAACCACTTCATAACAGTCTGAAAAACAAATAAATTAATTATATGATTTTCAGCCAGCACTTTGCCGTCGATGTGATCGCCATCAATATTTAAAACCGCGGATGTGATCTCATCCATCATTTTTATCAATGTATTTGGTCATGATTTTACTCAGGAACAGGAATACGTTCAGGAGAAGAGAATGGATATTATTTTTGACCCGACGTTAATCGCCCTGAAGCAGAATATTTCCCATGCGGAGGAGGCCATCGAACTGGCGGGTTCATTACTCGCCAGGCGCCAGATTTGCAGCGCCGAATATGTCAACGAGATGCTGACAGTATACGAGGATTTTGGCGCCGCCATCGTGATAGATGACGGGATTGCCATGCCGCACGCCCGCCCGGAAAAAGGGGCATTGCAGACCGGATTTTCGCTTGTCACCACCGCCACGCCAGTGACCTTCGGCCACGATGAGTTCGATCCGGTTACCGTCGTCATCGCGATCGCCGGCGCCGATGCTGACAGTCATATCAAAATGATCCAATTGATTGCCTCGCTGATCGAGTCAGATATCGTGACTTTTCTTCAGCAGGAAAATGACGTGAATTCAGTCTTACATTTCATCCAAAAACAAATGGAGTAGTCATTATGTTAGTTATCAGAACGGTTTGTGGTAACGGTATTGGCAGTTCATTGATGGCTGCGAATAATGTGAAGAAGATCTGTGAAGAATTAGGTATCAAAGCGGACGTCGCTTCGGTCGATTTTGCTAACGCCGTCGGGGAAAAAGCCGACCTTTACGTCACGATCAAAGAACTGGCAAATCAATTTCCGGCCCACTGTCATGTCGCCATTATTCGCAGCTACGTCCATAAAGCAAAAATCGCCGAGGATATTACCGACGCACTGATGAAAATTGCTGCGACTCACTCTTAATCAGCATAGAGGGAACGACCATGCAGGCTATTCTTAGTTTCTTAACGGAAATATTCAGTCAACCCGCTTTTTTAATGGGGCTTATCGCCTTCGTTGGCTTAGTGGCGCTGCGCTCCCCCGGCAACAAACTCCTTACCGGCACATTAAAGCCGATTTTAGGCTATTTGATGCTGAGCGCTGGCGCAGGCGTTATCGTTGCCAATCTCAACCCGCTGGGAGGTATTATCGAAGCTGGATTTAATATCCGCGGCGTTATTCCTAACAATGAAGCCATTGTCTCCGTCGCCCAGAAAATGCTGGGCGTGGAAACCATGAGTATTTTGCTGTTGGGCTTTATTTTCAACCTGATCATAGCCCGCTGCACCAAATATAAATATATCTTTCTCACCGGCCATCATTCGTTCTTTCTCGCCTGCCTGTTCTCCGCCGTCCTGCAGGCGGCGGAGTTCCAGGGCTGGATGTTGATCCTGATCGGCGGATTCCTGTTGGGCTCATGGTCGGCCATTTCCCCGGCCATTGGCCAGCGTTACACCAGGCAGGTAACCGAAGACGGCGGGATCGCCATGGGCCATTTCGGCTCCCTGGGCTACTACCTCTCGGCGTGGATCGCCAGCCGGACCGGCAATCCGGCAAACTCCTTCGCCGATACCGAAATCTCAGAGAAATGGGGATTTCTGCGCGATACCACCGTCACCACCGGTATCGTGATGTTTGTTATCTACTTCATCTGCAGCGCTGTCGCCGGGTCGGCGTACCTGAGCACCATCACCGACCAGAATATGCTGATCTTCTCCGTGCTGACCGGTCTGCAGTTCGCCGTTGGCGTAGCCATTGTCTACAACGGCGTGCGGTTGATCCTCGGCGATCTGGTGCCGGCATTCCAGGGCATCAGCCAGAAACTGATCCCGGACTCCATCCCGGCCGTTGACTGCGCGGTGTTCTTCACCTTTAGCCCCACCGCGGTGGTGGTGGGATTCATCAGCTCCTTTGTGGGCGGTCTGGTCGGGATGCTCATGCTCGGCGGACTGGGCATGGCGCTGATTATTCCCGGCATGGTGCCGCACTTCTTCTGCGGCGGCACCTCCGGGGTCTTTGCCGACAAGCTAGGCGGTAAGCGCGGGTGTATCATCGCCGCCTTTATCGGCGGGATCTTCCTCGCCTTCCTGCCGGCGATGCTGCTGCCGGCGCTCGGCAACCTCGGGTTTGAAAACAGCACCTTCGCCGATTTCGACTTCGCAGTGTGGGGCATCATTATCGGTAACGCGTTCACCCAGTTTGGCCAGGTCACTATCTACCTGATTTGTCTGGCGCTGCTCGTCGCGCTGCTGGTGCCTTTCTGCTTCCGTCAGGTACGGGTAGTGGGCAACACGCTCAGCTATGAGGAGCTTACTGCCAAGCAGAAAAATGAATAAGCGAGGTCATTTTTCCCTGCGGGAAGGTCACGCTTCCCGCCGCTGACAAATAATCAGGAGTGGTTATGGCTATTTTGTCCATTGGATTTGCCTGTTTCGATCAGTTTTTCTTTCTCAATGAATGGCCCCAGGAGAATACCAAAAACTTTTGTCATGATTTTATAGAAAGCGGCGGCGGCCCGGCGGCCAATGCAGCCTGGCTGCTGGGATTATGGGGTGAGGAGGTCTATTACATCGGCCATCTGCATCAGGACCTTTACGGTCAGCGCATTATCGATGAGTTTGCCGAAGCGGGGGTGGATACCAGCCAGGTGGTTTTCTCCGATGACATGATCACCCCGCTGGCCTCGGTGCTGGTCAATCGCTTAACGGGTTCGCGGACGATTATTACCCGCAAGATGCAGACACCGCCTTCCCTGACCTACGATCAAAAGCTCAAACTGGACGACCTCGCCGAACGACTGATTGCCGCCGAGGATCCGGTCACCATTTTAATTGACGGCCATGAGCCGGAAATCAGTGAATATTTAATTAAGAAACTGCCCAACGCCAGAGTGGTGATGGACGGCGGGTCACTGCGCGCCAGCAATATAAAACTCGCAGCCTGGACCGACTATTTTGTAGTGAGCGAACATTTTGCCCGCGATTATATGAGCTATCGCTCTTTGAGCACCGAAGCAGAAATTAAAGCGGCGCTGATTGAGCTGAATAAAATTTGCCGCGGTGAAGCATTTATTACCCTTGGCGAAAAAGGCTGCGCTTTTTTAAAAAGCGGTATGCTGCAGATCGTTCCTTCCTGGCTGTGCAATGCCATTGATACCACCGGAGCCGGGGATGTATTTCACGGCGCCTTCACCTATGGCGTCCACTACTCATGGCACATAGATAATATTATTTTATTTGCCAGCCTGACCGCCGCCATTTCTATTGAGAAAAAAGGGGTACGGGAATCTATGCCGGACCTGGCGGTCGTCCACCACTCGTTAAATAACTACGAGAGAAACTTAAAGCAATATTTTGAAGAATAACTGCATTTAATAAATATCAAGAGGTGAATATGTTAGTGTCGATGAAGGACATGCTTCAGCATGCCCTGCGGGACGGCTACGCCGTCGGTCAGTTCAACATTAATAATCTGGAATGGGTCGGCGCCGTATTAAGCACCGCCCAGCAGTGCCGCTCACCGGTTATTTTGGGCGTGTCCGGCGGCACGGTTAAGCATATGCTCGGGTTAAAATGTATTCATGACATCGTAGTTAACGCCATGGAGTATTTGCATATTGATGTTCCGGTGGCGCTGCATCTGGATCATGGCACCTCCCGGGAGGCCTGCGAAGCGGCGATCGCCGCCGGCTTCAGTTCCATTATGTTTGATGGCTCGCATCTGCCGTTCAGGGAAAACCTGGCTATTACTCGCCATCTGGTGACGCTGGCGCACAGCAAAGGTATCTCCGTGGAGGCCGAACTGGGGACTATCGCCGGCAGTGAAGACGGCATTGTCAATTCCGAAGTCATCTACGCCGATCCCGAGGAGTGCTACACCCTGGTGACAGAAACCCAGGTGGATTGCCTCGCCGCCGCGCTGGGCTCCACCCATGGCCTGTATAAAGGCAAAGCCCGACTGGGATTTACCGAGATGAAAGCCATTGCCGAGCGGGTGAAGGTTCCGCTGGTGCTGCATGGCGGCACCGGTATTGCCGATGAGGATATGCGCCGGGCGATTGCCTGCGGCACCGCCAAGATTAACGTTAATACCGAAAATATGTACGCCTGGTGCCAGCAGGTGAAGGCGATCTTTGCTGCCGATACCGGGCACGATGTGAACGATCCGCGGAAAGTGATCGCCCAGGGACTGCAGCCAGTACGCGAAATGATTGCCCGCCGCATGGCGCTTTTTGGCTCACAGCAGCGCTATTGATGCGTGAAAGGTGGCTGAGACCTCCGCCCCTTAGCAACCGGGGCGGAGGCGTCAGGCATCAGAAGGCAAAGCAGGAGCAACCCAGCACGCCCCAGAAGGCCTGCTCGTCGGAGACCGGGATCGACGATTTCCGCGCGATATCATGCTGATGGCCGTGGACACCGCAGCTACCGCAGCACTGGTGCATCTGGACTATGGCGCCAATTTTGGCCGCCGCCGGCGGAGCGGAACGGTAATGGCCCGGGACCTTCACCACCGGCGACCACTCCGGCAGCACCGGGATCGGCGGCGGCGCCAGCGGCGAGAAGTGACCGGCGGCGTACACCACTTTGCCATCAACCACCGTCAGCACCGACTCAATGCCTTTGATCTCCTCTTCCGCGACGCTGAAATAGTCCTTCGACAGCACCACCAGATCGGCAAGCTGACCGGCGGCCAGACGGCCCTTTTTACCCTGCTCGCTGGAGAACCAGGCGCTGCCCGCCGTCCACAGCTCCAGCGCGACATCGCGCGGCAGGCGGTTGTTGTCGTCATACATCGCCATCCCGCCAACGGTGCGCCCGGAGACCAGCCAGTACAGCGCGGTCCACGGATTATAGCTGGCGACGCGGGTGGCATCGGTCCCTAACCCTACCGGTACGTCCAGCTCCAGCATTTTCGCTACCGGCGGCGTATGTTTCACCGCCTCTTTGCCGTAGCGATCGACAAAATATTCGCCCTGGAAGGCCATCCGGTGCTGCACCGCAATGCCGCCCCCCAGCGCCTTCACCCGCTCAATGTTGCGCTCGGTAATGGTCTCGGCATGATCGAAGAACCAGTGCAGGCCATTAAACGGAATGTCACGGTTCACCTTCTCAAACACGTCCAGCATCCGGCTGATGGACTCGTCGTAGGTGGCATGCAGGCGGAACGGCCAGCGATGTTCCACCAGATGGCGCACCACCCGCTCCAGCTCATCTTCCATGCCTTGCGGCAAATCCGGCCGCGGCTGCAGGAAATCTTCAAAATCCGCCGCCGAAAATACCAACATCTCGCCGGCGCCGTTGGCGCGATAGAAATCGGTTCCCTGCCCCGGCTTCAGCATATCGGTCCAGCGCTCGAAGTCCTCCAGCTCCTGCTTCGGTCGCTGGGTAAACAGGTTGTAGGCGATGCGCACGGTCATCTGATCTTTTGCGTGCAGCTGCTCGATAATTTCGTAATCTTCCGGGTAGTTCTGGAAACCGCCCCCGGCGTCGATGGCGCTGGTCAGCCCCAGTCGGTTCAGCTCGCGCATAAACTGACGGGTGGAGTTCACCTGCAGATCCAGCGGCAGCTTCGGCCCTTTGGCCAGGGTGGCGTAGAGGATCATGGCGTTTGGTTTGGCAATCAGCATCCCGGTCGGGTTGCCGTGGCTATCGCGGACGATCTCTCCGCCCACCGGATCCGGCGTCTCTTTGGTATACCCCACGGCTTTCAGCGCCGCGCGGTTCAGCAGTGCGCGATCGTAGAGATGTAGCACAAACACTGGCGTATCGGGCGCCGCGTCGTTTAGCTCTTCCAGGGTCGGCATCCGTCGTTCGGCGAACTGGAATTCGCTCCAGCCGCCGACCACCCGCACCCACTGCGGCGACGGTGTGCGATCCGCCTGATCCTTAAGCATTCGCAGGGCATCGGCCAGCGAGGGCACGCCCTCCCAGCGGAGCTCAAGGTTGTAGTTCAACCCTCCGCGGATCAGATGCAGGTGAGAATCGTTGAGGCCCGGGATCACCGTATGCCCTTTGAGATCGACGATCTGCGTTCCCTCGGCGGCAAAGCTCATGATCCGATCGTGGCTTCCGGTGGCAACAATTTTTCCGTCGGCGATGGCCACGGCTTCCGCCAGCGGATTCGCACGATCGAGGGTATGAATCTGGCCGTGGGTCAGAATCAGTGTGGCAGTTTGCGACATAACACACTCCTTGGGGAGGCTGACTCAGTTTTTCTTCAACCAGCCAGCAAACAGGCGGGTCACGATGGGCATCCAGAACCAGACCACCAGCGCAACCACGCAGGCATCATTGATCAGGTGCAGCAGCAGGCTCCCCTTAAGCGACGGCAACAGCATGCCGGTCACCGTCGGCACCAGGTTGGTGCTGGGGAAAATCACCAGCAGGGTGATCAGAAACTGTTTCCAGCGCCGCGGCTGGCGCACATTCGCCACCGGCGGGGTAAACCAGAAGGCCGGTTCGGTCCGCACCTCCGTCCGATCGCCCTCCGTCAGCAGCGGGGCAATTTCCGCCACCAGCTGACGACGGGTTTCCGACTGCGTCCAGGCATAGAGATGCTCCAGGGTGTCGAAGCGGATAATCACGCTCCACAGATTCTGCCCTGCGGCGGGCCGGATCACATTCGCCCCGAGATGGCCGGGAAACTCAGCCGCGATGGGCATGATTTTGCCGAGCCACTCTTCGTAGCGCTGGCCGTGTTGCGGATCGAGCAGATGGCTGATGACCAGGGTCACCGATTTTTGCTGCGCCATAAAGATTCCTTGCTTCAGGGGAATGGCAGGATGATTCTCGCCATTAGCCATAGATGACCATACACAACGTCATTCATGCTGCGTCGAGGCGGCAAGCCGGCACGTCCCGAGAGCTGACATCAGTCAGTGACCGGGGCGGGCAAACCCAGCTAACAAAGAGGCAGCCTGAAGGGTGAAGTGTATTTAAGCTTTACGCTCTGGCGCGCCATGCACCATGGTATAAGCGTAATCCACGCCCATCCCGTAGGCGCCGCTGTGTTCGCGCACCAGGTCCATCACCGCATCGTAAGTCGCTTTGCGCGACCAGTCGCGCTGGTACTCCAGCAGCACCTGCTGCCAGGTCACCGGCACCGCGCCCGCCTGCACCATCCGGTCAATGGAGCGCTCATGGGCGTCGACAGAGGTACCGCCGGAGGTATCGGTGACCACATACACTTCGTAGCCCGCCTCCAGGGCCATCAGCGCCGGAAACGTCAGGCAAACTTCGGTCCACAGAGCGGAGATCACCAGCTTTTTACGGCCGGTCGCTTTCACCGCCGCAACGAAGGCATCGTCTTCCCAGGAGTTCATTGAAGTACGCTCAATCGGCTTGACGTCAGGATGCACGGCCAATAATTCCGGCCAAATATAACCGCTGAAGCTTTTGGTCTCTACGGAAGTGTAAATCACCGGTACATTAAAAATTTTGCCGGCTTTAGCCAGCGCCACGGTGTTATTTTTGAGGGTCTGGCGATCGATATTCGCCACGCCGAATGACATCTGTGGCTGATGATCAATAAAGATAAGGGCGGAATTAGTGGGATCGAGCAGTTCACGAATAGACATTAAATACCTTCTTAATCAATTATTTAAAAAGATGACATGATGGTTAATGCGTCGTGTAGATCCTGACTGATAAAGCATGGTGAGTATAGCCAGTTATTTCTAACAAGTTATTAAAGTTTTTTTGTGGTTTATATTTTGTCAGCGGTTAGTATTTACTCATGCCAGCGTTCATCAAAATTTTACGGCAAACTGTTCTGATTTATTCACTGGCATTGATTATTGCGCTTAGGTACAACAAGGGGAAATTAATGAATGGAAACTCCTGATGCGCGTAAACTTTGATGTTCTGATGATCCTTGATGCGCTGGACCGACACGGATCCTTCGCCACCGCCGCAGAGTCGCTGTATAAAACCCCCGCCGCTCTGAGCTATATGATCCAGAAGCTGGAGAGCGATCTGGAGATCGTCTTGTTGGATCGTTCCGGCCATCGGGCAAAATTTACTGATACCGGGAGGCTGATGCTGGAGAAGGGGCGACAGCTTTTAAGCGCCGCCAGAGATCTGGAAAAGCAGGCCCAGCAGCTGAGCGCGGGCTGGGAGCGAGAGCTGGCGATCGCCCTCGACGCCTCGTTTCCCTTTTCGGCCCTGCTGCCGCTGATCGCCGAGTTCTACGCGCAAAACCCGCAGACCCGGCTGAACTTCAGTCATCACACCCTCGCCGGTTCATGGGAAGAGCTGACCCACCATGGCGCGGATATTATCCTCGGCGCCATCAATGAGCCGCCCACCTCTGCCGAGTGGTCATGGCAAACCCTCGGCGCGCTGGATAACATTTTCG
This sequence comes from Klebsiella sp. JB_Kp031, assembly GCF_040064295.1. Classification (NCBI taxonomy): domain Bacteria; kingdom Pseudomonadati; phylum Pseudomonadota; class Gammaproteobacteria; order Enterobacterales; family Enterobacteriaceae; genus Klebsiella; species Klebsiella sp. JB_Kp031. The sequence goes on from NZ_JBEAJW010000001.1 coordinate 279,194, forward strand.
TGGTCGCCCCGGCCCACCCGCTGGCCGGAGCGGAAACGCCGCTCAGCAATAAGCAGCTCAGCCAGCACCGGGCGGTGGTGATCCGCGACAGCGCCCGCTATTGCCATCCGCTGAACAGCAATCTGCTTGATGAACAGCCGCAAATCGGCGTCGATGATTTCGCCAGCAAAGTCGAACTGCTGTGCGCCGGGCTGGGCTGCGGCTTTCTGCCGCGTCATATCGCCCGCCCGTGGCTGGAAAAAGGCTGTCTGGTGGAGAAAAGCGTCGCCGGCTGGCGGGAAAAAGATATCACCTACATGGCCTGGCGCAGCGGGAATGACGGGCTGGCTCAGCGCTGGTGGCGGGAGGCGCTCCTCCGCGACGACCTGCTGAGCCAGCTCTATCGTTAACGACCGGACCAGACGCAGGCGGAGATAGCCGGGAGCGTCAGTACCCCGTCATGGAAGGCGCCGGCGCCCTCCTGCAGCGTCCAGGCTCCCACGTCCAACAGCGGCGAATCCTCGATAACCACTTCGCAGGCTTCGCCGCGGTTAATCGCCACCAGTACCCGCTGCTGTTTGTAGACGCGGACAAACACCACCACGTTATCCTCGGCGTAAATCACCTGGCAGCCGCCGTAGCGCAGCGCCTGGTGGGCTTTACGCAGTTTCGCCATTCGCTGATACAGCGCCAGCAGCTGGGTATCCTGCAGCGCCGGATCCCACGGGAACGGTTTGCGGCAGAACGGATCGTTATTACCATCTACGCCCACCTCATCGCCGTAGTAGATACACGGTACCCCGGGCCAGCTGAACAGCCACACCACCGCCAGCGGCAGACGCGCTACGTCTTTGCCAAGGAGAGATTTAAAACGCGCCGTATCATGGCTGTCGAGCTGGTTGAACATCCGCAGCTGCTGCTGATGCGACAGCCCGGCGCGATAATTATCCATCCACGCCATACAGGTCTGGGCGTCTATCTTCTGCGGATCGTAAGAGATATCGGTATTGGCGAGGAATCCCCAGATCGGGAAGGTGAAGCCGCGGTAGTTCATTGCCGCATCTTCGGCATCCGCCTGCAGCCACTGGCGCGCGTCGCCAAAATGTTCTCCAAAGACAAAGGCTTCCGGCTGCGTTTGTTTCGCCGCCAGGGTGATGCCGGCGATATGCCGCAGGTTATTCCGCGCCCCGCCGCCTTCGCCCAGCATGTGCACCACGTCCAGACGCCAGCCGTCCATACTCCACGGCGCCTTCAGCCAGTGGCGTACGATGCTGTCCTCGCCGGCATAGATCTCGTTGACCAGGCTGGTCGACCGATAGTCGAGCTTCGGCAGACTGGCATAGCCCAGCCAGTTGTGCGCCTGCCCCTCCCCGGAGAAGGTAAACCAGTCGCGCCACGGGGAGTCCGGATGGTGGCCGGCGCCGCCGCTGCCCTGCTGGTGGCGATCGAACCAGGGATGGGAATCGCCGGTATGGTTGAACACGCCGTCGAGGATCATGCGCATCCCCGCCCGCTGGGTGTTGTGGCGCAAGCGGAGCAGCGCCGCGTCGCCGCCAAACTGCGGATCGACGCGCCGATAATCCTCGGTGTCGTATTTATGCACGCTGGGGGCGGCGAAGACCGGGTTCAGATACAGGGCGGTGACGCCGAGCTGCTTCAGGTAAGGCAGTTTTTCGCTGATGCCGTCGAGATCCCCGCCGTAGAACGTCGACCCGCCCGCCTCGCCGGTAAGCGGTTCGTCCCACGCCTTGCGCACAATCTCCCGTCCCGCCGCGTGATGGTAATAGACCGCATCCTGTTCGGCGTCACGCGCAGCGCTGCGGGCAAAGCGATCGGGGAAAATCTGGTAGAAAACCTGATCGGCCACCCACTGCGGGCCGGCGTCCGGCAGGTCGACGGCGAACTGCTCCAGCCTGGCCGGCGGGAAACGGCTGAAGCCCTGCGGCGTAAACCAGCGCTGATGGTCGGCCCACAGTAGCTTAAAGCTGTAGCGGCGGCGCGGCTGACCGCTGGCGAGAGAGATTTCACCGCGCCATGCCACTACACCCGGCCTCGGCGCCTGGCGGAGGCGCTGCATCGGCAGCGACAGCTCTTCGTTATCTTCTTCCGCGCGCAGCGTGATCCGCTGCGGCAGCGACTCACCACTCAACCACAGGGTAATAAACAGTCGGTCCTGTTGCACCTTGATAAAGGGTGCAACCGGAAGGTGCCATGCCTTCAACATCGTGAATCCTCATTGTGCAGAATGGGCACACCTTGCCATAGCCGTCAGGCGCAGAACTCATCGTCACAGGATTTTTTGGGGGAGGATAACGGGGGAGGACGCGGGTCGGCAAGCCGCCCCGGTCGCGCGATGCTGACCGGGGCGATGTTGATTACTGTGCCTGCGCCAGGCGGCGCTCACGACGGGTCTTAAAGACCCAGCCCAGCAGCAGCAGCGCAATCCACGCCATACCGACGTACAGCGAGATGCGGGTGTCCGGATGATAGCCGATCAGGGCGATAATAAACGCCAGGAACACCAAGCCGACAACCGTGGTCGCCACCCCGCCGGGGACTTTGAATTTCAGGGCTTTGACCTCCTCCGGCGACAGACGGCGGCGGAAGGCAATCTGCGACAGCAGGATCATAATCCACACCCACACGGTGGCGAAGGTGGCCAGCGAGGCGATCACCAGGAAGACGTTTTCCGGCATGATGTAATTGAGGTATACCGCAAACAGCAGCGCAATGGTCATCACCATCACCGTCACCCACGGAATACCGCGACGCGAGGTTTTAGCGAACACCTTCGGCGCGCTCCCCTGCTCGGCCATGCCGTGCAGCATACGGCCCACGCCGAACACGTCGGAGTTAATCGCCGACAGCGAGGCCGTCAGGACCACGAAGTTAAGAATGCTGGCCGCGAAGGTAATGCCCAGATGCTGGAAGGTCAGGACAAAGGGGCTGCCGTCGGTACCCACCTGGTTCCACGGATAGATAGACATAATGACAAACAGCGTGCCGACATAGAACACCAGAATGCGCATCGGCACCGAGTTGATAGCGCGTGGAATGGATTTCTCCGGATCTTTCGCCTCACCGGCGGTAATGCCGATGATTTCGATACCACCGTAGGCGAACATCACCATCTGCAGCGACATCACCATTCCCAGCCAACCGTTGCTGAAGAAGCCGCCGTTGCTCCAGAGGTTATGGATGCCCGTCGGCTGGCCGCCGTTGCCGATCCCCCAGATAATGATGCCGAACCCGGCGAGGATCATAATGATGATGGTGGCCACTTTGAAGAACGAGAACCAGAACTCCAGCTCGCCAAACACCTTGACGCTCATCAGGTTGACGGCGCAGATGATGAGCACCACGCTGAGCACCCAGATCCAGTGCGGCACCGTCGGGAACCAGACGCCCATGTAGATACCGAAGGCGGTGACGTCGGCGATGGCGACGATCAGGATTTCAAAGCAGTAGGTCCAGCCGGTGATATAGCCCGCCAGTCCGCCGAGGTTTTCCTGAGCATAGCGAGAGAATGAGCTGGCGGAAGGGTTATGCACCGACATCTCACCGAGCGCGCGCATAATGATATATGCCGCGACGCCGCCGATAATGTAGGCCAACAGTACGCTGGGTCCGGCCATTTTAATCGCGTCGGCTGAACCGTAAAAAAGCCCGGTGCCGATGGCGGAACCCAGGGCCATAAAGCGGATGTGCCGGGTGCTTAGCCCGCGCTTAAGCTTGTTACTACTTTCCATCGTGGTTTTTCAATGCCGTTTAACACAAAAAATAAAAAACCACGGAACCCGAAGTCCCGTGGTTAAACGCTTGTCCTCAACGCCGGTTAGTGCGCGCTGGAGGTCACCTGACGTCCGGCGGCACGGTCCCAGATCACCGCGAGGATTGCCATCACGGCGGTCGGCATCAGCCAGGCCAGACCTTGCTCCGCCAGCGGCAGACGCGCGGTCCAGGCCGGCAGGATAGCGGCAAACGCCGATGACTTAATCCCGTCAATGATACCAAACATCAGACTGATAAACATGGCCGGCGCGATAACACGTGACGAATTATGCCACCAACTGCGGGTAAAGCTTAATACAACCAGTGCGATACACGGCGGATAGATAGCGGTCAACACCGGAATCGACACCTGAATCAGGTGGCTCAGACCAAGGTTGGAGACCGCCATCGAGAACAGGCCGAGGATGAAGACCAGCGTGCGATAGGAGAACGGCAGATACTGGGCAAAGAACTCAGCGCAGGCGCAGGTCAGACCCACCGCCGTCACCAGGCAGGCGATGAAGATCAGCGCTGCCAGCAGGAAGCTGCCCGCCCCGCCGAAGGTATGCTGCACGTAAGCGTGGAGGATTGCCGCGCCGTTAGCGGACTGGTCCACGAGGGTGGCGCTATCAGAGCCCAGACGGAACAGCGCCAGATACAGCAGGGTCAGACCGACGCCTGCCATCAGGCCCGCCCAGACGGTGTAGCGGGTCAACAAACGCGCTTCGCTGACGCCGCGGGAGCGTGCGGCATTGACAATCACGATCCCGAACACCATCGCGCCGAGGGTGTCCATGGTCAGGTAGCCGTTGACGAAGCCATTGGAGAATGGCGCGGTACGATACGCTTCCATCGCGTCGCTGATCGGGCCCGCCGGCCAGACAACCGCGGCGACCGCCAGCACAATCAGGGCGATAATTTTCAACGGCGCAAGGAAATTTCCCACCGTATCCAGCAGTTTGCCCGGATAGAGTGAGACCAGGATCACCAGCGCGAAGTAGATAACGCTGTAGATCAGCAGCGGCAGCGGGCCGTCGCCGGTCAGCGGCGCAATCCCGACCTCAAAAGAGACGGTCGCGGTGCGCGGGGTCGCGAACAGCGGTCCTACCGCGAGATAACACACCACCGCCAGCAGGATACCCGCCACTTTACCAATCGGGGTGCTCAGGCTTTCAACGCCGCCGCCGACTTTCGCCAGCGCCACCACCGTCAGCACCGGCAGACCCACCGCAGTGATCAGGAAGCCGATCGCCGCCGTCCAGACGTGCTCGCCCGCCTGTAAGCCAACCATCGGAGGGAAAATAATATTGCCTGCGCCAACGAACAACGCGAAGGTCATAAAGCCCAACGCTATGATGTCGCGAGATTTTAACTGATGGGTCATAAATTCATTACTGCCTGTGGATGTGGTGTTGTAAAAAAATGGAAAAATACCGCGCTACCCTCTCAGGGACGATACAGCGGCGATTGCCGGTAAACTCAGCGAGATATGCTCCCGAAGCGGCGTGGGAAAGAATTGTTTTTGGTATTACCACGCAAAAGCAGTCTGTCATCGACTGCGCAGGCGCAATTTAAACGCTTATAACGTTTTAAAGCAAGGCACGATCGCAAAAGCAGATGATTATGCTGGTTATCCTTTTCACACCAGAATCATTTACCATATTGATGGAAAACCCGTGGCTTATCATGCGAACAAAAAAGCAGCGCACGTTCATTAAATAGGCGAGGGGAAAATGACTGCCAATGAAAATGACCAGCCGATGCTGGTCATTGGCAAGATAAGCTGACAGTGCGCCGCTCAGGTGTCGTTTCTGGCAATTAATCGTTCCGGGAGCAGGAAGCTAAAACGGGTTCCCTTGCCCACCGTACTCTCTATTTCCAGTCGGCTGTCATGATGGTTAACCGCGTGTTTGACAATCGCCAGCCCCAGGCCGCTGCCCCCCGTTTGCCGGGAGCGGGCTTTATCCACCCGATAGAAACGCTCGGTCAGACGAGGAATATGCTCCGGGGCAATGCCTGGCCCATTATCTTCGACGCTGAACAGCGCCCCCTGCGGCGTTCGCTGCCAGCTGACGCGAATTTCAGTGCCCGGCGGGGTGTGGTTCACCGCGTTATAAACCAGGTTAGAAATGGCGCTGCGCAGCTGCTCCTCGTTGCCCAGCACCTTGAGCTGCTCATCGACGGTAAAAAACAGCGTCTGCTTATCCTGGCTGAGGGTCTGCGCCTCGCGCTCCACCACCCGCAGCATCATCGGCACGTCGATGCGGTCATTCATCGCCAGCGCCGGCGCGGCTTCAATACGCGACAGCGTGAGCAGCTGCTTCACCAGCCCCTCCATACGCTGGGTTTGCTCACGCATGGTGTGCAGGGCCTTTTCACGGGTCGCCCCTTCCAGCACCTGCTCCTGCATCATCTCCAGATAGCCCTGCAGCACCGTCAGCGGGGTGCGCAGCTCATGGCTGACGTTAGCGAAGAAGTTACGCCGCGCCCCTTCCAGTTGATGCATCTGCGTCACGTCGCGCGCCACCATTAGCCACTGCTTGTCGCTGTAGGGCATCACGCGAATTTCCAGATGACGGGCATTATTCAGCACCAGATTGAGCGGTTTTGAAAAATCACGCTGTTTCAGGTAGGTGGCGAATTCAGGATAGCGCAGAAGGTTAAGAATGTTTTGCCCACTGTCGTCCGGCCAGCGCAGGTTTAAAATCTGCTGCGCCAGGCCATTACACCAGAAAATGGCTCCCTCCTCCGTGGTCAGGACCACCGCGTCCGGCAACGATTCCGCTCCACTGCGGAAGCGTTTAATCAGGCTTCCCAGCTCACGTCGACGCTTTTTATTACGCATCTGCATCTGGTGCAGACCATACAGCAGCGGCTCCCAGCTGCCGCGGCCGGGCGGAGGGGTCATGCTCCGGTCCACCCACAGCCACCACGACAGGCGCATCAAATTCCAGAAATGCCAGATCAGCAAACCGGTCACTGCCGCCAGTAAAAACCACGGCAAATGACCCACAAACGCCCCCAGAATCAGGGCCGGAATACACGCTAAAAAGAGCTCCAGCGCCAGCCTTTTCCATGACAGCCGTTCCAGCACGGGTCACACTCCTGTCAAAATTCAGAAACGGGCGGAGAAACGATACCCCGTGCCGCGAACCGTTTGCACCATCCGATCATGGCCACTGTGTTCCAGCGCTTTGCGCAGGCGACGAATATGGACGTCCACCGTGCGGTCTTCCACATAGACGTTGGTTCCCCAAACGTGGTTCAGCAGCTGCTCGCGGCTGTACACCCGCTCCGGATGGGTCATAAAGAAATGCAATAATTTAAATTCCGTTGGCCCCATGTCCAGCGGACTTTCGCCGGTCATCACCCGGTGCGATGAGGGATCGAGGCTCAGCCCCTGCATTTCAATCACCTCTTCCACCGCCATCGGCGAAATACGGCGCATCACCGCTTTGATTCTCGCCACCAGCTCCTTCGGTGAGAAAGGCTTGGTAATGTAGTCGTCCGCCCCGGTCTCCAGGCCGCGAACGCGATCCTCTTCTTCTCCGCGCGCGGTCAGCATCACCACCGGAATATCCCGGGTCATCGCCTCGCGCTTGAGCAGCTTAATAAACTGCAGCCCAGAACCGCCCGGCAGCATCCAGTCAAGGAGAATCAAATCAGGCCAGGGTTCATTGAGTTGATTCACCGCGCTGTCATAATCTTCCGCTTCGACAGGCTGAAAGCCATTTTGCTCCAGAACAAAGCAGACCATTTCGCGGATTGGAGCTTCATCTTCAACGACCAGAATTCTTCTCGCCATTATTTACCCTGTGTTTTTTAGCCATCAGTATAGAAGTGCGGCGTCATTATGCGTCACTTTTGTGACAGATTTATGAAAAAAATGACCGTCTGATGATCGGGTATTTTGAAGCATGACGCGGACTTACCCCTCTCCGACAAATGGTATACTGCCGCTCATGCTTTTTTCGCTAGGGAAGATTTATGCGCATCCTTCACACCTCCGACTGGCACCTGGGCCAGAATTTTTACAGCAAAAGCCGTGCGGCCGAACATGACGCCTTCCTGACCTGGCTGCTGGCCCGCGCGCAGGAGCATGAAGTCGACGCCATCATCGTAGCCGGCGATATTTTTGATACCGGATCGCCGCCGAGCTACGCTCGCGAACTGTATAACCGCTTTGTCGTCCAGTTGCAGCAGACCGGCTGTCGCCTGGTGGTGCTGGCGGGCAACCACGATTCGGTGGCGATGCTCAATGAATCCCGCGATATCCTCGCCTTTTTACACACCACCGTCGTGGCGAACGCCGGCTGCCCGCCCATTGAGCTGCCGCGGCGCGACGGCACCCCTGGGGCTATCTTCTGCCCGGTGCCGTTTTTACGCCCGCGCGAGCTGGTCATCAGCCAGGCCGGCCACTCCGGTCGGGAAAAACAGCAGCAACTGCTGCACGCCATCAGCGACTATTATCAGGAACAGTATCATCAGGCCTGCGCGCTGCGCGGCGATCGCCCGCTGCCCGTCATTGCCAGCGGCCATCTGACCACCGTCGGCGCCAGCAAAAGCGATGCCGTTCGCGACATTTATATCGGCACGCTGGATGCCTTCCCGGCGCAGCACTTCCCCCCTGCCGACTACATTGCGCTGGGCCATATTCACCGGGCGCAGGTGGTCGGCGGCTGCGAGCACATCCGCTACAGCGGCTCGCCGCTGCCGCTGAGCTTTGATGAAACCGGCAAAGCGAAATCGGTGCATCTGGTGAGCTTTAGCGATGGGCGACTCAGCGCCGTGGAAACCCTCGAGGTGCCCGTCACCCAGCCGCTGGCGGTCATCAAAGGCGATCTGGCCGCCATCACCGCCCAGCTGGAGCAGTGGCGCGGCGTTGAACAGGACCCGCCGGTGTGGCTGGATATCGAAATCACCACCGAGGAGTACCTGCACGATATTCAGCGTCAAATTCAGGCGCTGACGGAGGATCTGCCGGTGGAAGTATTGCTGGTGCGCCGCAGCCGCGAGCAGCGCGAGAAAATACTGCTCAACGCCCAGCGGGAGACCCTCAGCGAACTGAAGGTGGAAGAGGTGTTCGAGCGCCGGCTGGCGCTGACCGAGATTGACGATGAGAAGCGCGCCCGGCTGCACGAGCTGTTCGCCCATACGCTGCATACGCTCACCGCGGAGGACGAAAACGCATGAAAATCCTCAGTCTGCGTCTGAAAAACCTTAACTCCCTGAAAGGGGAATGGAAGATAGACTTTACCGCCGAGCCGTTCGCCAGCAACGGCCTGTTCGCCATTACCGGCGCCACCGGCGCCGGGAAAACCACCCTGCTCGACGCCATTTGCCTGGCGCTCTATCATGAGACGCCGCGCCTGAATAAAGTCTCCCAGTCGCAAAACGACCTGATGACCCGCGATACCGCCGAGTGTCTGGCGGAGGTGGAGTTTGAAGTGAAGGGCATCGCCTACCGCGCCTTCTGGAGCCAGAACCGGGCGCGTAACCAGCCGGATGGCAACCTGCAGGCGCCCCGCGTCGAGCTGGCGCGCTGCGCCGACGGCAAAATCCTCGCCGATAAGGTCTCGGATAAGCTGGAGCAAACCGCGACGCTCACCGGCCTCGACTATGGCCGCTTCACCCGCTCGATGCTGCTCTCCCAGGGACAATTTGCCGCCTTCCTGAACGCGAAGCCGAGCGATCGCGCGGAGCTGCTGGAGGAGCTGACCGGCACGGAAATCTACGGTCAGATTTCGGCGATGGTCTATGAGCAGCACAAAGCCGCTCGCCATACGCTGGAGAAGTTCGAAGCCCAGGCGGCGGGCATCGTCCTGCTGACGGAGGCCCAGCAGCAGGCGCTGCAGGAAAGTTTGCAGGTGCTTACTGACGAAGAGAAAGGCCTGCTGGCGCAGCAGCAAAACCAGCAGCAGCAGCTCCAGTGGCTAACGCGCCGCGACGAGCTGGCGCAGCAGCAGCAGCAGGCGGTCAGCGGCCAGGAGCAGGCCCGCCAGGCGCTGACCGACGCCGCGCCGGCGCTGGCGAAGCTTGAGCTGGCCCAGCCCGCCGCCCAGCTGCGCCCCCTGTGGGAGCGCCATCAGGAGCACGCGGCAGGCCTGGAGCAAACCCGCCAGCGAATCAATGAAGTAAATGCTCGCTTACTTGCCAGCACGGCGCTGCGCGCGCGCATCCGCCGCAGCGCCCTGCACGCCCAGCAGCAGCGGCAGGCTGAACTGACCGATCTGGCGCAGTGGCTGGCGGCCCATGAGCGATTCCGCTTGTGGGGCCAGGAGATTGCCGGCTGGCGGGCGCAATTTTCGCAGCTAACGCGGGATAAACAGCAGCTGACGGCCCAGACCAGCCGCCTGGCCGCGCTGCGCCAGAAGCTGACCGCGCTGCCAGCCAGTCCTCTGTCGCTGAGCGCCGATGACGTTGCGGCGGCGATAGCGCAGCAAACCCAGTCGCGACCGCTGCGCCAGCGGCTGCTCTCCCTGCATGAACAGCATCAGCTGCTGCGCAAGCGTCTGCGCCAGAACGCCGAAAGCGTACAGCAGGCGCAGGCGGAGCAGGCAAAACTCAACGCTACCCTGGCGCAACGCCGGGCGCAGTACAAAGAAAAAAACCAGCACTATCTCGACCTGAAAGCGCTCTGCCAGCGGGAAGAAACAATTAAAGATCTGGAAGATTACCGCGCCCGGCTTGAGGCGGGTAAGCCCTGCCCGCTGTGCGGCTCCTGTGAACATCCGGCGATTGAGCAATACGCTTCGCTAACAGTCACGGATAATCAGCGCCGCCGCGATGCGCTGGAAAAAGAGGTCGCCGCGCTAAAAGAAGAAGGTCTGCTGATCCTCGGGCAGGTCAACGCCCTGACGCAGCAGCTCCAGCGTGAGACCGAAGCGGCCGGGCGGCTCGCTGAGGAAGAGCAAGCGCTCACTAAAGCGTGGCAGGAAACCTGCGCCTCTCTGCAGGTCACGCGGGATATTGCGCAAGAGATAAACGACTGGATCCAGGAGCAGGAGCGCTACGAGCAGCAGCTCTACCAGCTCAGCCAGCGCCTGATGCTGCAGAGCCAGCTCAACGATCAGGAGGCGCTGGAGCGCCAGGCTCTGCAGCAGCTGACGGCCACGCGCCAGGGGCTGGAGAGCGCCCTGCAGGCCCTGACGCTGACCCTACCGGAAGAAGGGACAGAATCCGCCTGGCTGAACGCTCGCGAAAGCGAATTTGCCCAGTGGCAGGCGCAACAGACCCGGCATGGCGCCATTCAGGAGCAGATTGCCGCCCTGCAGCCGCTGCTCGAGACGCTGCCAGCCAGCGACGAGGCAGAGGCTGAAGCTGAAGCGGAACCGGCGATCCCCGACAACTGGCGCGCGATCCACGAAGAGTGCCTGGCGCTGCACAGCCAGCTTGTCGCCCAGCAGCAGCTGGAGACCGAAGAGAAGGCGCGCCTGGACCAGTCGCAGGCGCAATTTACCGCCGCCCTGGCCGCCAGCCGCTTTAACGATCGGCAGGCGTTCCTCGCCGCGCTGCTGGACGAGGAGACCGCCCAGCGGCTAACGCAGTTAAAACAGACGCTGGAGCAGCAGCTTCAGCAGGCGACGGCGCTCTGCGAGCAGGCGACCCGGCAGCAGCAGGCGCACCTGGCGCTGCGTCCGCAAGGGACGGACGCGGACATCCCCGCCCTGCAAACTCAGCTGCACACCCTGGCCCAGCGGCTGCGGGACAACACCACCCGCCAGGGCGAGATCCGCCAACAGCTCAGGCAGGACGCAGAGAGCCGTCAGCATCAGCAGGCGCTGGGGCGGCAGATTGCAGAGGCGGCGCAGCTGGCGGATGACTGGGGCTATCTCAACTCGCTGATCGGCTCCAGCACCGGCGATCGGTTCCGCAAATTCGCCCAGGGGCTGACGCTGGATAATCTGGTCTGGCTGGCAAACCAGCAGCTTAACCGCCTGCACGGGCGCTATCTGCTGCAGCGCAAAGCCAGCGAAGCGCTGGAGCTGGAGGTGGTCGATACCTGGCAGGCCGACGCCGTGCGCGACACCCGCACCCTCTCCGGCGGCGAAAGTTTCCTCGTCAGCCTGGCGCTGGCCCTGGCGCTGTCAGACCTGGTGAGCCATAAGACGCGGATTGACTCTCTGTTTCTTGATGAAGGCTTCGGCACCCTCGACAGCGAAACGCTGGACACGGCGCTGGACGCGCTGGATGCCCTCAACGCCAGCGGCAAGATTATCGGGGTGATCAGCCACGTGGAGGCGATGAAAGATCGCATTCCGGTGCAGATCAAAGTGAAGAAGATAAATGGCCTGGGCTACAGTCGGCTGGATAGAGCGTTTGCGGTGGAGTGAGGTCTGAGTCATTACGATGTTCCCTCACCCTAACCCTCTCCGGGGGGAGAGGGAACCGTCCGGCGCTGGTTTTCCGTTTCGTACGCTGTTGCGATTACCCCTCTCCCCGCAAGAGACCGGGGGTTCCTGCCACACCCCCAACCACCGACGCCGCCTTTCCCCCTCTCCCTCCGGAAGAGGGCCGGGGTGAGGGGGAGTGGTTCAGTTCCCCTGTAGCGGCCACAGCCATGCCGCGCCGCGTACTCCGCTGGAGTCGCCGTGCATCGCTTTACGGATCGGCGTTTCACACTCGCCGCCAAAGACCCACTGTTTCACCAGGTCCGGCACCGTCTGATACAGCCGCTCGACGTTGCTCATCCCGCCGCCCAGCACGATGACGTCCGGATCGAGGATGTTGACCACGTGGGCGAGCGATTTCGCCAGCCGCTGTTCATAGCGGCTCAGCGCCAGTTCGGCTTTTTCGTCACCTTCACCCACCAGGCGCATAATCTCGCTGCCGCTTAACCCCTTGCCGCTCAGCCGCTGATAGTCAGTGGCAAAGCCGGTGCCGGAGATAAAGGTTTCGATACACCCCTGTTTACCGCAGTAGCAAGGCACTTCCGCACGGTAGCGCAGCTCATCGTCGTTCATCCACGGCAATGGGTTATGTCCCCACTCGCCGGCGTTACCGTTGCCGCCGATATGCGCCCGCCCGTTGAGCGCTACGCCCGCGCCGCAGCCGGTGCCGATAATCACCGCGAACACCGTTTGCGCCCCCGCCGCCGCGCCGTCCACCGCTTCCGACACTGCCAGACAGTTGGCGTCGTTAGCCAGCCGGACTTCACGGTCAAGGCGCAGGCTGAGGTCCTTATCGAAAGGCTGACCGTTGAGCCAGGTCGAGTTGGCGTTTTTCACTACCCCGGTATAGGGCGAAATCGAGCCCGGGATCCCCATCCCCACGGTGCCACGCTGTCCGGTCGCCTGCTCGGCCATCGCCACCAGGGTAGCGATAGTCTCGATGGTTTGCCGGTAATCCTCCCGCGGCGTGGGTAACCGATGGCGAAACAGCTGCTCTCCCTGGTCGCTCAGGGCTATCACTTCGGTTTTTGTACCACCTAAATCAATACCAATACGCACGCTCAGCTCCTCACCCCGATTAACAATGCAAGCATAGCGACAATTCGCTATCATGCCCGCCTGATTTAACGACAAAGCCGTGGAAATTATCATGCTGTGGTTCAAAAATTTAATGGTTTACCGTCTCAGCCGCGATATCGAATTGCGCGCCGAGGAGATGGAAAAACAGCTGGCCGAGCTGACATTTACCCCTTGTGGCAGCCAGGATATGGCGAAAACCGGTTGGGTATCGCCGATGGGATCGCACAGCGACGCGCTGACGCATACGGCGAACGGCCAGATCATTATCTGCGCGCGTAAAGAAGAAAAGATCCTGCCGTCGCCGGTGATCAAGCAGGCGCTGGAGGCGAAGATCCAGAAGCTCGAAGCCGATCAGGGGCGCAAGCTGAAGAAGACTGAGAAAGATTCCCTGAAAGATGAAGTGCTGCACTCGCTGCTGCCGCGCGCCTTCAGCCGCTTCAGCCAGACGATGATGTGGATCGACACCGTCAACGGCCTGATCATGGTGGACTGCGCCAGCGCGAAAAAAGCGGAAGATACCCTGGCCCTGCTGCGTAAAACCCTCGGCTCGCTGCCGGTGGTGCCGCTGACCCTGGAGAATCCGATCGAGCTGACGCTGACCGAGTGGGTCCGCTCCGGCACCGTAGCGCAGGGCTTCCAGCTGATGGACGAAGCCGAGCTGAAAGCGATGCTGGAAGATGGCGGCGTGATCCGCGCCAAGAAGCAGGATCTGGTCAGCGACGAAATCGCTGTGCACATTGAGGCCGGGAAGGTAGTCACCAAGCTGGCGCTGGACTGGCAGCAGCGTATTCAGTTTGTGATCTGCGACGACGCGTCAATTAAGCGCCTCAAGTTCTGCGATGAATTACGCGACCAAAACGAAGATATCGATCGGGAAGATTTCGCCCAGCGCTTTGACGCCGACTTTATCTTAATGACCGGCGAACTGGCTGCCCTGATCCAAAGCCTGGTGGAAGGGCTCGGCGGCGAAGCGCAGCGCTAAGCGCAGCGCTAAGCGCAGCTTTCTTTCCTGCCTGACAGGAAAAAAATACAACCCGGCGGCAAGCGCCGGGCGTTACGCTGACTTACAGATAGCGGCACAGATAGGAGGTTGGCTCAGCCACCTGCAGATGGAATTCGCTGTTGCCTGGCACATTGAAGGCTTCGCCGGCGGCGTAAACTTTCCACTCAGTCTCACCCGGCAGCAGGACATTCAGCGCCCCGCTGACCACCGTCATCTCTTCCGGCTGCGCCGTACCAAAGGTGTATTCTCCTTCCGCCATCACGCCAACGCTGGCGCGACCGGTACTGCTGCTGGTGAAGCCAATGGATTTCACTTTTCCGTCAAAGTATTCATTGCTTTGAAGCATAAACAAGCCCTTCTGATCGTCGTTGAAAGGCTCAATATAGGGGGCGCTCCTTGCCCCTGTCACGTGAAATTAACACATTAGACTAATAGTTCTGCCGCCAGTCGGGAAACCAGCACATTCGACAGCAAAACCGGGACATCAAGGGCTTTTTGTAACACATCGCGATGATGCTGATAGTAACCGAGACAGTCGAGGACCAGCACGTCGGCCCCCTGCTCCAGCAGCGCTTTACCGGCGGTTAACAGCTCACTGTCGCTACCGGTAAACGGGTTGGCCAACGCGTAGTACGGTGACTTCTCCAGTGAATGCCACTTTTGTCGCTGCATGGGCATGATCTCTTCCACCGGCACGATCACCCCGACCTGGTGCCCATCGACGATCGACGCCACCAGCGGCGGAATGATCCGCTGCGGCTCGAGGAGGATCGCGTGGTGGGTGGTAAAACCGGTCAGCTGTTCGGAGCTGAGCAGCAGGATCACATCAAAATGCTGTCGATCCAGCATGGCGATCACGCTGCGAACATCACGTTCAATTTTTTGTCGCGACACCATCACCAGCTGGTTATCGCTGAGCAAGGTCAACAGACCCTGTTCGCCGTCACCCACGGCGTACTCTGCCATCACGTCGTCACGCGTCATCTCGCCCAGCAGGCTGATGTGAGCGATCTGTTCTTCCCTGATATGTTCGGTCAGGAGCGGTAATACTCCCGCCAGCGGCACAACGCCGATGGTCAAAATTGCCATCGTTGCACTACTCATATCATGTACCTTTTCACTACCACTGCTTCAACACAGGCTTACCACACACAGCATTCGCCCCCCTGGTGAGTAAAAATCAACCGTCGAGAAGCGTAGCAGCTCCACGCCGCGGTTGAATGTAAAGATTACCGGGCGGCGGCGGCGTTCCTGAAAAATCCGTGTGTTAGAAATTCATTAGTACGACTGATAAATAAAAAATGTGAGATACGCCCGATATTGCCCGCAGGACAGGCAATCCGGGCTCAGGGGTTAAGACTTGTCGGGATCTTCATAACGCCGCTTGGCATCCACGGCTTCCTGCTCGGTAGGATGTTCGCTGATTAGCGAATCGGGCTCAGGATAGTCCGCGCGGAGTTGATACCAGGTCACCGTCTGACCCTGAGGACCTTTCTCTACCGCAACCACGCGCGCTTCTCTCGGATATGGGGGTCTGTTTGGCATAGTTCTTCCTTCTTCCGGTATCAGAACTATCAAGTATAGGCGCCCCTCGCCGCCTTAATGTAAGTAAATTCTTAACTTACCGGAGCTGCCGTCGCGCCGCACAGCATGGTCATAATTTGCTCCACCACCCGATCCGGGGAGGCTGTAGCATCGACAATATGATGGGCAGCATCACGGTATAACGCTTCACGCTGCGCCAGCACCTCGCCCACTTCCTCACGCACCGGTTTCCCGGTGAGCGTCGGCCGTTGTTCGGCTTTCGGGTAGGCTTCCAGACGGTCAATCAGCGCCGACACCGACGCCTGAAGATAAATCACCACGCCGTTCTCCCGCATAAACTGACGGTTACATTCCGCGAGGATGATGCCGCCGCCGGTGGCGATCACCGTATTCGGCAGGGTCACGGCCTTTAGCGACAGGGTCTCCAGCTCGCGAAAGCGCGCCCACCCTTCCGCCTGCACGATCTCCGCCACCGTCCGCTGCTCATGGGCCTGCAGCCGATGATCGGTATCGGAGAACTGAAAATGTCGCGCTCGCGCCAGCGCATGGCCAACGGTGGTTTTACCGCAGCCGCGTGGCCCGATGAGAAAGATTGGCTGTGTCATAACCGAAGACCCCCTGGTTCCGTCTGTCGCAAAAAAAGGAAAACGAAAGAACGTATTTTCGCTGTCTGTTCCGCAACGTAGTCGTAAAGAAAACGTTACACAACTTCTTTACACCCCATCACCGCAGTGAGACAAAGGGCTCTTAATGTAAACTTATCATTGCATTTGGTGTTTAACCAGCTTTACTTTTCTGCCTGGCGTTATTTTTTATCCACTGCTGGCGTAAACGGTAACACATTTATGCATAGCTTTACGAAGCAACATATTTACAACATCGTGTTTCAGACGCACCCTGATGCCTATTCGACAGTGTGACAGAGGAATGTAACATGCAATCTGAAGAACAACGCCTTATTGATGGACTGTTTTCCCGGCTGAAAGAGGCTGAGGCGCACAGTGCATCGCGCGATGCCAGCGCCGAGGAGCGGATTGCCCAACACGTGAGCGCGCAGCCGGCGGCCCCCTACTATATGGCGCAAACCATCCTTATCCAGGAAGCCGCGATTAAACAGCTCAACGATCGCATCCAGGCGCTGGAGAGCCAGGTCAGCCAGCTGCAGGCGGCGAAGCCCAGCAGCGGCGGTTTCCTCTCCGGCCTGTTTGGCGGCGGCGGCTCGTCACGCGGTTCTGACCCGATCCCGGGCGCGGAGCAATACGGTCGCCCGCAGGCCAGCTCACAGCCGCAGTATGCCCCACAGCAGCAGCAGAGCTATGCCCCGCAGGCTGCCGCACGCGGCGGCGGCTTTATGGCGGGCGCGCTGCAAACGGCCGCAGGCGTAGCGGGCGGGGTGGTGCTGGGCAATATGCTGACCAGTATGTTCAGCGGCTCGCACCCGCAGGAGATTGTGAATATCATCGAAGAGAAGCCGCAGCCTGATGCTGACGCCCCCGCCGCACAGGACACCGCCGCGGGTGACGATCCGTTCCGTCAGGGAGACGATCAGTTCCTTGCCGACAACACCTGGAACGACGACTTCGACGCCGGCTTTGGCGATGATGATATTGGCAGCGATGACGACAGTTGGGTTTAACCCTGCTGACGTTTAACCGCCAGCAACCACTTCTCCAGCTCGGCGGCAAACTGTTGCCGATCGCGCTGCGATAAACTATCCGGGCCGCCGGTCTGAACGCCGCTGGCCCGTAATGTCTCCATAAA
The DNA here is from genome assembly GCF_040064295.1 of Klebsiella sp. JB_Kp031. NCBI lineage: Bacteria > Pseudomonadati > Pseudomonadota > Gammaproteobacteria > Enterobacterales > Enterobacteriaceae > Klebsiella > Klebsiella sp. JB_Kp031. Next base: position 296,723 of record NZ_JBEAJW010000001.1, read on the forward strand.
ATCCCGCATCGTCAACCGCTCGCGGATCGTCGCTTCGCTGTAGCGCTCTCCGCGCGGATTAAGCGCCGCCCCGCCCTTCGCCAGCACCTCCGCCGCCAGCGGAATATCGGCGGTGATCACTAAATCCCCCGCCGCGCACTGACGGACGATTTCGTTATCCGCCACGTCAAAACCCTGCTCAACCCGCAGGGTGCGGATGAAACGTGACGGCGGTACGCGCAGCGGCTGGTTCGCCACCAGCGTCAGCGGCGTCTGGGTCCGCTCTGCCGCGCGGAACAATATCTCTTTAATCACGTTCGGACACGCGTCTGCATCCACCCAAATGGCCATGCCAGCTCCTGTTACCTGCAATAAGTGTCGCCAATGTTACCTGCTTTTCTCCCCCATGAAAGCGCCAGGATGATAAGCTAATCAGATCGTAACGAAAAAAGCAGAGGGGAATGGTGATGGATAAGAAAATTGGCTTTATCGGCTGCGGCAATATGGGTAAGGCCATTCTGGGTGGACTGATCGCCAGCGGCCAGGTACAGCCGGGACAAATTTGGGTCTACACCCCGTCGCCGGACAAGGTTGCGGCTCTGCGCGACCAGTACGGCATCAACGCCGCCGATAGCGCCCAGGAAGTGGCGCAAATTGCCGATATCGTCTTCGGCGCGGTGAAGCCGGGGATCATGACCAAAGTGCTGGGCGATATCGCCTCCAGCCTGAATAAAGAGTCGCTGGTGGTCTCCATCGCCGCCGGCGTCACGCTTGACCAGCTGGCGCGCGCGCTCGGCCACGATCGCAAAATTATTCGCGCGATGCCCAATACCCCGTCGCTGGTTAACGCCGGCATGACCTCCGTTACGCCAAACGCGCTGGTGAGCAGCGAAGATGTGGCCGAAGTGTTGACCATTTTCCGCTGCTTTGGCCAGGCGGAGCAAATTGCCGAGCCGATGATCCATCCGGTGGTGGGCGTTAGCGGTTCGGCGCCAGCCTATGTCTTTATGTTTATCGAAGCGATGGCCGATGCCGCCGTTCTCGGCGGGATGCCGCGCGCCCAGGCCTACAAATTCGCCGCGCAGGCGGTGATGGGCTCTGCCAAAATGGTGCTGGAGAGCGGTGAGCATCCGGGAGCGCTGAAAGATATGGTCTGCTCTCCTGGCGGGACCACCATCGAAGCCGTGCGCGTGCTGGAAGAAAAAGGCTTCCGCTCCGCGGTGATCGAAGCCATCAGCCAGTGCATGGAAAAATCAGAGAAACTGAGCCGCTCCTGAAGCTGAGCTGGCGGGCTGCAAGCCCTGAGAGGTCAAAGAACAAGGGAGCGCGTGCGCTCCCTTTTTTTCAGGCTTTCTTCAGGCAGCTACTCATGAAGGTACTGCGTTCATCGCCCTTCAGTGATTTTGCCGAAGCCGCTTTGTTGCAGTCGCTCATCTTCTGCTGTTGAGGCGTGAGGGGCTTTCCTTGCGAGGTCGTGGTCTCTTTTTTGAGGCACTGACTCATAAAGGTTTTGCGCTCCTCCCCTTTCAGCGTTTTGGCTGACGCTTGCTGATTGCAGTCCGTCATCCTTTGCTGCTGAGGAGTGGGCGTTTTTTCTGCCGCGCCAACCGCGCTGATAAAGATCAAGCCAAACAGTAGGGTCATCAGTAAGGTTATTTTCATCGCACCATCCTTCTGTGAGTGGATCGTTGTAAGTCTGGACGCAGATAGAAAAAAAACCAGCCGGTGACGCGATTTCGCCACCGGCAGCGACTTATTTCAGACTCAGGGCAGCTTTCATAGTTGAGAAGAGGTCGGTCTGATCGGTCAGGCCGACGACGTTAGCCGCATGCGGACCGTAGGCCGCAATGCGCAGCTGGGTGCCGGTGTGCTCCATCGACTCTTCCTCTGAGTTGCCGTAGCTCATGACCATTACTGCGCCATCGTGAGTATTCAGGGCCTGAGTCAGGCCCGGGGCTTTGCTATCCGCCGGGATGATCTGGCTGGCATGCGCATGGTCGGCGGTGACGATCACCAGGGTATTCCCGTCTTTTTTGGCAAATTCCAGCGCCTTCTGCACCGCCTCGTCGAGATCAACCGTTTCGCCGATCTGGCCGCACGGATTCGCCGCATGATCCTGCTTATCGATGGAGGCACCTTCCACCTGCAGGAAGAAGCCTTTCTCGTGGCGGCTCAGCAGGTCAATCGCTTTCTCCGTCATCTGCGCCAGCGTCGGCACCGAGGCGTCGCGTTTCGGGTTTGGGGTACAGGTTACCGGCGGCTTATCGATATTACCGTGATAAGACGCCTTGGGCCCTTCCCAGCGTACCGGCATATTGCCGTCGGCGAAGAGTCCCAGCAGCGGTTTATCCTGGCTGGCTTCCGTCGCGGCGGCAAGAGAGGCCGCGTCGGTCACAATCTGGTAGCCGCGCGCTTCCGCCTGCTCACGCAGGGTTTTGCCCTGCCACTCGCCCGCCGTCGCCGTTTCGGCAAAAGTCTTCGCGCCGCCGCCCAGGGTGACATCCGGCCGGGCGTTCAGCAGCTGTTCGGTAATGGAGCCTTTGCCCCCTTTCTCCAGCGCATTGCTGGGGCATTTTTCGCTGGTGACCGTAGGGCCGTAGCATTTACGCGATGTCACATGCGCCACCAGCGCCGCGGGGGTGGCGTCCTGCAGCTCGGCGGTAGAAACGTTGCCGGTGGCCAGGCCCGCCGCTTTCGCCAGCTCGAGGATGGTCTGATGCGCGTTCTCATGAATATCGACGCCCAGCGCGCCGTTATAGGTCTTCACGCCGGTGGTCCAGGCGGTGGCGGAGGCCGCCGAGTCGGTGACGTAGTCCGGTTTACCGGTTTTTTTATCCAGCGAATAGTGCGTGTACTGCCCGGTTAACGGCAGGGCGTCAATGCCTTTAAAGAAACCGCCCGCCCCTTCCGCATAATTTCGCGCAGCGGTAATTTCAGAATCACCCATCCCATCGCCAATCAGCAAGATAATGTTTTTGGCCGGCTTATTGATTATCGAGGCGCGCAGCGCTTCGGTTTGATCGCCCGTTAAACGACGCGCGCCGCCGGGAGTGGTGATATCTCCCTGGGCAGCGCGATTTTCCAGAACCGGCGCGGTCGTGGTTTCCGCATGAATAACCGGCGAGCCCAGCAGAGGCAGCAGGGCAATAAACAGGGCGCTTAATTTCACTTTTGTCATCTCCATGTAAAAAATACTTAAAAAAACAAAACGTGGGAGACTTTATAAAAGGGAGATGACAGAAAAATGACGGCATCCTTGTCGCGTCGCAAAGATTAGCTACGAGGATGCCGCAACAGCTTCTTTAGATATTGCTGCAGCAGGATGGCATCCTGGTCGTTGACCGGCGGACAAGGCGTCACCTGGTCTATCGCCTGCTCAATATCCTGAATCAATGCCTGCTGGGCATCATGCTCCATATGGCGCAATAATGCGGTGACCACGATCTCCAGCGCTTCAACCTGCACCGTCAGTTCCTTTGCTTCTTCTTCTTTTTGCGCCAGTTTAACCAGTAACTCAGCAATGAGATTCTTCATAGCACCAGTTCCTTATGCGAGGCCTGTTTTTCGATTGAGATGTCATACCTGATGACGGACCCCAGAATTACTTAAAATAAGAATCGTCGCAACACCCAATATACAGCGAAACGTTTTACCACAACAAAATACCACTATAAATAGTATTGTTTAATCACAACCGGGTCTGTTTATAACTAAATGACGTCGGAAATAATAAAATGGAATAGCGCTCACGCAATGGCGATAACAAAAAGTAATGGTAAATCGACCGACGTTGAATAACGCTGACGGTATTGCGTTAAATACCGTCAGCAGAGGTTCAGGCATTCGCCCGGCGGGTACGGCGCAGCATCCATGCCAGTTGCCAGAGGTTAATGAAAACGATAATGGCGGTAGCAATAAACACCCAGCGGAAGCCGGCCATCGCTGATACGGAAGCGCCAATTAGCGGCCCGGCGACGTTGCCCAGATACATAAACGACTGGTTATAGCCAAAGATGCGCCCGGTGACGCTGTCGCTGCTGTATTTCAGCAGCAGGGTCTGCACCGCCGGAAGCATCGCGCCATCGGCAAAGCCGAGCAGAAAACGCAGCGTACCTAATTGCAGCGGGGTGGTGACAAAGGACATGGCGAAGAACATCACCACCGCGCAGCAGAGCGTCGCCAGCAGGATCCGCGAGGTGCCGATGCGGTCGCCAAGCTTACCCAGCCGTGGCGCAGAGATCAGCGCCGACACCCCGGGCACCGCGGCGATCATCCCGGCCAGAAAAGCGATATTGTTGCTGTCCGGCGCCATCGACTTGATAAACAGCGCCAGAATCGGGCCGATTGAGCCGTTGCACAACTGGATCACCAGAGTGGTGAAAAAGAGGCTGATCACCAGCCCCGGATAGGGCAAGGAGGCAAAGACCTGTTTCCCGGTGAGACGATCGCTTTTGCTGACCTGCGGGCGAACGCCCTCTTTAATCAGAAACAGGGTCACCAGAAAACTGATGGTCAGCAGGATCGCCGTAATAAAAAAGACCATTCGCAGCCCGACGTGGTCCGCAAGGAAGCCGCCCAGCAGCGGGCCGCCGATCACGCCGCTGATTTGCGCCGTCGACAGGGTGCTCAGCGCCCAGCCGCTGCGCTCGCGCGGCACCTGGGAGGCCACCAGCGCCATGGCGTTAGGGATATAACCGGAGGTTAAGCCCATGATCGCCCGCAGAATAAACAGCTGCCAGACGTTGGTGGCGAAGGCCTGCAGTAAAATGGCGATCGCCATTCCCAGCGAGGCGCGCAGCAGCATCAGCTTGCGGCCTTTGCGGTCCGCCAGGCTCCCCCACATCGGCGAGACGATCGCCGAGACCAGGAAGGTGACGCTGAAGGTCAGCCCCGACCACATCGACAGCGCTTCATGCGAGGTGACGCCCAGCTGGGAGACGTAGAGCGGTAAAAAGGGGAGAATTTGACTGATCGCCAGGCCGGTAAAAAAGCAACCAAACCAGACAGAGATAAGATTAACCTTCCAGGATTCCATAACTACGCGTATTCATTAATGATTTGCCAATTATTACCTAGCTTAGCAATTTCATTGCACTGGTGTACTACCATAGATGCGCTGGCGGTGAGTTTGGTGTTTTATGACTGCGCATGAGAGGCTGACGAAGCATTTTCTGGTCATTCAGGCTGCTCACAGGGCTTTATGCTCAAAAGCAGAAGCCCTGCCCGCGCATTCCAAAGTGAAAATGGTTGGCGTGCGCCGCGTTGTACTCCGGCCCCAGGGCGTTGCCGAAGTAAGGGCAGCTGTTGCTTAACAGCGCCGCCAGCCAGGGGTGAGAGCGAGCGCTGCGCCAGCCCTGCAGGACGCTGATGCGTCTGCCGTCCGTCAGGCGGAAGCCGCTAACATCAAGGGCATCCGCCGTCGCGTGTTCACTACGCCGCGCCTGTTCCCGATGGTAGATATTGCGGCAGGCGAAGCTGCCGAGATGATCGATCTGGCGCAGATCGCTGGCCATCAGCTGACGGGTTAGCGGCTTCGCCTGTTGCTCGACGTACAGCGCGCTGCTGAGCGCCAGCGGGCAGCTGGCGAGGAAACTACTGCTCAACTGCACCGAGCCAAAATTAGCCACCCGCACCACGTTACGCAGCGGGCAGGCGCCCTCGCTGTCGGCCACCGGCTGGCTGGCGATGAGCCGCCGGCGGTTGGCCTCCGCCAGCAGGGAGGCGCACTGGTCGGCCGTCAGGCTGCGCAGCTTGAACGACGTCAGCCAGCCCGGGGGATCGTCAAGGGCCAGCGGCGCCAGCGGATTCAGGTGTGGCGGCAGATAACGATATCCCACAAGGCCCGCGCCGAGCAGCCCGGCCAGCACCAGCAGCGTCTTTCCTCTCACGCCCGCTCCCGTCAATTGATCAGGTAAATATTATGGCAGGCAGGCGGCGGTTTCACATGGTATGTTATGCCCTTTGATGTAATCTGGATGGAAGTTGAAATGGCAAAGATGAGGGTTGGGATCGTTTTTGGCGGTAAGTCGGCAGAGCATGAAGTGTCGCTGCAGTCAGCGAAGAATATCGTGGAAGCGATTGATAAATCACGCTTCGATGTGGTTCTGTTGGGGATTGATAAACAGGGGCTATGGCACATCAACGACGCCGGCAACTACCTGCTCAACGCTCAGGATCCTGCCCGCATCGCCCTGCGCCCTTCAACGGTGACCCTGGCGCAGATCCCGGGCCGCGAGGCGCAGCAACTGATTAACGCCGAAAGCGGCCAGCCGCTGGCGGCCATCGATGTAATTTTCCCCATCGTCCACGGCACGCTGGGCGAAGACGGTTCCCTGCAGGGGATGCTGCGCATGGCCAATCTGCCTTTCGTCGGATCCGATGTGCTGGGCTCTGCGGCCTGTATGGACAAAGATGTGACCAAACGCCTGCTGCGCGACGCCGGTCTCGCCGTCGCACCGTTTATCACCCTGACCCGCGCCAACCGCGCGCAGTTCAGCTTTGCCGATGTCGAAGCGAAGCTGGGCCTGCCGCTGTTCGTTAAGCCGGCCAACCAGGGATCGTCGGTTGGCGTCAGCAAAGTTAAAAACGAAGAGCAGTACCATCAGGCGGTGGCCCTGGCCTTTGAATTTGACCATAAAGTGGTGGTGGAGCAAGGCATTAAAGGGCGGGAAATTGAGTGTGCGGTGCTGGGTAACGACCATCCGCAGGCCAGCACCTGCGGTGAAATTGTCCTCAACAGCGAGTTTTACGCTTACGACACCAAGTATATCGACGACCAGGGCGCGCAGGTGGTGGTCCCGGCCGCTATCGCCCCGGAGATCAACGACAAGATCCGCGCTATCGCGGTGCAGGCCTACCAGACCCTGGGCTGCAGCGGCATGGCCCGCGTCGACGTCTTCCTCACCGCCGACAACGAGGTGGTGATCAACGAGATCAACACCCTGCCGGGCTTCACCAATATCAGTATGTATCCGAAGCTGTGGCAGGCCAGCGGCCTCGATTACACCAGTCTGATCACCCGCCTGATTGAGCTGGCGCTGGAGCGCCATGCCGCGGACCGGGCGCTGAAAACCTCCATGAACTAAAACGCGTTTTACCCCGCCTGGCAGCGGCGGCCTCAGGCCTCTTCTGCCGGGCGGCGGCGGATCACAAAGCCCGCAATCCAGAAGCTTATCACCCAGGTGACCAGACCGACGGCGTAGGATTGCCAGCCCTGCGTCTCAAACCCCAGCAGCCCCACCACGCCATTAAGAATAAAAATTAACCCCAGCGCCACCGCGTAGTAGTGCCAGTCGCGGCGAATTTTATCAGTGAGCTTCATGCGGCCTCCAACAGCAAAAAACGCATCTTCGCATAGCCGCCCGCGGCGGTCTGTAGCGATATGGAGAATGTTGCTGGATTGCGACGCCGGTCTCCCTTTTCCCTTCCTGTGGCGCGGTTAACACAACGGCGAAAACAGGATTATTCCTGGAGGGCAATTACCAGCAATCTGATACTGGCGACGGCGTCGCACTGCCAGAATACCTGCCATAGAGCTGGAGAAAAAACCAGCAGTACAGAGGTGGGAGGGCCTATGGCTGAATTCAGTTTTTCAAAATCGCTTTTGGGAAATAAAAAAAGAGGGGCGCTGACCGGCAGCCATGTCGCCTACGGGCTGTTCGTGCTGATCTGCTGCTGGGCCGGCGCGCAGATGCTCAGCATGCTGATCCACGCCCCGGGGGTGTTTGAGCGCCTGATGCAGGCCCAGGACGCCAGCCGTCCGCAGGTCGACATCAGTCTCGCCGTTGGCACCCTCTTTGGCCTGATCCCTTTCCTGGTCGGCTGCGCGTTCATCGGGCTGCTGGCGATCATTGTACGCTGGCGTCGGCGCCGTTAACGCCGCGCCATACAGCTTGCCCGCCGCTCATCGACCCGTTTCGCAAACCACGCCGTCGTCAGATTACGGGTGATTTTCGGACTCTCAAGCTGGATCCCCGGCAACATCTCCCGCGGCAGGGTTTTGCCCGCTTTTTTATCAGCGAGACGGAAAACCTGTTGATAGAGGTCGGTCTTCTCAAACGCCAGGCTGTCGCCCTTTTTCAGCTGGCTGTGGATCTCGCTGTCGCTCATCCCCAGCTGGCCCGCCAGGCGACGTACCGCCAGCTCGGTGCTGCCCGGCTCATCGCTGTCATAGCGGATAAGGTCGCCGTCGAGCGCCAGTTTCACCCCGCTGGCTTTCACCACCGCGTTCTGGAAGGCGGCGTTACGGCTGGCATACCAGCCGGCGTTAAAGTCGGCAAAACGGTACAACGGCACGCTGTAGCTGGCCGGGTAGTTCAGCAGATGATAGGTACCAAACCACAGGCCGCCGCGCAGGCTGAAGACCTCCTGGCGCACCGTACCGTTCATTTTCCACGGGTAGCCGGAGGTATGCTGCTCAGCAAAGGCGATGCTGACCTGCATTGGGCCGCCGGTGTGCACCGGGTTCAGGGAGCCGAACAGCTTCTGCCCCATCGGCACCATCCCGATAAAGTCATCAAAAATAGCGCTCAGCTGCTTTTCCGTCTTCACGTTGTCCAGACGGTCGCTGTAGCTTTTGCCGTTTGGCGAGGTGATCTTCAGCGCGGTATGGACCAGAAACAGCGGAATGTGCATTTTTTCCGCCCGGCGGTCGATCTCCTGCCAGGCGATTTTATTCAGCCCCGGCACCACCGGATCGGACTGATAATTGGACTCCTGCTGCGCGACCGCCAGCACCGAGCAGACGTTCTCTTCCGTCGGCGCCAGCTTCTGGCTGTCAAAGGCGGTGGCGATGGCTTGCGCCCAGGCCTCCCGATCCTTGACGCTGGCGGGCATTTTCTGCCGCACCACCGACGCCACGTCAACGGGCTTCTCACCCTCTTTCAGCACCGGCGCCTGCTGGCTGGTACAGGCGCTGAGCACCACGGCCGCCAGCAGCGTCAATGAACCGGGTATAATGCGCGATAAACGTGCGGCCATCCTGCTTCCTTGTCTTGATTAACGTAATGTCGGGATCGCTTCCTGCAGCGGCTTGCCGTCCAGTTCGCGCTCAAAGCTGCGCAGACGTTTGTAGATGGACATCAGTTCCACCAGCGTCGTCCACGAGCTGATCAGGTACTGGAACGAACCGCGCACCTGGCCGAAAACGTTGGTAATTTGCGTCATCAGCCCAAGGGTAATCGTACCGGCAACGATCGACGGAAACAGCAGGAAAAGGCCGAAAACGTTATCCACCTGCAGATAGAGAATGCGGGCGATATTGAAGTACATATAGTGAAAATAGAGACGGAAATAGTTGCGACGCACCGCGCTGAACAGCTCGCGCACCGTCGGCGGCGTGGCGCGGGTTTCATCGTCCTCGCCGTAGACCAGCTCTTTACGATAGGCCGCTTCCACGCGCTGGTTTTTAAACTCCAGACCCGGCAGCTTAATCCCCACCACCGCCAGCAGGCCGGTCCCCATCAGCGACCAGACGATCGCGGCAATCACCAGGCCATACGGCAAGTGACCGACGATGGGCAGGTCAGGAACGTGTTCGGAGAGCGTCACCAGCACCGGCAGGAAGGCGATCAGGGTCATCACCGCGTTGATAAAGCTTACGCCCATATCTTCCAGGGTGGAGGCAAAGCGCATGGTATCTTCCTGCACACGCTGCGCGGCGCCTTCGATATGGCGCAGATGCTGCCAGTGGGCCATGTAGTGTTCGTTCATCGCCGTGCGCCAGCGGAAGACGTAGTGGCTGACGAAAAAGTTGTTCATCACGCCGATGATCACCGCGATGAGCGCGATGCCGAGAAAGATGCCGATCTCATGATAAAACTGGTTGATACTGACCTTATGCGGGGTGGCCAGCGCGCTCTGGATCAGATCATAGAACGGCGCATACCAGGCGTTGATCGCCACCCCCACTTCCACCAGAAACCAGGTGACGAAGATGATGAGCGACGTGCCGAGAATCGACCAGTACTGCCAGCGATGCGGGCAGTAGACAAACCAGAACAGCGCAAACACGCCGACGCAAAACAGATAGTAAGCATAGAACACCAGATAATTGAGCGACCAGAAGCGCGCCGCGCTGATCGCCACATCCTTCGATGCCCCGGTGACCCGAAGCAGCCAGTCGCCGCCGCCCGCCTGCCAAAAGATCACCGCCAGCAGCGACCAGATAAAGGCAGAAATAAAAAACGGCCCCGGTTTGGGGAAAAAAGATTTAAACATCATTGTCTCCTGCTAACTTCTTATCGTTCTGCTATTGCTGTATACGACGCATACGTCGGCCGCCGCGTGAAAGCGCTCTCGCGGGGAAGACGGATGATAAGACCGGATATCAACAGCTTAGTTCTGCTGCCAGGCGTGCAGAATTGTTTCTGTGGGTTTCACCTGTAAAGGATTGCCAGGAACGGTCAGCGTACGCCACACCTCATTGTAGTGGGCGATCAGCGTCGCGGCCTGCGCGGCGGGGCGGTTGGCGGTGGTGTGGGCATCTTCCGCGATAACAATGCCGTACCCGCGGCTGGCGCCGTTTTTAATGGTGGTGTCGAGGCAGTAGTCGGTGGCGCAACCGCAGATGACGAACTGCTGAATGTCGTGTTCCCGCAGCACCTGCTCCAGCGAGGTGTGGTAGAAGGCGTCGCAGGCGGTTTTGGTGACATACAGCGCGCCGGCCGGCTGTTCCAGCTCAGGGAGCAGGGCGAAGCCTTCGCTGCCGGCTTCGAGGCCGCCGGCCTCATCATGCTGAATAAAAATCACTTTATCCGCCGCGCGCACCAGACGATTAATTTGCGCGACGCAGCGCTCGCGCGCCAGACGCGGCGTGGCGAACACGCCGTTTTGCATATCCACGACCATCACTACCCGTTGAGCCGCCATTGTTTTCTCCCGCAAACCTTCAGCCAAACGGTCATCATACGCGCCGGCGAAAAAAGCCGGTATCCGAAAGCGTAAAAAAGTCTTTTTTACGCACCGTTACCTTTTTCCTGCAGGAATGTCGTGAATCCCGCTTTGTTCTGCGCCACTTCGTAGTATAAATACCCTCTTCTTTTTTATTTATTTAATGGATGATCTCCGTTGAAACGTAGTTTGCTCATTTTTGCTGCGCTGTGCGCGGCGTCGTGGACCTCGGCGCAGGCCGCACAGCCTACCGTTGACCCGGTTTTCGCCTCGGATGTGGTCGATCGTTACGCCAATCATATCTACTACGGCAGCGGCGCCACCGGCATGGCGCTGGTGGTGATCGATGGCAATCAGCGTGTGTTTCGCAGCTTTGGCGAAACCCGCCCGGGGAATAATCAACACCCGCAGCTCGACTCGGTGATCCGTATCGCCTCCCTCAGCAAACTGATGACCAGCGAGATGCTGGTGAAGCTGCTCGACCAGGGGGTGGTGAAACTCAACGATCCGCTGAGCAAATACGCTCCGCCGGGCGCCCGAGTGCCTGACTGGCAGGGAAAACCAATCACTCTGGTGAATCTCGCGACCCATACCAGCGCCCTGCCGCGCGAGCAGCCTGGCGGCGCCGCTCATCGTCCGGTGTTTGTCTGGCCAACCCGCCAGCAGCGCTGGAACTGGCTCTCAACCGCCACCCTGAAGACCGCGCCGGGCTCACAGGCAGCCTACTCCAATCTGGCCTTCGATTTACTGGCGGACGCGCTCTCCACCGCCGCCGGCAAACCTTATCCGCAGCTGTTTGAAGAGCAGATCACCCGGCCGCTGGGGATGAAGGACACTACTTTTACCCCATCGCCGGATCAGTGCCAGCGGCTGATGATCCCGGAGAAAGGCGCCAGCCCGTGTAACAACACTCTGGCGGCGATCGGCAGCGGCGGCGTCTACTCGACGCCGGGGGATATGATGCGCTGGATGCAGCAGTTCCTGTCATCCGATTTCTATACCCGCAGCCAGCAGGCCGACCGGATGCAGACGCTGATTTATCAGCGTAACCAGCTGACTCGGGTGATCGGTATGGACGTGCCTGGCCGCGCCGACGCGCTGGGGCTTGGCTGGGTGTATATGAAGCCGAAGAATGGCCATCCGGGGATTATTCAGAAAACCGGCGGCGGCGGCGGGTTTATCACCTATATGGCGATGAATCCGCAGGCTAACGTCGGCGCTTTTGTGGTGGTGACCCGCTCGCCGTTAACCCGTTTCAACAATATGAGCGATGGCATCAACGATCTGGTCAGCGAGCTGAGCGGCATGCAGCCCAACATGCAGACGGCCAGTCAGTAAGCCCGGGGGAGGTTTCGCCGATGCGACATAACGATCGTTTTGGCGAAACATCCCGCTGCCATTTCAGTTACACTACCCTCTTTCATTTCACAAAATCAGGCAAACCATGACAGATTTAATCACTCGCCCCCGCCGCCTGCGTCAATCCGCTGCGCTGCGCGCCCTGTTTGAAGAGACAACACTGAGTTTGAACGACCTGGTGTTGCCGATCTTTGTTGAAGAAGAAATTGATGATTACAAAGCGATCGAGGCCATGCCCGGGGTGATGCGCATTCCGGAAAAATATCTGGCGCGCGAGATCGAACGCATCGCCAATGCCGGCATTCGCTCGGTGATGACCTTTGGTATTTCTCATCACACCGATGCCACCGGCAGCGATACCTGGAATGAAAATGGTCTGGTGGCGCGTATGTCGCGGATCTGTAAGTCCACGGTGCCGGAGATGATCGTCATGTCCGATACCTGCTTCTGCGAATACACCTCCCACGGCCACTGTGGCGTGCTGTGCGACCACGGGGTGGATAACGACGCGACCCTGGAAAACCTCGGCAAACAGGCCGTTGTCGCTGCCGCCGCCGGCGCGGATTTCATCGCCCCTTCCGCCGCGATGGATGGTCAGGTGCAGGCGATTCGCCGCTCGCTGGACGCCGCCGGCTTCACCAATACGGCGATCATGTCCTATTCGACCAAGTTCGCCTCTTCCTTCTACGGCCCGTTCCGCGAAGCGGCCGGTACCGCGCTGAAGGGCGATCGTAAAACCTATCAGATGAGCCCGATGAACCGCCGGGAAGCCATTCGCGAGTCGCTGCTCGATGAAGCCCAGGGCGCCGACTGCCTGATGGTGAAACCGGCGGGCGCCTACCTGGATATTCTGCGCGATATCCGCGAGCGCAGCGATCTGCCGCTCGGCGCGTATCAGGTCAGCGGGGAGTACGCGATGATCAAATTCGCCGCCCAGGCGGGCGCTATCGATGAAGAGAAAGTGGTTCTGGAAAGCCTCGGCGCTATCAAACGCGCGGGCGCCGATCTGATCTTCAGCTATTTCGCCCTCGACCTGGCCGAGAAAAACATCCTCCGTTAAGCCTCCCTCTCCCCGGTGGCGCTGACGCTTACCGGGGCTACCAAACCTCATCTCCGGTGCGCTGTATTTATCGCGACCACCACACCGTAGCCCGGATAAGGCGCTTGCGCCGCTATCCGGGGACAGGCGCTAAACAATATCTGTAGCTAAAATTTTGCACGCCGCTTTCCATCTTCTGCGCGTTCTTCTTGGCGTACCGGATTTCGCCTTCTAACGTGTTAAACCACATCATAAATACCGAATTCCAGGAGATCCTGTGGTGGCTTATCGACGTTATTACATTAAAGGGGGAACCTGGTTCTTCACCGTTAACCTTAAAGACCGTAGAAGCATGCACCTAACTGAAAACATAGAATTATTGCGCTACTCTGTCGCCGTAGTTAAACAACATCGCCCCTTTATTATTGATGCCTGGGTGGTGTTGCCTGAACATCTGCATTGCATCTGGACACTACCTCATAATGATGACGATTTTTCTTCACGCTGGAGAGATATCAAAGGCTGTTTTACCAGAACGTTAAAACGACACCCCCTCTGGCAACCTCGCTTTTGGGAGCATGCCATACGCGATGAAGATGATTACCGCCGACACGTTGATTACATCCATATCAATCCACTTAAGCATGGCTGGGTCACCCGAGTGATCGATTGGCCATTTTCAACCTTTCATCGCGATGTCCAGCGCGGGCTATATCCCCCAAATTGGGCTGGCGATAGCTTTGATCTTAGCTGCGGTGAACGCCGATAGCCTCTCCCCGGTGGCGCTGACGCTTACCGGGGCTACAAATCGGCGCCAACCGTAGCCCGGATGAGGCGTTAGCCGCTATCCGGGAAACCTCGCTTGCTGCGACCGAATCTTCACCCAACTGTAATCTGAACGACATCTCTACCTTCTACTGTCTGGGCAGGACGGAGGAGGAGCCACTATGTTTAGTCTCGACAACGTACTCGATGACCTGTGGCCTCAGGCGAGGCCCGCACCCTGGCAAAAGAAACTGTTAAAAAAGCTATTTTATGAGGAAGAGTTTCAACAATTTGCCGACCGTCACCGCCACCTGAAGGGGCTTGATACGGTCGAACAGGTGCTGGAATACCTCAATATCCGCTGCGCCATCCCGGCGCACGATCTCGAACAAATCCCCGAATATGGCCCGCTGGTCATTATCGCCAACCACCCCACCGGCACCCTCGACGGCCTGGCGCTCCTGTATGCGGTATCCCGCGTGCGACGCGACGTCAAAGTGGTCACCAACCGCATGCTCACCCACCTTGAGCCCCTGAGCTCGCTGTTTATCCCGGTGGATAATATTCATGGCCGCACCGCTAAAACGGCGCTGCAGCAGATGGACCAGCAGCTACAGGCTGGTGGGGTGCTGATCTTCTTCCCGGCGGGGGAAGTCTCTCGCCTTACCCGTCGCGGCATTCGCGATAAAAAATGGCACTCGGGCTTTATTAAGCTGGCGGCGAAATATCGCGCCCCGCTGCTGCCGGCGTGGATTCATGCCCACAACAGCGCCCTGTTTTACGCCAGCACCCTGGTCTCCGACAACCTGCCGCTGCTCCTGCTGATGCAGCAGATGTTTCGCCGGCGCAACAGCAGCCTGCCGGTGCGTATCGGCCAGCAGATCCCCTGGTCGAGCTGGTTCGATGCCCAGTCCAGCGCTCGCGAACTTACCGGCCGCTGCTATCAGCACCTTGAACAGCTGCGCAAAGGGCTGCCTGGGCAGTTCAAAACTGAAAGCGCCATCGCCCGCCCGGAAGATCGGGCGCGGCTCAAACGTGAACTGCACAAGGCCGAATGCCTGGGCCGCACCGCCGATGGCAAAGTGATTTACCTCTGGCAGCGCAACGGTCAGGAGGAGGCGCCGTTGCTGCGCGAGCTGGGACGCCTGCGGGAAATCGCCTTCCGCGCGGTTGGCGAAGGCAGCGGCAAACGGCGGGATATCGACGGGTATGACGACGACTATTTGCATCTGATCCTGTGGGATGAAGAAGACCTCGAGATCGTCGGCGCTTACCGCTTTATGCCGACGGCCATCCAGCTGGCAAAGCGCGGCCTGGAGGGGATCTACAGCTCCAGTCTGTTCCACTACGACGGGCGAATGGACGACATCCTGCAGCACGGCATTGAGCTGGGGCGCAGCTTTATCCAGCCGCGCTACTGGGGTCGACGCGGGCTGGACTACCTGTGGTCCGGCATCGGCGCTTATCTGGCGCGCTACCCGCACTATCGCTATCTGTTTGGCCCGGTATCGATTTCTGGTGGGCTGCCGCCCGCCGCTCGCGATCTGCTGGTGGCGTTCTACCGGCTGTGGTTCCCGGCCACGCACCCGCTGGCGGAGTCCCGTCGCCCTTATCCGGCGTCGCTGCCCGATGTGCTGGCGCAGTTTGGCGGGGAGGATTACAACGACGACCTGGCCCGGCTGAAGTCCCTGCTCGGCAACCTCGGCTGCGCGATCCCGCCGCTGTATAAGCAGTACTCGGAAGTGTGCGAGCCGGGCGGCGTGCAGTTTATCGATTTCGGCAGCGATCCGGATTTCAATAACTGCGTGGATGGTCTGGTGCTGGTGGATTTGACCTATCTGAAAGCGAATCGCTATCAGCGCTATATTGGCGCGCATTTAGCTTTGCAGGCCGGATAGCCGGTTTACCCTGCCATCCGGCCAGGATGGCGGATGGCAGGGGTAGTCCTGCAGGCAACATTAACCGCGGCTACGACGCCCGGAAATACGGCTTATCGCCGAGGATCGTCGCCCGGTGCATAATGCGCCGCTGCGGCAGATAGTCGGCATTGGCGTAATGCTGGGTTACCCGGTTATCCCAGATAGCGACATCGTTCGGCTGCCAGCGCCAGCGCACCTGAAACTCCGGTTTGGTGATATGGGCAAACAGGAAGCTCAGCAGCGCCGCGCTCTCTTTCTCGGTCACGTCGACAATCCGCGTGGTAAAGCCTTCATTAACGAACAGCGCCTGCTTGCCGGTCACCGGGTGGGTACGCACCACCGGGTGCAGCAGGGGTGGATGCTTCGCCACCGCCTCCTGCCAGCGCCGATGCTCGGCTTCCGTGTGGTTGTACTTATACTCCTGGAACGATTTACGGAAATCGTGTTCCGCATGCAGGCCGCTCAGCAGCTGCCGGAAGGGTTCTGACAGCGCTTCCCAGGCGGCAATGCCGCTGGTCCACAGAGTATCCCCGCCGGTCGCCGGCAGCTCTTTCGCCGCCAGAATGGCGCCGGCGGGCGGCGTGTCGATAAAGGTGACATCGGTATGCCAGTTGTCATTATCCGGCGGATTATCGTTGTGGGTATCGAGGACGATAATCTCTTCCACGCCAGGGGCGTGAGGGTAGACCGGATGAATATGCAGGTCGCCAAACCGCAGCGCCAGGTCGCGCTGTTGCGCCGGGGTGATATTCTGTTCGCGCAGGAATACCACCTGATGACGCAGCACCGCGTGATACAGCTGCTCAAACTGGTTGTCGCTCAGCGGACGGGTTAAATCCGCCCCGGTCACCAGCGCGCCAATATACGGCCCCAGCGGGGTAATGCTCAGACGTTCACTCATTGTACTTCTCCATGCCAGGGCGTCAGGCGGCGCTGCAGCGCGCGCAGCCCCAGTTCCAGTAAAAAGGCGATAATGGCAATGACTGCGATCCCCGCCAGCACCACATCGGTGGCGAGAAACTCGCCGGCGGACTGCACCATAAACCCTAACCCACGGGTGGCGGCGATCAGCTCAGCGGCTACCAGCGTTGACCAGCCCACCCCGAGACCAATGCGCAGCCCGGTGAGGATCTCCGGCAGCGCGCCGGGCAGGATCACCAGCCACAGCACCTGCGCCCGGCTGGCGCCCAGCGAACGGGCGGCGCGAATCCGCACCTGCTGCGCGCTTTTCACCCCCGCCAGCGCCGACATCGCTACCGGGGCGAAAATCGCCAGGTAGATCAGCAGGATCTTTGACGTTTCACCAATGCCAAACCAGATCACCATCAGCGGTAAGTAGGCCAGCGGCGGCACCGGACGATAAAGCTCGATCAGCGGATCGAGGATCCCGCGCACCGTTGAGTTGAGCCCCATGGCGATCCCCACCGGTACGCCGATCAGCACCGCCGCCAGCAGCGCGATAACGATCCGCGTCAGGCTCGCCGCCAGGTGCTGCCAGAGCGTCGCATCCATAAAGCCCTGCGGCCCGGCGATGGTGATAAGCTTCTGCAACACCTGTCCTGGCGGCGGCAGAAACAGCGGGCTAATCAGCTGCAGCGCCGCGACCGCCCACCAGACGGCCAGCAGCACCGCCAGGGTCGCCACGCTGAGGGTAAGCTGACGGGAGAGCGGCCAGCGCCATTTCAGCGTCGTCTGACGCGGTTTGTCGTTCAGTACCACGCTCATGAGAAAGCCTCCCGTTGGTCAAACACCCGGCTCAAAATGTATTCCCGCTGTTCAATAAACCGCGGGTCGGATTTGATGCTGCGGCAGGGTTCGCCCGCGACAAAGCGGCGGCTGAAATCTAGCGGCAGCCGCTCCACCACCCGCCCCGGCCCGGGCGACAGCAGCACCAGCTCGGTGGCCATAAAGATGGCCTCTTCAATGTCATGAGTGATCAGCAGCACCTGTTTGCCGGTCTCATGCCACAGTTTCAGCAGCAATGTCTGCATCTGCTCGCGGGTAAAAGCGTCAAGCGCGCCGAAGGGCTCATCCAGCAGCAACAGCTGCGGATTCGCCGCCAGCGCCCGGGCGATGCCCACCCGCTGGCGTTGACCGCCGGACAGCTGCCAGATAAAGCGTTTTTCCGCCCCTTCGAGACCCACCTTCTTCAGCATCTGCGCCGCCGCTTGCCGGCGCTGCGCTTTATCCACGCCCGCCAGCTGCAGACCCAGCGCCACGTTATCCTGCACATTGCGCCACGGCAGCAGACCTTCATTCTGGAAGACCACGCCGCGCTCTGCGCCCGGCCCGGTCACCCGCTGACCTTCGAGGGTGATGCTGCCGTGCTGATAGGGCACGAATCCGGCAATCAGGTTCAGCAGGGTAGTTTTACCGCAGCCCGAAGGCCCCAGCACCACCAACAGCTCCCCACTCTCCAGCGTCAGGTTGATATCCGCCAGCGCCGGTTTACCGCCGTAGTCGGCGGAAAGATGCGAGATTTGCAGCATCGCCGCCTCCTTTACTTCACAAAGCGGTCAGTGACGTACTGACGATAATCGGTTCCCGCCGCAGGCACTTTGCCCTGCTCTTTCAGGAAGCGCGCGGTATCCACGATGGCCTGATTGACCGGCCCGTTCAGCGCCTGCGCCTGCTCAGCGGCGGTGAGATAGGTATTGCCCTTCACCAGCCCCGGGACATCGGCTTCCAGCACCCCGCTCAGGCGCGCCAGCTTGCTGATGTTGTCCGGCTGTTTCAGCCATGCCTCCGGGTTGGCGATGTAGGGCTGCTGGGCGTCGATGGCGCTTTTAGCGAACGCTTTGACAATCTCCGGATGCTGCTCGGCGAAGTCCTTACGGACCACCCAGACGTCCAGGGTCGGCGCGCCCCACTCCCCAACCTGCGCGGAATCGGTCAGCACCTTGCCCTCTTTTTCCAGTTCATTAACCGCTGGCGCCCAGACGTAAGCGCCATCGATATCCCCGCGCTGCCAGGCGGCGATAATCGCCGGCGGCTGCAGGTTAATAATCTGCACCTGGCCCGGCTTGATGCCCCAGTGTTTGAGCGCCGACAGCAGGCTATAGTGGGTGGTGGAGATAAACGGCACGGCGATGCGCTTGCCGATCAGATCTTCCGGTTTGGTGATGCTTTTCTTCACCACCAGCGCTTCGGAGTTGCCGAGCTTTGAAGCGAGCAGGAACACTTCAATCGGCACCTGCTGGCTGGCGGCCACCGCCAGCGGGCTGGAGCCGATATTGCCGATCTGCACATCGCCGGAGGCCAGAGCCCGCACCACGCTGGCGCCGCTGTCAAATTTCCGCCAGTCGACGGTCGCCCCGCTGGTTTTGGCGAAGGTGTTGTCCGCCTGGGCGACTTTCGCCGGCTCAGCGGAGGTTTGATACGCCACGGTAACGTTGACCGCCTGCGCCTGGAAGGCGGCGACGGCCAGCGCCGCCAGAAGAGTAATTCGCGATGTGAATGCCATAATGTCTGCTTCCCCTGAGTTGTTATAGGTGCAGTATTTCCGGCATCAGGATGGAGATGAAGTAATTAAAAATTCTGGCTAATAGCGAATCGTTTTTAGAACAAAAGCGGGAAAGGATAGTTGATTTTGAGCGATTGGTTGGTGGCAGATGGTTGGCGCCGGGTGGCGGCTGCGCCTTGCCCGCCCTACGGATCGCGCAATATGTAGGCCGGGTAAGCGCAGCGCCACCCGGCAAAAAACTCAGCGCTTCGCGTTAAGCTCAGCAATATCCTTCGGCGTGGTGCGGCAGCAGCCGCCGATCAGCTTCGCCCCGGCCGCCAGCCACTGCGGCAGATAATCCGCCAGGCTGGCGCAGGCTTCGCCATGATGGTGCCAGGTCTTGCTCACCGCATCATAATGCTCGCCGGAGTTAGGATAGACCACCAGCGGCAGCGCCGTCAGGCTGTGCAAATGCGCCAGCGCCGCGGACGTATTTTCCAGCGCGATACAGTTAATCCCCACCGCCACCACCTGCGGGTTATCCGCCAGGGCGGCCATCACCTCGCGCAGCGGCGTGCCGTCGCTCAGATGTTCGGCGTCGCGCAGCGTGAAGGAGTACCAGGCGCGAGCGCGGGGATACTCCTGCAGCAGGGCCGCCAGGGCCTGGATCTCGGCGAATGACGGCAGGGTTTCACAGGCCAGCAGGTCGGCGCCCGCATCCAGCAGCGCTTCGACGCGCGGCCGGTGGAAGGCCTGGAACTCTGCCGCGCTGCGCTGATAATCGCCGCGATACTCCGAGCCGTCGGCAAGAAACGCGCCATACGGCCCCACCGAACCGGCGACCAGCAGCGTGCCGGCCTGCGGGTTCTCGGCGAGGTACGCCTCGCGCGCTTTGCGCGCCAGCTCGACGCTTTTGCCGATCAGCGCCCGGGACTGCGCGTCATCCAGCCCGCGTGCGGCAAAACCCGCCGGGGTGGCCTGATAGCTGGCGGTGATCGCCACCTGCGCCCCGGCGCGAAAGTAGTCGAGATGCACATCGCGGATCAGCTGCGGGTTCTCCAGCAGCACTTTCGCCGACCACAGGCTGTCAGCCAGATCGCAGCCGCGGGCCTCCAGCTCGGTGGCCATAGCGCCGTCCAGCAGCACGAAAGGCTGGGCGGCAAGCAGGGCGGTAAACGGATTAGTCTGCGACATGTTGGGGCTCCTGAGTCATTTTCCGTGAACGAGTAAGATACCAGGCACCATAGCACAGGGCCACAAAGGGGATCCCGCACCACAGCGCAATTCTCTGGCTCGGGTCAAAAGCAAGGCCCACGCAGGCCACCAGGCACAGCACAAAGCCCAGAATCGGCACCACTGGATACCAGGGGGCGCGATATTGCAGGTCGCTCAGCGCCTTACCCTGCTGCAGATGGCGGCGGCGGAACATAAAGTGCGAGGCGCAGATGCTCAACCACACCGCCACCACCGCAAAACCGGAGATCGCCGACAGCGCCACAAACACCGTGTCGGGCGCCACCACGCTGGAGAACAGCGCCAGCACGCCGCCCAGCATACTCACTGACAGCGCGGTCACCGGCACGCCCCGTTTATTGACTTTGGCAAAGCAGGCCGGCAGCGTCTTCTCGTTCGACAGCGACCAGAGCATCCGCCCGGAAGCGTACAGGCCGGAGTTGGCCGCCGAGAGGATCGCCGTCAGGATCACGAAGTTGAAAATATCCGCCGCGTAAGGGATACCCACCTTTTCAAACACCAGCACGAAGGGGCTTTTCTCCACCCCCGCCTGCTGCATCGGGATCAGCGCCGCCAGCACAAACACGGTGCCGATAAAGAAAATAATCAGCCGGGCGATGGTGGTGCGGATGGCGACCGGAATAACCTTATGCGGGTTTTCCGTCTCCCCGGCGGCAATGCCGATAAGCTCCGTCCCGGAGAAGGCGAAGTTCACCGCCACCATGGTCATCAGGATCGGCAGGCCGCCGTGCGGGAACCAGCCTTCGGCGGTGATATTGCGCAGACCCGGCGCCGGGGAGCCATCCTGCATCGGAATGATGCCGAAAATGGCCGCGCCGCCGAGAATAATAAACGCGATGATGGTGATCACTTTCACCAGCGAGAACCAGAACTCGCCTTCGGCGAAGAAGCGGGTCGAAATGATGTTAAGGCCGAAGATCACCGCGCAGAACACCACGCACCAGATCCAGACCGGCACCTGCGGGAACCAGTACTGCATACAGAAGCCGGCGGCGGTAAAGCTCGAACCCAGCGCCACCGTCCACGTCAGCCAGTAGAGCCACGCCACGGTATAGCCCGTCGCCGGGCCAAGGTAACGCGCCGCGTAAACGTGGAAAGCGCCGGTCTCCGGCATCGCTACCGACAGTTCGCCGAGGCACTGCATCACCAGCCAGACCACCAGGGCGCCAATCAGATACGCCAGCAGCGTCCCGGCCGCGCCGGTGGTGGAGATGATATAGCCGGTATTAAAGAACAGGCCGGTGCCAATCACGCCGCCGAGCGACAGCATGATCAGATGACGCGTTTTCATGGTGCGCTTCAGTTGCCCACCTTGTTGTTGTGTTGTGCTTTGCATTTTATTTTCTCACGCCAGCCCGCTTGCCCGGGTCATGATGCGTATAAACGTATAGACATCTAAACATCCAAAAGAAGAAGTGTTATACCGTGCCGCCGCTGAAAAAGCAAAGCCGCTGCACCAGGTCGCGCGCCGACAGCGTGCAGCCTGCCCCATTTTTGCGCAGCGCCGACGGGCGCTCCCCGAACTGGCGCCTCATCGCGACGGACAACGTTCTGGCACTCTCTTTGCAGCCTGTCGTTCAGAACCTTTCTATCTGGCGAGGCAACACGTATGACAGAGCACACCACCACCTTAAAAAGAACGCTCGGCAGTTTTCGTTTATGGGGGATCGCCGTCGGACTGGTGATATCCGGGGAGTACTTCGGCTGGAGCTACGGCTGGTCGCAGGCGGGCACGATGGGGTTTATGGTCGTCGCCCTCGCGGTCGCCGCCATGTACTGCGCCTTTATTTTCAGCTTTACCGAGCTGACTACCGCCATCCCGCACGCTGGCGGCCCTTTCGCCTATGCCTACCGCGCCTTCGGGCCCACCGGCGGCTTTATCGCCGGTTTTGCCACTCTGATTGAATTCGTCTTCGCCCCGCCGGCCATCGCCATGGCCATCGGCGCCTACCTCAACGTGCAGTTTCCGGCGCTGGATCCGAAATGGGTCGCCTGCGGCGCCTACGTGATCTTTATGACGCTCAATATCCTCGGCGTCGGCATCGCCGCCACCTTCGAGCTGATCGTCACCCTGCTGGCCATCTTCGAGCTGCTGGTGTTTATGGGCGTAGTCGCCCCCGGCTTCTCCTGGAGCCATTTCACCACTAACGGCTGGGCGGGCGCGGAAAGCTTTAGCGGCCTGGCGCTGCCGGGTATGTTCGCCGCCATTCCGTTCGCTATCTGGTTCTTCCTCGCCATTGAGGGGGCTTCCATGGCCGCCGAAGAGGCCAAAGATCCGCAGCGCACCATTCCCCGCGCCCTGGGCGGCGGCATTCTGACGCTGACGGTGCTGGCGATTGGGGTGATGGTCTTCGCCGGCGGCGTCGGCGACTGGCGCGCGCTGTCCAATATTAACGATCCGCTGCCCCAGGCGATGAAGACGGTCGTGGGCAACGGCAGCGGCTGGCTGCATATGCTGGTGTGGCTGGGGCTGTTTGGCCTCGTCGCCTCCTTCCACGGCATCATTATGGGCTACTCGCGGCAGATCTACTCCCTCGCCCGCGCCGGCTATCTGCCCGCCGGTCTGGCCACCCTCAATCGCCGCACCCGCACTCCGCATCTGGCGATCCTTGCCGGGGGCGTGGTGGGCATCGCCGCGATCTTCTCCGACTCGCTGATCACCATCAGCGGCATGCCGCTGACCGCCTGCATCGTCACCATGTCGGTATTTGGGGCTATTGTTATGTATATCACTTCCATGGCGGCGCTGTTCAAACTGCGCCGTAGCGAGCCGAAGCTGATCCGTCCGTTCCGCGCGCCGCTCTACCCGCTGGCGCCGGCCTTTGCCCTCGGCATGGCGGTGCTCTGCCTGGTGGCGATGGTTTGGTATAACCTGCTGCTGGCGCTGATTTTCGCGGCGATGATGCTCGGCGGCTACCTGTGGTTCCGCAAAACCGCAGCGGCCCGTGAACGGGCGCCAGTGGATCCTCAACTGCGAACGGTCTCCTGAGGAGGCGGCATGTATAAAACCACGCTATCGGGCCAGGTATGGCGCTTTGATAGTCTGAAAACGCTGATGGCGAAAGCGTCGCCGGCTCGCTCCGGCGACGCCCTGGCGGGGGTTATCGCCCACTCAGCCGAAGAGCGGATGGCGGCGAAAATGACCCTCGCCGAGGTGCCGCTGACCGACATCCTCGACAATCCGCTTATCCCTTACGAGCAGGACGAAGTGACCCGCCTGATCCTCGACACCCACGATGCGCAGGGCTTTGCCGCCCTGCGTCACCTGACGGTCGGCGATTTCCGCGACTGGCTGCTGGACGATGCCACCGATACCGCCACGCTGCAGCGGGTCGCCCGCGCTATCACCCCGGAGATGGCGGCGGCGGTAAGCAAGCTGATGCGCAATCAGGATCTGATCCTCGCCGCCAGCAAATGTCAGGTGGTGACGCGCTTTCGCAACACCATCGGCCTGCCCGGCCACCTCAGCGTGCGCCTGCAGCCCAACCATCCCACCGATGACCTGAAAGGCATTGCCGCCAGTATGCTCGACGGGCTGCTGTACGGCGCCGGGGACGCGGTGATCGGCATCAACCCGGCCAGCGACAGCTTACCGGTGCTGGCGCAGTTGAACGTGATGCTGGACGATATTATCCAGCGCTTCGCCATTCCCACCCAGTCCTGCATTTTGACCCACGTCACCAATACGCTGCAGCTGATTGAGCGCGGCGCGCCGGTGGATCTGGTGTTTCAGTCGGTGGCGGGAACCGAAGCGGCCAACAGCGGCTTCGGCATCAATCTTGCCATGCTGCAGGAGGCCCGCGAAGCGGCCCTCAGCCTCGGTCGCGGTACCCTCGGCAACAATGTGATGTATTTTGAGACCGGGCAGGGGAGCTGCCTGTCGGCCAACGCCCACCACGGCGTCGACCAACAGACCTGCGAGGCGCGGGCCTACGCCGTCGCCCGCCACTTTGAACCGCTGCTGGTCAATACGGTGGTCGGCTTTATCGGTCCGGAGTATCTCTACGACGGCAAGCAGATTATTCGCGCCGGGCTGGAAGATCACTTCTGCGGCAAGCTGATGGGCCTACCGATCGGCTGCGACGTCTGCTATACCAACCACGCGGAAGCGGATCAGGATGATATGGACACCCTGCTGACCCTGCTGTGCGCCGCCGGGCTCACCTTCCTGATCGGCGTGCCCGGAGCGGACGATATCATGCTCAATTACCAGAGCACCTCGTTCCATGACGCGCTGTACGCCCGTCGTCTGCTGGGCTTAAAGCATGCCCCGGAGTTCGCCGACTGGCTGGCGAAGATGCAGATTATCGATCCGCACGGCGCGCTGCGGCTCACCGACGCCCGTCATCCACTGTTGTCCGTCCTGCCGCAAGGAGCCTCCGTATGAACCGTCCCGACGCCTGGAACCCGCTGCGTGAATTTACCGATGCGCGGATTGCCCTGGGGCGCAGCGGCGCCAGCCTGCCGACCCGCGAAGTCCTCAACTTTGGTCTGGCCCACGCCAGAGCGCGGGATGCTATTCATCAGCCGTTCGCCAGCCAGCAGCTGGTGGCGCCGCTGGCGGCGCTCGGCCTCGACGCTCTGACGGTGCACAGCGCCGCGCCGGACCGTCACACCTATCTGCGGCGTCCGGATCTCGGAAGGCAGCTTGCCGACGAAAGCCGCGCCGACCTCGCCGCCAGCGGCGTCCGCCCCGCCGACCTGCTGCTGGTGATCGGCGACGGCCTCTCTTCATGGGCGGTAGAGCGCCAGGCGGTGCCGTTGATCCGCGCCCTGCTGCCCTACCTGCAGACGCTGGGTATCGGCCTGGCGCCGGTGGTGCTGGCCCATCAGTCACGGGTGGCGCTGGGGGATGATATTGGCGAAACCCTGAAAGCCCGCGCGGTGGCGATCCTGATTGGCGAACGACCGGGTCTCTCCTCGCCGGACAGCCTCGGCGTCTACCTCACCTGGCAGCCGCATCGGCAGCGGCTGGAGTCGGAGCGTAACTGTATCTCCAATATTCGCCCGGAAGGGCTGAGCCATGACGCCGCCGCCTTTAAACTGGCCTGGCTGCTGGAGCAGGCTTTTTTACGACGGCTTACCGGCGTGCGCCTGAAAGATGAAAGCGATAATCCGGCGCTGCATGGGAAAATAAAACCGTTGCCCCCTTTTAAATAATAAGTCACGTGAGCCGCAGAATAGATTGTTAATATTACCGGGCGCGCCTGAATATTATATTCGGGTGCACGCTGAAATTTCCCGGCGGCGCTTCGCTTGCGCGGGCCGACGAAAACCGTTTAACCGGTATATTGCGTGTTTTCAGGCCGGGTAAGGCGCCTGTCGCCACCCGGCAAAATGCGTTCACCGTATCAAAAACCGTGTGGTCGCCAGCCTTATGCCCTTGCCTGCAGGTAATAAGAATATTGCATGAGTAAAAACGAAACGGACGTTGTAAGGTAATTCAGCGCATTAAAAATACCCGTCATACTTCAAGTTGCATGTGCGTTGGCTGTCAGTCACTTACTTCTGTAAGCGCCTGGGGACTCGCTCACTTGCCGCCTTCATGCGACTCGAATTATTTAGGGTATATATCTCGTTATCTATTCAACATAACAGCCAATAATTCGCCGGATAAGCTGGCGCATTATTCCTCAATGTTATGCAGTCATTGATGGTTAAAGATAAATAATCGACCGACGGAGAAATACCCATGAAATCGTTTTCCGGGAAAGCGTCTTTAATGGCCACGCTGGTTGCCGCGCTGGTCGGCGCCAGCAGCGCGCAGGCAGCGGAAATTAAAATCGGGGTGGTATTACCCCTGAGCGGCGCCCTCAGCGGCTATGGCCAGCCGTCGCAGAAAGGTCTGGACATTATTCAGGCCATCACCCCGACGTTAAAAAATGGCGATACCATCAAGCTTATCGTTATCGATGATAAAAGCGACAAAGTCGAAGCGGCCAACGCCATGCAGCGCCTGGTCTCCAGCGATAAAGTGGATGCCGTTATCGGGGAAGTCACCTCCTCCAACACCCTGGCGATGACCAAGATCGCCGATGACAGCAAAACGCCGCTGGTCTCCTCCACCGCCACCAACGACCGCGTCACCCGCAACCATCCCTACGTCAGCCGGGTCTGCTTCTCGGACAGCTTCCAGGGGGTGGTCGGGGCCAATCTGGCCTCCCGCGATCTGAAAGCCAAAACCGCCGCCATCGTGTTTGACAGCAGCAACGATTACTCCGTCGGCCTGGCGAAAGCGTTCCGCACCCAGTTCCTGAAAAACGGCGGCACCATTCCCATCGAGGTCCAGGCCCCGGGCGGCAGCAAGGACTTTAAAGCCCAGCTGGCGAGCGTCAAGGCGAAGAATGTCGACATGATTTATATGCCGATCTACTACACCGAAGGGGCGCTGATTGCCGTGCAGTCTAAACAGCTGGGGCTCAACAAACCGGTGGTGGGCGGCGATGGTCTGGCCGCGGATCAGGTCTTCTTCGATGTCGGTAAAGACGCGGTCAACGGCTATATGACCACCGATTATTACTCGCCGAACGCCAAAGAGCAGACCCCGGCGGGGGAAACCTTCATCAAAGCCTGGGAAGCCAAATACCAGCAGCCGACCCATACCTGGGGCGCAATGGCGGCGGATGCCTATAACGTCATCGTCAACGCCATGAACCAGTGCAGCGATCCCCACGATCGGGTCTGCGTAAATGAAAAAATCCGCGCCACCAAAGATTTCCAGGGCGTGACCGGCACGCTGACCTTACAGAACGGCGATGCCATTCGCAGCGCGGTCATCAACGAAGTGAAAGATGGCAAGCTGGCGTTTCGTACCGTGGTTAACCCTTAAGTTGTGACGAGGCTACAAAATGGACGGCGCCATTTTTCTCCAGCAAGTGGTCAATGGAATGAGTCTTGGGGGCATGTACGCCCTGATTGCCATCGGTTATACGATGGTTTATGGCGTGCTGCGGCTGATCAACTTCGCCCATGCGGACGTGATGATGGTCGGCGCGTTTAGTACGCTGTTTTTATTTTCTTCGGTTGGGCTACCCTTCGGGGTAGCCGTTTTCCTGACCCTCGGGCTGTGCGGCCTGTTTGGTATGCTGATTGACCGGGTTGCCTATCGTCCGCTGCGTCAGGCCTCGAAAATCTCCATGCTGATCACCGCCATCGGCGTCAGCTTCTTCCTCGAAAACCTGTTTAACGTGCTGTTCGGCGGCAGCTCGCGCTTCTTCTCCGCCCCGGACTTTTTCAACCAGACCCGGGCCTTTGGCAGCGTCATCATTACCAACGTGGCGTGGATTGTGCCGCTGATCACCGTCCTGCTGCTACTGGCGATCCTCTGGCTGCTGTACCGCACCCGCTATGGGATGGCGATCCGCGCGGTGGCCTTTGACGTCAACACCGTGCGCCTGATGGGCATTGACGCCAACCGGATCATCTCCCTGGTCTTCGCCCTCGGCAGTAGCCTCGCGGCGCTCGGCGGCGTGTTCTACTCCATCAGCTACCCAACGATCGATCCCCTGATGGGCGTGCTTATCGGCCTGAAGGCCTTTGCCGCCGCCGTGCTCGGCGGGATCGGCAGCGTCACCGGCGCGGTGCTGGGCGGCTTTATCCTCGGTTTTACCGAAGTGGTCGCGGTGGCGATCGTCCCCGAACTGGGCGGCTATAAAGATGCTTTCGCCTTCCTGTTCTTGATTCTGGTCCTCTTGTTCCGCCCGGTCGGCATTATGGGCGACGAACGTCTGGAAAGGAGCCGTTTCTGATGCTCAACGCGACGACGACCGCCGGGGCGCAGCTGCGCAACCTGGCCATTATTGTCATCTGTATCGCGCTGTTGGCCGGAATCAACGTGGTTTTTAATGACTACATTGTTCGCGTCATCAGCACCATTTTTATCTTTATGATCCTCGCGGTCAGCTACAACCTGATCAACGGCGTGACCGGCCAGCTGTCGCTGGAGCCGAACGGCTTCGTGGCGGTGGGCGCCTACGTCACCGCCCTGCTGATCCTCTCCAGCGACAGCAAGGTAGACATGTTTGAAATGGCCGCCCCCAGCCCGTGGATCCTCAGCCTGCACGCGGGTTTCCTCCCCGCCCTGCTGATAAGCGGCCTGTGCGCGGCGGCGCTGGCGGTGTGCCTCGCCGTACCGGTCTTCCGGGTGCGGGGCGACTACCTGGCCATCGTCACCCTCGGCTTCGGGTTTATCATCAAGATCCTCGCCATTAACAACCCGCAAATCACCAACGGCGCCATCGGGCTGAACGATATTCCGCAGCAGCCGCATCTTCTGTTCTGGTGCGGGCTGTTCGCCCTGCTGGCCACCGGCATGATCCTTCAGCTGGTGTGGTCGAAGTATGGTCGGATGATGAAAGCTATTCGCGACGACGAAGATGCGGCGATCGCCATGGGGGTCAACACCTTCCGCATTAAAACCTGCGCCTTCGCCACCAGCGCCTTCTTCGAAGGGATCGGCGGCGGTCTGCTGGCTTCCCTGCTGACCACCATCTCCCCGGGGCTGTTCGACTTTATGCTCACCTTCCAGCTGCTGATTATTATCGTCCTCGGCGGACTCGGCAGCACCACCGGCGCCCTGCTCGGCACCGTGCTGGTGGTCGGCAGCGGCGAGTGGCTGCGCTTTCTCGACCAGCCGCTGCAGTTCTTCGGTCACGATCTCGGCGCCTATCCGGGCCTGAGAATGGTGGTCTTCTCCCTGCTGCTGCTGATTATCATGCTCTTCGCCCGCGAAGGGCTGCTGGGGAAAAAAGAGATTTGGCAGACCGGAAGAAGGAGCGGCGGCTATGGCGGAAAATAAAATCATCCTGCAGGTGCAGGACGTCACCATGCAGTTTGGCGGCCTGCGGGCCATCGACAACGTCAGCTTTCATGTTGACGAGGCGGAGATCTTTGGCCTTATCGGCCCGAACGGCGCGGGCAAGACCACCCTGTTTAACGTCATCACCGCCAACTATAAACCCACCAGCGGCAGCGTCACCCTCGCGGGCTCGTCGCTGAAGGGGCTGAAGCCCAACCAGGTGGTGAACGCCGGGATCGCCCGCACCTTCCAGAATATCCGGCTGTTTAACTCTATGACGGTGCTGGAGAATGTGATGGTCGGGCTCGACCGGGCCAGCCGCTATTCGTTGCTGGAGGCGGCCCTGCACATTGGCCGCTACTTTCCGGCCGAGCGGGCGGCGAAGGCCAAAGCGATGGCCATTCTGGAGGATATCGGCATCGCCCACTTCGCCCATATGCAGGCCACGAACCTGAGCTATGGCAACCAGCGCAAAGTGGAGATCGCCCGCGCGCTGGCCACCGCGCCGAAGCTGCTGCTGCTCGATGAGCCGGCTGCCGGGATGAACCCAAAGGAGACCGAGGATCTGGCGGAGCTGATCTTCCGCATGCGCCATGACTATCAGCTCAGCGTCCTGTTAATCGAGCACGATATGCCCTTCGTCAACCGCCTGTGCGAACGGGTGATGGTCCTGGAGTATGGTAAGCCATTGTTCAGCGGCCTGATGGCCGAGGCGATCCAGCATCCGGACGTCATTTCCGCTTATCTGGGAGAAGCCAATTATGCTTAACGCCCGGGAACTGAAGGTTTTTTACGGCGTGATCCAGGGGCTGAAGGGCGTCGATATCGACGTCTATGACCGGGAGATCGTCACCCTGATCGGTAGCAATGGCGCCGGTAAAACCTCCACCCTGAACGGGATCGTCAACCTGGTGCGCTCCAGCGGGCGCGTCAGCTTCCTTAACGACGATATCTCGCGCAGCCAGACCCACCAGATCGTGCGCCGCGGGCTTGCGCTGGTGCCGGAGGGACGCCGGGTCTTTACCAACCTGACCATCGAAGAGAACCTGCGCATGGGCGCTTACAATAATCTCGCCGGCTACACCCGCCTGCGCGATCGCATGTACGCCCTCTTTCCACGGCTCAAGGAGCGGCGCCATCAGATGGCTGGCACCATGAGCGGCGGCGAGCAGCAGATGCTGGCCATCGCCCGGGCGCTGATGAGCGAGCCGGTGTTATTGATGCTGGATGAACCGAGCCTCGGACTGGCGCCGAAAATTGTCGGCGAGCTGTTCGGCATCATTAAGCAACTGCGCGAAGAGAATATGACGGTGCTGCTGGTGGAGCAGAATGCGACGGCCGCGCTGGCGATCGCCGATCGGGCGTATGTCCTGGAGAATGGCCGGATCACCTTGTCAGGCGCGGCGCGGGAGATGCTGACTAATCCGGAAATTAAGCGGATGTATCTGGGGGGATAGGCATGGTCAAAACTGCCTGGGCTGCGGCGGCGCCTCCTGCGAGGCCGCAACCTCAGGCAGTCTCTTGCTACACAAAGCACACCTCGTTCCAGTAGGCTTCTCGCGTCCTGCGTCGCTCAGTATGTCTTATCATGACGGAACCACCGGGTTTCCACGTTGCCAATGTCCACGCCGTAAAGGCTGGCCACCGGCAGGATCGCCTCCATGACGCGTTGGGTATCTTGCTGTCCGGCTTCACCGTTGGACAAAAAAGCCAGCCAGCCCGTTAACCGTTGCCACAATGCCACTTTCGTTTTCTCCTCTGTCGGGAAGCGTATCGCCTGGGTCTATTTCAACCACAGTTGGCCGGGCGCGGGAAATATTAATTCCGAATTTGCAATCCTGGCTGGCGCATATTACCCCCGGTCCTTTTCCCCTCACCCTAACCCTCTCCCTGAGGGAGAGGGAACCGTTCGGCGGTCGTTGTCGCACCGGGAAAACGCCAGCGGCGCATAAAGAATACCCACAGGTTTGTTAAGTTCTTTTTGGTTATAGATAAGAATTTTTTCTTCTTTGCCGCCGATGGGCAATTTATGGGAGCGTGATGTCCACAAAACAAAACAGGGATTCAGGGGAAAAACTATGCGCAACAAAACCACAAAAATCGCACTGGCGCTGGGTATGCTGCTGCTCGCCTCGCAGGCGCAGGCCGACCAGCTGGCTGACATCAAAGCCGCTGGCGTCGTGAAAGTCGCCACCTTTGACGCCAACCCGCCGTTCGGCTCCGTAGACGCCAAAACCCACCATATCGTCGGCTACGACGTCGACTTTGCCCAGGCGCTGGCGAAAGCGCTCGGCGTCAAACTCGAGCTGGTGGCCACTAACCCGGCCAACCGTATTCCGCTGCTGCAGTCCGGCAAAGCCGACCTGATCGTCGCCGACATTACCATCACCCCGGAGCGGGCCCAGGTTATTGATTTCTCAACGCCGTATTTCGTCACCGGCCAGCAGTTCCTCGTGCCGGCCGGTTCTCCGGATAAGCTTGATGAGTACAGCAAAGCGCGCATCGGCGCGGTGAAAGGCACCACCGGCGAACAGGCCCTGCACCAGCGTTTCCCGCAGGCTCGCGTCCTCTCCTATGACGATATTCCGCTGGCCCTGACCGCCCTGCGCAACGGCAACGTCCAGGCCATCACCCAGGACAGCACTATCCTTGCCGGTCTGTTGGCGGAAGCGCCGGATAAAGCCAAGTTTAAAATTCTGCCCGATCTGCTCAGCAAAGAAGAGATTGGCGTGGGCGTGAAGAAAGGCGAACCGGCCCTGCTGAAGGCCGTCAACGATGAGCTGGTGAAGCTGGAGAAAACCGGCGAAGCCGCGAAAATTTACGATGTCTGGTTTGGCCCTGCCACTAAAACGCCGCAGCCGCGCGCCTTTACCATAGAAGCGAAATAATATGTTCTCGGGTTTATTCTCCCACTCCGCGGCCCCGGCCGCGGATTTTTCACGTCTGCAGCGCGCCAGCATAACGTTTCGTGAGGTGGCCAAGCGCTACGGCGATCATCAGGTGCTTAACGCCATCAACCTGCAGGTCGAGCCCGGCGAAGTGGTGGCGATCCTCGGTCCTTCCGGATCGGGAAAATCGACGCTGATCCGCTTGATCAACCAGCTCGAATCCTTAAGCGGCGGCGAGATCCTGATCGACGGTAAACCCACCAGCCGGCTGAGCGGCAGCGCCTTGCGCCAGCTGCGCAGCCGCGTCGGCTTTGTCTTCCAGCAGTTCAACCTTTACGCCCACCTGACGGCGCAGGAGAACATCACGCTGGCGCTGGAGCGCGTCCACGGCTGGGGAAAAAGCGCGGCTCAGGAGCGGGCGCTGGCGCTGCTGCGCCAGGTCGGGCTGGAGGAGAAAGCGCAGCAGATGCCGGCGCAGCTCTCCGGCGGCCAGCAGCAGCGGGTGGCCATCGCCCGCGCTCTGGCCTCCTCGCCGCAGATTATCCTGTTCGACGAGCCCACCTCGGCCCTCGACCCGGAGATGATCGGCGAAGTGCTGCAGGTGATGAAAAACCTCGCCCACAGTGGGATCACCATGCTGGTGGTGACCCACGAGATGCAGTTTGCCCGCGAAATTGCCGACCGGGTGGTGTTTATCGACGGCGGCGACATTCTCGAGGTCGCCCCGCCGGCTGAGTTTTTCGCCCATCCGCAGCATGCCCGCGCGCGGCGTTTTCTGCAGAAGGTGCTGGATCCGCTGCACCAGGAGAGCCTCGAGTGACGCCGATGCTTGACTGGCACGGCGTCCTGAGCGGACAGCCGTTGCAATGGATTATCTCTGGTTTTCTCACCACCGTCTGGGTCAGCGTCGCCGGGATCCTGCTCGCCACTGCGCTGGCGGTCCTGCTGCTGGCCCTGCGTCTCGGCGGCGGCCGCGTGGGGCGCGGGCTGGTGGCCGCGTGGGTCTCGCTGTTTCGCAATACTCCGCTGCTGGTCCAGCTGCTGTTCTGGTACTTTGCCGCCTGGAACCTGCTGCCGCTGGCGGTGAAGGACGTGGTAAACGACGAGCACGCCTGGTCCATTCTGCCGGGCAACGTCTGGTGGCTGACGCCGGAGTTCCTCTGCTCGATGTGGGGGCTGGGGGTCTTTACCTCTGCCTTTCTGGTGGAAGAGATCGTCTCCGGACTGCGCGCCGTCAGCCACGGGCAGCGGGAAGCCGCGCTGTCGCAGGGCTTTACCCCATGGCAGGAGCTGCGCTTTATCCTCCTGCCGCAGGGACTGGCCAACGCCTGGCAGCCGATTGTCGGCCAGTATCTCAACCTGATGAAACTCTCATCGCTGGCCAGCGGCATCGGCTTTGCTGAACTGACTTATCAGGTGCGGCAGATTGAGAGCTATAACGCGCACGCCCTGGAGGCGTTTGCCGTCGGCACCGCGCTGTATCTGGCGCTGGGGGTGGCGATGGGCGTGGCGCTAACGCGTCTCGGCCCGGGAAGAAAACTGCAACGGAGCGCCCAACATGAACGCTAATCTGGCGGTGATCGCCGATAATCTTGATTACCTGCTGTGGGGCCGGCTGGCGGAGGGCCAGCCCGGCGGCGTGGCACTGACCCTGCTGATGGCCATCGGCGCCACCCTGCTGGCGCTGCCGGGAGGCATTGCGCTGGCGGGGCTGGCCTGGCGCTACGGCGGGCTGACGCGACGTCTGCTGTTCCTGTGGGCGGAAATTATCCGCGGCATCCCGCTGATATTTGTCATCTTCTGGCTGTGGTATCTGCTGCCGATGCTGACCGGCGGCGATCTGCCCGGCGCGGTGACCGTGACCCTGGCGCTGGCGTGGTTTACCGCCGCCTCGGTGATGCATTCGGTGCTGGCCGGGCTGCAGTCGCTGCCGAAAGGACAGTATGAGGCGGCGCTGACCCAGGGGTTCGCCCCCTGGCAAACGCTGCGCCTGGTGCTGCTCCCGCAGGCGCTGCGCAACGTTCAGCCGTCGCTGGTGGGGATCTTTATCGGCCTGCTGAAGGACACTTCGCTGGCATTTATCGTCAACGTCCCGGAGCTGACCACCGTGGCCGGCCAGGTCAACAACCGGGTGCAAATCTATCCCCTGGCGATCTTCGTCTTCACCGGCGCGGTGTACTACCTGCTGTGCTGCGGTCTGAGCCTGCTGGCCAGCCGGCGCTTTACCCGCCGCGCGACCGCCGGATAAGGCTCACTCCGCGGGACGGGGCTTCAGCGGACAGGTATCGCTGATCTTAATAAATTTGTCGTTATAGACCAGATAGTGGTTCCCCGGCTGGCGCAATGCCGGCTGGCGAACCACGTCCCCGGGACGCAGATACCACGCGTCGCCCTCCTCTTCGGTCGAATCGCACCCGGGTTTAATCAGCAGCTTAAACCAGGTATTGCCGGTGTTGCTCACCGTCCCGGCCGCCTTATCGAAAGACCATTTAAACTGTACCTGCCGCGGGCGCACCACCAGGATGGTATCCATCACCACCACTGGCTCCATGCTGACTTCGCCGCCGGTCGGGCTGCGCCTCGTCAGGTTACGGGTGGGAATTTCACGAAACGAGACCCGATAGTAGCGCTCGCGGTTATCCCGCGGCCCATGATAATAAAATTTGAAATATTCGCTCTCCCCGGCCTGCAGCGCCAGCTGGCGGGGGGCGAACAGCAGTTCGCCATCCACCGGCCGGGAGCGCACTTCGCTGCCGCCAGGGCGGTCGATGGCGCTGACGGTGATCCGGTACAGCCGCGCGCTTTTATTGTTATTGACCACCCGTTTGCTGGCGAAATCCGCTTCAGCCGGCAGGGAAAAGGTCAGATTGCCGACCGAGATCGCCTGCGCCAGCGGCGCCGCCAGCAGGCAGCCCAGCGTCAGCAGGGCCTTAGTTAATGTTGCGCCACGTCGCCTGGACATGAATCTCTCCTGAAGCGCTGACTTCGCCAAACCAGCCGTTATCGTCTACCGTCCGCAGCGAAATGGCGTTATCCATCGGAATCGAAAATTTCACCGTGGTCTTATCCATCTGCCCCACTTCGCCGGAGATATCGGTCCACGGCGTGGTCAGCCACAGCGCATCGGTCATATCCCGCCAGCTGTCATCGCACCCGGCGTCGTAGGTCTGCGTCGCGCCGCTGCGGGTGATAAAAGAGAGCGTCGCCGGGAACGGCACTTTCGCCGTACCGTCATCGGAGCTGAAGAGACAGTAGGAGCGCCCACCAATCACCTGCGCCGGTCCGGTCACTTTGATCAGCACTTCGTCGGCGGCCGTTTTACCGCTGGTGGTGACGATGTAGCCGAAATCGAGCGCCGGTTCACCGCTGCCGACATACCCCTCCCGCGACGGCGCCGAGGTATATTCGTCAGAGATAATGCTGATGCTGAAATCACGGGGCTTGATAATCAGCGTATTGGAGGTGGAAAACTCATACCAGCCTGACTCCGGCGAGGTGGTGTTCTGGAAGCGAAAGTTGAACAGATCCTTGGTATTGATATCGCTGATCCCGAGATTCACCATCTGCTTAAAGAAGTTGCTGGAGAAGAACACATAGATCGCATCTGAGCTCTTCATCTCATTGAAGGTGTAGTAATAGGCGGTATTGCTCACCGGCTTCCATGAGCTGCCGTTGAGGCTGAACTGCATATCATACGCCCCGACGGCCGAGGCCAGCGACGAGTTGGCGATCGCCGGGAAAATATGGATCGACGTATTGCTTAACCCATTGGTCTGCAAGGTATAATTGACCATCTTACAGCTTAATCCTGAACGGCTGCCAATGGTCTGTGTCCGGCAGTCGGCGTTCCCTTCCCCAAGGGTTGGCACGCCATCGCTGTTGATAAACACCTCCGCCAGCGAGTGGGTGTTTATCAACCGCAGGTTCGCGGCTTTGGTGTGGGTGACGTTGCGCACATACCAGTTGCCGGAGGCCTGATCCTTACAGCGCGCGCCGCTGCTGGCGTCGTAGTTCACCGAGGTCTGGCAGGCATTGATGGTCATCGTGAAGCTGCCGCCGACCGGCATCTGTTGCAGATACTGATAAAACGCGTCCGACATCATACCGTGCATCCACTTCGCGCCGCCGCTGGTCACCGTCGCGCCATAGAACCCGCTGGCGTCAGTGGTCTGCGGCAGGATCAGGCTGGTGGCCATATCGCACCCGGCGTACCAGTTGATGCAGCGCAGGCCGGTTAAGGGGTGCGAAACCGGCGAGTTTTCCAGCCACATATCAAACTTCCAGTTGGCATTGAGCCCGGTGTTGTAGCCGTTATCGATATAGCCGAGACTCTGCTGATAGATGGTCCCGGAGCCGGTGTATTTTAAGCCGGTCCAGCGGTTGGCGCCGGTCATGCGCGGATCCAGCGCCCCGCCGGGAGTGACGAAAAAGTTGTCGTCGGAGTTGTTTTCCACAAACACAAACTCGCGCGCCGGCGCATCCGACCAGGTGGTCTTGGTCACCGCCGCCCTGAGCGCAGCCGCCGGCCAGAGCAGCGCGAGGATCGCCAGGGCGATTAATGGGTTAACTTTCATTCTCTTCTCCTGTCTGCTGCACCGCCGCCCACGACGAGAGGCCGCTGCAAACCACATCCCCCACCCACACGGCGCCGCGCGCCTGGCTGAGCTCCAGCGCCACTTCGCAGGTTTTATTGCCGCCGTAGCTGAAATCGATCGTGGGGTATTTCTTATCCACATCCATAACAAACTCGCCGTTTTCATCGGTGCGGGTACGGCCGATATGGTTGTTAATCCGCGCATTCGCCAGCAGCGTGCCGTCTTCCGCCCGAATACGACCGGAGACGGTGACCATCTGCTTCACCTCTGGCTCAATCACCGCCACGTTGCCGGGATAGAGAGTCAGATGACTCTTGCGCCCGCTGACGATGTCGTAACTGTCGAGCGAGTTTTTGCTGTTCTGCAGCTCCACCTCATAGCGGCCATAAGGCGAGAGCGGCAGATAGTTACGCTTACCGCCGAGCGGGAAGATCCGCCCGTTGACCCTGGCGCTGATTTGACCATCGTCCTCCAGCCCGGTGTTGAAGATCACCCCGGCGTTGCCGTCGGTTCGTCCGCTGGCGGCGATATTTTTGCCCTGCCAGCCGACGCTGCCGCTGGCGGTGAGGTTGGTGTTGACGTAGCCGTCCGCTGCGCTGTTGACGTTCAGCGTGCCGCTGGCGTAGCGGGCGTCGAACTGGGCATACGCCCCGCCGCTGAGGGTTTTGTCATCCCCGGTATCGCCGGAGATGGCCCGCGACAGATTGGCGCCGATGGTGCGAATGGTGCCTTCATCAAACTGTTTACGCGCTGAGAGGTTAGCCATGGTGTAGCCGTTCTGATGGGTCATCCCGGCGCTGAACCAGTTGCCCAGCGGCAGCGACAGATCGAGGGCGATATATTTCCCGGTGTTGGCGCTGCTGTCGCCATTGTTATAGCGCTGGATCCCCGCCCGCAGGCCGAGCGAGCCAAAGGCGCCGCTGTAGACCGTCTGATAGTAATCCGCGGTGTAGTAATGGCTGTTGTAGCGGCGATCATCGTTGTAGCTCACGCTGAACGTTCCCAGCTTCGACCACAGCGCATTCAGGTTGAGGGTGCCGCCGATCGCCCGGTTATCGGCATCGCTGCGCCGCAATTGATCGCCAATGTGGGTTCTCTCCTGGTTGACCCACACTGAACTAAAGCCCCCCGGCAACGTGGCGCTGATGCTGCCGACGCTGCTCCACGAGCTGTCGCTGGCCAGCATGTTTTGCAGGTTAACGTTGATCGCCTCGCCCAGCGGCAGCGTCAGGCGAGTTTCTCCCACCGCCTGGTTGTCGTAGCCATAGCCCGTT
The DNA here is from genome assembly GCF_040064295.1 of Klebsiella sp. JB_Kp031. Taxonomy (NCBI): domain Bacteria; kingdom Pseudomonadati; phylum Pseudomonadota; class Gammaproteobacteria; order Enterobacterales; family Enterobacteriaceae; genus Klebsiella; species Klebsiella sp. JB_Kp031. The sequence continues at coordinate 334,924 of NZ_JBEAJW010000001.1, forward strand.
GCCGCCCAGCTCAGGGTGCTGAGCGACCCGGAGGCCGAGAGGCCCGCCAGCCAGCTCTCTTTCGCCGGCCGGGTCTTTTTTCCGCTCTCCGACCAGCGATCCATATGAAAACTGCCGCCCCATACCTGCCACGCCAGCGGCGCGCCGGCGCCGCGTCCCCGGCTGAACAGCTTATTGACCCGCTGGGTGCGTTTGCTGACCACCCGCCCGTTGACGATCACCTCCACTTCCACGTCGTAAATACCGTATGGCAGGCCGCGGGTATCCACTTCATGGTTGCCCATGGCGAAGTTCTGGACGCTCAGCAACCGGCCGTCGCGGGTGAGATGCACCTCGCCCGCCGCCGGTAAAAAGGCAATCACCGGCGTGGCGGACTGGCTGTTGTCGAAGACGGTGGAGCTGGCCTGGTTCCCCCAGGAAAGGCCGTAAATCTTGCCCGCCGAAATAGCGGTCATCGGTCCCAGAGACTGCAGGTTCCAGGTGTCAAGCATCCCGCCGGCAAAGCGGTGGCCAGCGAAATCGCGTTCATACATGGCTTTATATAATTCACTGTCCTGCTGACCACTGCCGATGCCGTACAGCGAGCCGTCGAGCACCACGTGATGCTCACGCAGCGCCGTGACGTTGTTCAGCGACAGGTAGCTGGAGGTGTTGCTTCCGCCGTTGCGCATCTGGTTGTTATAGACGCCGAGGTTATAGCTCAGGTTGCTGCTCAGGGCGTTGACGCTCGACTGGCCGATGTCTTCGCTGCGCGAGCGCAGCACGGTGCCCAGCGCCTCGCGCTTGACCACCAGCTGCAGCAGCAGCTGACGCAGGCTGAGATCCAGCTGCGCGCTGTCGGTCAGAGTAATGGTGAGCGCCTCGCTGAACGGGGCGTTGGCGAGGCCGATCAGCTGCTGTCGGGTCTGTTCGCTGACGCTGGCGTTACCCTCATTGTCCTCCAGCCGGATCTGCCGAACGCGCAGCTGGCCGCCATCCAGCCAGATAAAGGCGCTGCCGATCCGCTGATCGTCCCGGGTGTCCTGGCTGCCGGCAAGATGAATATAAAGAGGAACGCTCATGCCGTCCTGCAGCGCCTGGCTGAAGGCCTGCGGAATAATCACCCCGCCAATCTGCTGCGCGCCTGGGGCCGCCGCACTGGCGTCGGGCTGAACGAACAAAAAAAACATGCCGAAGGCAAGCCGCGTTTTCAGTCCTGGGGAAATCCGTTGTAGAGGCATCGTCGTTATCCATCTGCACAGCTGTCTATTTCACGGGAACAAACTGCTCACCCTGCCAAAGCGCAACCCGTCCTTTTTTATCCGCCGTGTCCACGCGCGTAAAACGGCGTGATTTACCCGGCATCAGGTAGTAGTTCTCTTTGCACTCCTTACCGTCGGCGGCCTTCAGGCAGGGGCCGTAGGCGAGGATCCGCAGCGTCGCATTCCCGGTGTTGGTCAGGGAGCCGTTGGCATACTGAAAGCGGTAGTTCACCTGCCGGGGCGCCACCACCAGGATGGTGCCGATGCGAGCGGAAGCGGTGGCCACCGCGCTGCGGGTGGCGTTATCGCGCTGGGCATCGCTGAGCGCCTGGTCGAACCAGACAATGCGGTAGTAGCGCTCTTTGTTATCCGCCGGGCCTTTGTAGAAGAAGCGGATCACATCGCTGGCCTGGGCGGGTAGCAGCAGGCTGGCGGGAGTGAGCAGCACCTCATCCGGTTTATCCATCGGGATAACCTGTCCGTCGTCCAGCGGGGAAGAGAGCCGTTCGAGATGGATATTGATCAGGCGGCCGCTGTCGGTGCTGTTCTTGATCGTTTTGCTCAGTGTGCTGCTGCCGCTGTTCATAAACGATGAGATATCGCCGACATCCAGCGCCTGCGCCGGCGATACTCCGGCAAGCAGCAGCCCGAGGGCCAGAAGGTGCTTTTTCATAACAATTCCGTCCGTGAAAAAAGCAGGGGGAGCCCCCCTGCTGGCGCATCACAAGGATCAGCTGGTCCAGGTGGCGTCGAACTGTACGCTGACGTCGCCGCTCCAGATCCCTTCCGGCAGGGTGCTGTAATCGGTCACTGCGGTGGTACCGTCGGTGGTGCCGCTGATGATCGAGAAGGTGAAACCATCCTGCGCGGTGGTACGGCCGCTGGCGTTGTAGCCGTTAGCCAGCGCGCTGAGGTTGCCGCCCAGAACGTTGTTGGCGGTATCGATCATCACGGTATCACCGGTTTTTTCCACCGCTGCGCCGTTATAATCCACGCCCACGCTCAGCGTGGAGCCGGAGGTATCCAGCTGGGTTAAGGTGTTGGTGATAAGACGCGAGGTCAGCTTAAAGGCGGTCGCCGTTGCGTCACCCTCAATCGCCACGTCAAACAGACCTTTCTGTGAGTTAAAACCTTTCACGCCTTCGGCATACTGGAACGCCAGGCTGCCGAGCGGGGTGACCACCAGCTTGCTGGTGGTGTCTTTTTTGGCGGTCGCAGACCAGGTCGCTACAGCCTGAGCCGTTACGTCAGCAGCCTGCGCCACGCCCATACCGGTAAACGCCGTTACCAGAGCTATTGCCAGAACCTTTTTTTTCATCGCTTTTTCTTCCTGAGTTGAATTAAGGACATGATGTCCCGGTGAACCATTCAAAAATTAACTTACCTGGGTGTTACTGAACTAATTTGTATATTTTGGAATACAGCTTGGCCTCGGCATTGCGCCGATGGGTATATACTGTCTTCACGCTACAATTTTCAATTCTGGCGATCGATTTCGGCTGCATGCCCTGGGCGGTCATGCGGATAATTTTCATTTCCCGGTCTGTAATTTTATCTTTCTTAATATCTTTACGGAGAAACCTGCCATTAATCACATAGGCCAGCTCTTTTCGAATATCGCGACTCAGGCCAACATATACCACGCCGCGAATATCGCTATTGTAATACCAGTAATTCGCTAAGGCTTCTGACTTCCTGGCCGCAATTAATACAACCTGTTTCCCCTTTACCGCGGATAGCCATTCGCTGTCGCGCCTGATAAACTCGTTTAACGAAGCCGTATTGAGATTGATAAACACGAAATCTTTTCTGATTTTCTCTAGCGACAGATAAATTAACTCGTCGATATCTACAATCAGTTCAGACAATCCTTTATAGAAGTAGGAGTCATCGGCAGACCAAATATACTTATCGGAACAGCTTTTATATTCCATATAGTTTTTAACCTCATAGTCCTTGAAGTAATCATTTTTAAAACGTCACTGCTTGCCAGGCCTATAAAGTTTACTGGCGTATTCGATTCCTTTAGTAAATCGCCATTAAATAAGACACGCATTACTTATCAATATTGAATAAGCGGGGTTAAACTATAATTATTTTCTGCTTGGCGTTGAATTTAAGTTTTTTCCTATGGAGTGTCAACATGCGGGAAGGCAATGAATTTCGCGCCCAGGTCAATATTTACAAAAACTGAAAATATCTCATTTTTGAGCGCAAGAAAAAGGTATTTATTTTCATAAGGTTATTAGCAATATAACCCTCAATTCTTAGCTGAATTTTATATTACCCAGGATCTTCACCCTATTATGTTAGGAATATTCTTAATGAAGGGCAGAATGCAGTTGTCAAATAAACCAAATTTATTCAAAAATAAAGAATATAAGTCTAAAAATCAGCAATAACCAGGATGATTCACCAATACATAAGACTCATAAATAGATTAACCTGCCGCACAAAATAGTTATATATATGTTAATTTTGCGGAATGATGAATGCTAAACAAAGGCAGAAGCATTATCTATTCGATTAAACAGACCTCATTAGCAAGATAAAACGAGTTTTGCCGATGGGTTCCTGCCGTCACGGGGACGCCAGTCTCCGCGTTCCCGAAAGCATAGCCGCTTTTCGGCGCTTCGCCAGCGTACCACGCACGGTGAACCGCTCACCGCCGCCCTTTCCCGCCTGTTCACGGTTTGTTCGCAATACCGTCATCGAAATTTCACATAAAGACCTATTAATAGTGGCCAGTTAATGACGAACCTGGACACTCTTATGAACAGCTCTCTTGCCGCGGTGGCCGAAACTGATTTCCAGCCGTTCACCGAACTCAATGCCGGCCGGCAGCGGAAGGTCTTAAGCGTGCGTAATCTGAGTAAAGCTTATCAAGCCCAGCACAAGGTGCTGGACGGCATCAGCTTTGATCTGCACGCTGGCGAAATGGTTGGCATCATAGGCCGCTCCGGCGCCGGTAAATCGACGCTCCTGCATGTCCTCAACGGCACCCACAGCGCCAGCGGCGGCGAAATTCTTAGCTACCCGGAAGTCGGTACCCCGCACGATGTCTCACAGCTGAAAGGTCGCGCGCTCAATGCCTGGCGCAGCCACTGCGGAATGATTTTTCAGGACTTCTGCCTGGTGCCCCGTCTCGATGTGCTCACCAACGTCCTGCTGGGCCGCCTCAGCCAGACTTCAACCCTGAAATCGCTGTTTAAAATCTTTCCTGAAGCTGACCGGGCGCGCGCCATTGCGCTGCTTGAGTGGATGAACATGCTGCCGCACGCGCTGCAGCGGGCGGAGAACCTCTCCGGCGGGCAGATGCAGCGGGTGGCGATCTGCCGGGCGCTGATGCAAAACCCCGGGATCCTGCTGGCCGACGAGCCTGTCGCCTCGCTGGATCCGAAAAACACCCAGCGCATCATGGATGTGTTGCGCGAAATTAGCGAGCAGGGCATCAGCGTGATGGTAAACCTGCATTCGGTAGAGCTGGTGAAGACCTACTGCACCCGGGTTATCGGCGTCGCCAGCGGTCAGCTTATTTTTGACGATCACCCCTCCCGGCTGACGCAGGATGTGCTGCAGCGGCTGTACGGCGATGAAGTTAGCCAATTGCATTAATTTCACTCACACGGGCAACATAATGAAAAAATCTATGACTGGCGCAGTTCGTTTATCCGCAATGGTCGCGGGCATGATAATGGCATGGCAGGCAACGGCAGCGCAGCCGAAAGAGCTGAATCTGGGCATTCTCGGCGGCCAGAACGCCACCCAGCAAATCGGCGATAACCAGTGCGTGAAGGCCTTCCTCGATAAAGAGCTGAACGTGGACACCAAACTGCGCAACTCTTCCGACTATTCCGGGGTGATCCAGGGTCTGCTGGGAGGGAAAGTCGACGTGGTGCTGAGCATGTCTCCCTCCTCTTACGCCTCGGTTTATCTTAATAACCCCAAAGCGGTGGATATCGTCGGTATCGCCGTGGACGACAAAGATCAGTCTCGCGGCTACCACTCGGTGGTGATTGTCAAAGCTGACTCCCCGTATAAAACGCTGGACGATTTAAAAGGCAAAGCCTTCGGCTTCGCCGACCCGGACTCCACTTCCGGGTATCTGATCCCTAACCATGCGTTTAAAGAAAAATTTGGCGGTAACGCCGACAACAAATACAACAACACCTTCTCCAGCGTCACCTTCTCCGGTGGCCACGAGCAGGACATCCTCGGCGTGCTGAATGGCCAGTTCGCGGGCGCGGTCACCTGGGCCTCGATGGTGGGCGATTACAACACCGGCTACACCACCGGCGCGTTCAACCGCCTGATTCGCATGGATCATCCGGATCTGATGAAGCAGATCCGCATTATCTGGCAATCGCCGCTGATCCCGAACGGCCCGATCCTGGTGAGCAATGCGCTGCCAGCGGACTTTAAAGCGAAGGTCGTGGCGGCGGTGAAAAAACTGGATACTGAGGATCACGCCTGCTTTATCAAAGCGATGGGCGGTACTCAGCACATCGGCCCGGGCAGCGTGGCTGACTTCCAGCAGATTATTGATATGAAACGCGAGCTGGTGAGCGCGCGTTAATCCTGCCTCAACGCCGCCTGCTTGCCCCAGGGTAAGCGGCGGCGCTACGTTGAAGATCCCCGACGCATGAAGACGACCCACACCGAATTTGAACACTATTACCAGCAGGTACGCTCGCGGCAAAAGCGCGATGCCGTCTGCTGGTCGCTGCTGCTGCTGGCGCTCTATTTTGCCGCCGGCAGCGCCGCGGAATTTAATCTGCTGACTATCTGGCACTCGCTGCCCCATTTCTTTGACTATATGGCAGAGACCATTCCGCCCCTGAGCGCCGGCAACCTGTTCGCCGACGTGCAGACCAAAGGCTCGCTGGCCTGGTGGGGCTATCGCCTGCCGATCCAGCTGCCGCTGATCTGGGAAACTCTGCAGCTGGCGCTGGCCTCAACCCTGGTGGCCGTCGCCATTGCCACGGTTTTCGCGTTTCTTGCCGCCAATAACGCCTGGTCCCCGGCGCCGGTGCGCTTTGCCATTCGCGTGCTGGTGGCGTTTTTGCGCACCATGCCCGAGCTGGCGTGGGCGGTGATCTTTGTGATGGCGTTCGGCATCGGCGCGATTCCGGGCTTTCTGGCGCTCATGCTGCATACCGTCGGCAGCCTGACCAAACTGTTCTACGAGGCGGTGGAAAGCGCGCAAAACAAACCGGTACGCGGCCTGGCGGCCTGCGGCGCATCCCCGCTGCAGAAAATTCGCTTCGCCCTGTGGCCTCAGGTGAAACCTCTGTTTCTCTCCTATGGCTTTATGCGGCTTGAAATCAACTTCCGCTCGTCGACCATTCTCGGGCTGGTGGGCGCGGGCGGCATCGGCCAGGAGCTGATGACCAACATCAAGCTCGACCGCTACGATCAGGTGAGCATCACCCTGCTGCTGATCATTCTGGTGGTGTCGGCGCTGGACATGCTGTCCGGTCGTCTGCGCCTGTGGGTACTGGAGGGTAAGAAATGAGCGTCTGGCACATGCAACCGGATCTCGCCGCCAGCCGGCGGCAGCATAAGCAGCTCTATCAGGTCCAGGGGCGCTACCTGCGCTACGTCGGGCTGGTGGCGCTGGCCTGCCTGCTCTATTACGTCTGGTTTTTTCTGCAGTTCGGCATCAGCGGCGAACAGCTGACCACCGGCCTGCAGCAGATTGGCCGCTATCTGGCGCGGATGTTCGTCTGGCACGACTTCTGGAACTGGCCGTTCGGCTATTACTTCACGCAAATCGGCATCACCCTGGCTATCGTCTTCGCCGGGACGCTGACCGCCACGGTGCTGGCGCTACTGCTCTCCTTCTTCGCCGCCCGCAACATCATGCGCGGCGTGGTGCTGGGAACCCTCGCCCTGCTGATGCGCCGCCTGTTTGATGTGCTGCGCGGGATCGACATGGCTATCTGGGGGCTGATTTTCGTGCGCGCGGTAGGCCTCGGGCCGCTGGCCGGGGTGCTGGCGATCATCATGCAGGACACCGGCCTGCTGGGACGGCTGTACGCGGAAGGACACGAAGCGGTGGACCGCTCCCCCGGGCGCGGACTGACCGCCGTGGGCGCGAACGGCCTGCAAAAGCATCGCTTTGGCATTTTTACCCAGTCGTTCCCGACCTTCCTCGCGTTGAGCCTGTATCAGATTGAATCCAACACCCGCTCCGCGGCGGTGCTGGGCTTCGTCGGCGCCGGCGGTATTGGGCTTATCTATGCCGAGAATATGCGCCTGTGGAACTGGGATGTGGTGATGTTTATCACCCTGCTGCTGGTGGCGGTGGTGATGATCATGGACACCCTCTCCGCCTGGCTGCGCCGTCGCTATATCGGCGGCGCCGTGGTGCCGCTGTATCAGGACGAACGCTAGCGCACCTTTGTGCCGGGTGGCGGCTACGCCTTACCCGGCCTGCGGGGTCCTCTCACTGGCTGACACATCGTAGGCCCGGTAAGCGCAGCGCCACCGGGCGATGACAGCGGGTACGGAGCTGCTTTTATGCCGGGTGGCGGCTGCGCCTTACCCGGCCTACGGCCCGAGCAACCAGTCATTAATTTACCCACTTGCGCGACTGAAACTGCCGGTGCTGGCCGGAGCCCGGGGGTACAGGGGGCGGCGGCGGCGACTGGCCGCCCCCTGTGCGCTCCAGGCACCATGAGTGACATAGCGCAGAAAAAATATGGGGAGCGCAATCTGCCCGGAAAAAGCCCAGGAGTGGTAGCCCTGCTAAACGCAGCGCGAGCAGGGACATTTCCGGTTGCGCCGATATTTCGCCGGGTGGCGGCTGCGCCTTACCCGGCCTACAGGGCCCTCTCACAGGCTCACACCCCGTAGGCCCGCGCAAGCGCAGCGCCGCCGGGCAATGACCGCCGGCACGGAGCCGCCTGTATGCCGAATGGCGGCACACGCCTTATCCGGCCTGGAACGACTGAACCCGCAGAAATATTTATCCGCTCCGCTATTCCAGCCGCCAGCTCAGCACCGGCCAGCCGTATCCGGCACCGGCCGCCTGCAGCTGCGGACAGGGATTGACCAGCCGCACGCGATCCGCATGCAGACACAGCGGCAGATCGTTAATGGAATCGGTATAGAACGTCACCTCGCCGTTATACTGCGGATACGCCTCGCGCCACTGCGCCAGACGCGCCACCTTTCCCTGCTGATAGCTGGGGATCCCGGCAATGACCCCGCTGTAGCCGCCGTCGACCATCGCCACGTCAATGCCCAGCGCCTGATCGATCTCCAGCGCGGCGGCCACCGCCTGCACCAGCAGGCTAACCGAGGCGGAGATAATCAGCATCTGCTCCCCCTCGGCCCGCAGACGACGAATGAGCTCCCACGCCTGCGGATAGATCCGGGGCAGGATCGCCTCGCGCACGCAGCGGGCCACCAGCGCATCAACGTCCGATTTCGGTATTCCGGCCAGCGGTGCCTGGATCAGGGCCACATAATCGGCGATATTCATCTCTCCCCGGTCATAATCCGCCATTAGCCGCGCCTCGCGGGCAAGATACCCCTTCTGCGTCGCCAGCCCTTCGCGAACCATAAACTGGCTCCAGACCGTACTGCTATCGCCCTGTATCAGGGTGTTATCGAGATCAAAAATCGTCAGCGTGTTGCCCATGGTACTTTCCCTTACTGGTCAAAATAAGCTGCCGGGAGCATGCGTAAAAAAGATGACAGGAAAATGAACCGGACGCCGCAGCGCCCGGCTCGTCGTCAGCCGGCGCGGACCTTGCCGGTGCGGAACACCAATACGATCCCGCCGACGATCGCCACCATACCGACCATCGCCGCCGCCGGCAGCCGGTTGCCCAGCAGCAGATAATCCAGCAGCGCCGTGATCGCCGGCACCAGATAAAAGAGGCTGGTGACATTGACGATATTTCCCGCGCTCAGCAGACGATACAGCAGCAGCTGGGCGACCACCGAAATCAGCAGCCCGAGAAACAACACCGGAATAATCAACCCGACGTTAACGGTAAACCGGAAGCCGCTGACCGGGGCGAGCAACAGGCACAGCCCCAGACTCACGGCGTACTGCAGCGGCAGGACATCCGCCGGCGACTGACGGCTGCGCTTTTGCCACAGCGCGCCAAAAGTCATCAGCAGCAAAGCCGCCAGCGCAAACAGGATCCCCGCCATCGCCATGGGCGACGCCGCCAGGCTGCGCCATACCAGCAGCACCAGCCCCGCCAGGGCAAGCAGCAGCCCCAGCAGCCGCCGCCCCTGCAGGCGGCGCTCCACCACGCAAAGCGTGAGGATGGGCTGGATCCCCATCATGGTGGCGATAAGTCCCGGCGTCACGCCGTTGGCCATCGCCTCGAAGTAACAGACCGAATAGCCGCCAATCAGCATCAGGCCGGTGGCCGCGGTCTGCAGGCGGGTGCCCGGTGCGGGCAGCCAGCGCCGACGGACGATGGCCAGCGGCGCCAGCGCGACCAGGGCAATCAGAAAACGAAAGACCAGCAGCGCCATCGGCGAGGCATTGTCCAGTCCCCAGCGGGTGAAAATGGCCGCACTGCCCCACAGCAGCACAAAAATGGCCGTTGTCGCCTGCGAGGCGAGCAGAGAATAGCGAACGTGCATAGCATGCTCCAGAACGTCAAACACAAGGTATCAAGCGTCATACCGGCAGGTAAGCGCCTGCTAAAGACGGCGCTAAGCGCCGAAAACAACCCGGTCTGGAGGGGGAGGCGGTGGGCAGAGCGTGGCGAAGCGATGATGAGGCGCAGACGTCATCCACCCCGCGTCGAAAGCGGCGCCGGGCAAAGTCTCACCAGAGATGGCGTAATGCGTCATGGAATGCCTCGTGAAATGTTTAATCAGAATCCTGGCACAGGCCGTTCGGAAGTGACAACTGCCTTTTATGGGTGATCTCTCGGCTGGTTGTTTATTTTTAATCGTAAATAAACGTAAAGGCGGCCTCGGCTTATTCAGCCGTTCTTTTTAATCGGCTATAAAACAAAGCAGTCTGCTTGCTACTTCGAAAATAACGATATGAAGCCAAAACTGACGCATGCTCTCTTTTTAATTCCTTTTTTGTTGTTGGCAGGATGCTCCTCCTCACCGAAACAGGCAAAGAACACAAAATCTCATGCGGATATGACCATTGACGGCGGATCGGACGATCTGATCCCGGTGGTGGCGGCCCTGCATGATCAGATGCACACCTGGCAGGGAACCCCCTATGAATGGGGCGGTACTGAACAAAGCGGCGTCGACTGCTCGGGTTTCGTCTGGCGCACGTTGAAGGATCGCTTTAACCTGCCGATGGAGCGGATCACCACCCGCGAGCTACTGCACATGGGCGTGCGGGTCAATAAGCGGGATTTACGTCCCGGCGATCTGGTGTTCTTCCGCACCCGGGCCGGGATGCACGTTGGCTTTTACGATACCGATCATAATTTCCTTCACGCCTCGAGCAGCCAGGGCGTGATGCGCTCTTCGCTGGACAACCCTTACTGGGAGTCGGCGTTCTATCAGGCGCGTCGTCTGCCGAAGGAGTATAACGCGCAGATCACCATGAACAGCGACACCCTGCATCTGGCGAAGAATCGCCGCTAAAAAAAAAGCCGCAGCCTGGGCTGCGGCGGGTGGTTCTGAAGTTGATCAGAACTGGTAGGTCATGCCCAGCGCGACGATGTCGTCATCGTTGATGCCGAGTTTGTTATCGCTTTTCAGCTGGTTGATTTTGTAATCCACGAAGGCGTTCATGTTTTTGTTGAAGTAGTAGGTCAGGCCCACGTCAATGTAGTTAACCAGATCTTCGCTCCCCACCCCTTCGATATCCTTCCCTTTCGACAGCACATAGCCGAGGGACGGACGCAGACCGAAGTCGAACTGATACTGGGCCACCGCTTCAAAGTTCTGCGCTTTGTTGGCAAAACCGCCGCTGATCGGGGTCATCTTACGGGTTTCAGAGTACATGGTCGCCAGGTAGATGTTGTTGGCGTCATATTTCAGGCCGGTCGCCCAGGCTTCCGCTTTCGAACCCTGGCCGCGGGCCAGAAGGTTTTGATCGTTGGTACGGTCGGAGCTGGTGTAGGCTGCGCTGACGGCGAAGTCGCTGCCGCCGAAGTCATAGCTTAACGAGGTGCCGACGCCGTCGCCGTTCTGTTTCTTCGCTTCACGGCCTTCGTTTTTACCCTGGTACTGCAGGGTCAGATCCAGACCATCCACCAGACCGAAGAAATCGGTGTTGCGGTAGGTCGCCAGGCCGCTGGCGCGCTTGGTCATAAAGTTATCGGTCTGAGCGGATGAGTCGCCGCCGAATTCCGGGAACATATCGGTCCAGGCTTCCACGTCGTACAGGGCGCCAAGGTTACGGCCATAGTCGAAAGAACCGTAGTTCTTCAACTTCACCCCAGCGAACGCCAGACGAGTCTTCTGGCTGGAGTCGCTCTCGGTTTTGTTACCCGAGAATTCAGATTCCCAACGGCCATAGCCGGTCAGGTCTTCGTTAATCTGCGTTTCGCCTTTAATACCGAAACGCACGTAAGTCTGATCGCCATCTTTGCTGTCATAATCGCTGAAGTAGTGCATGGCTTTGATCTTACCGTACACATCCAGCTTGTTAGCGTTCTTGTTATAAACTTCCGCTGCCTGCGTCGCCGTTGAAGCCACAAAGCCCATCATCATTAATGCCAGAGTACTCTTTTTCATTATTCAGTCCTGGTGATTTATTTATACGCGCTATTCAATTGCGGGCTCTCGCCCATCAAAAACAGGAGTTTTTTAACGCCGGCATATTAAATATTTATGACAATGTGGAACTTTTTATAAAAAAGAGTATTTAAATGTATCTGACATATTTTTGTCACATATCCTCTCCAGAATGCCCGATCCCGCGCAATAAAATGGCGCGCCCGCCGCCCCGGGTGTTGGCAAGCGGGCCGACTCCTGCTACAACATCAGCTCGATATCGATATTCCTTTTGAACGGCAGAGAATCATGAGTGAAAGCCAGACGCTGGTGGTAAAACTGGGCACCAGTGTTTTAACAGGCGGGTCCCGTCGCCTGAACCGCGCCCATATCGTCGAGCTCGTGCGCCAGTGCGCACAGCTGCACGCCATGGGACACCGTATTGTCATCGTGACCTCCGGGGCCATTGCCGCCGGGCGCGAGCACCTTGGTTACCCGGAACTGCCCGCCACCATCGCCTCCAAGCAGCTGCTGGCGGCGGTAGGACAAAGCCGTCTTATCCAGCTGTGGGAACAGCTGTTTTCTATCTATGGCATTCACGTTGGCCAGATGCTGCTGACCCGCGCCGACATGGAAGACAGAGAACGGTTCCTCAACGCCCGCGACACCCTGCGCGCCCTGCTGGATAACAGCATCGTCCCGGTCATTAACGAAAACGACGCCGTCGCCACCGCGGAAATCAAAGTGGGCGATAACGACAATCTCTCCGCGCTGGCCGCGATCCTCGCCGGGGCGGATAAGCTGCTGCTGTTAACCGACCAGCCTGGCCTGTTCACCGCCGACCCGCGCAGCAACCCGCAGGCGGAGCTGATTAAAGACGTCTACGGCATCGACGACGCGCTGCGCGCCATCGCCGGCGACAGCGTCTCCGGACTCGGCACCGGCGGCATGGGCACCAAGCTGCAGGCCGCGGACGTCGCCTGCCGCGCGGGGATTGATACCATCATCGCCGCCGGCAACCGCCCGGACGTCATCGGCCACGCGATGGAAGGCCTGCCGGTAGGCACCTGCTTCCACGCCCAGGAGTCTCCGCTGGAGAACCGTAAGCGCTGGATCTTCGGCGCGCCGCCGGCCGGTGAACTGACCGTCGATGCGGGCGCGACCCAGGCGATCCTCGAAAGAGGCAGCTCGCTGTTGCCAAAAGGCATCAAAATCGTCAGCGGCAACTTCTCCCGCGGCGAAGTGATCCGCATCCGCAATAGCGAAGGACGCGACATCGCTCACGGCGTCAGCCGCTACAACAGCGATGCGCTGCGCCTTATCGCCGGCCAGCACTCGCAGCAAATCGATGCCATTCTGGGCTACGAATACGGCCCGGTGGCCGTCCACCGCGATGATATGATCATCCGTTAAGGAGCTGAAAATGCTGGAACAAATGGGCATTGCCGCCAAAGCGGCCTCCTGGCAGCTGGCGTTACTCTCCAGCCGGGAAAAGAACCAGGTGCTGGAAAAGATCGCCGATTATCTGGAAGCGCAGACCGACGATATTCTGCGCGCTAACGCGGAAGATTTAGCCGAAGCTCGCGCCAATGGTCTGAGCGAAGCGATGCTTGATCGCCTCGCGCTGACCCCGGCGCGCCTGAGCGGTATCGCCAGCGATGTGCGCCAGGTGTGCAATCTGGCCGACCCGGTCGGCCAGGTGATCGACGGCGGGCTGCTGGACAGCGGTCTGCGTATTGAGCGTCGCCGCGTCCCGCTGGGGGTGATCGGCGTGATTTATGAAGCGCGTCCCAACGTGACGGTCGACGTCGCCTCCCTGTGCCTGAAAACCGGCAACGCGGCGATCCTGCGCGGCGGGAAAGAGACCTGGCGCACCAACGCCGCCACGGTGAAGGTGATCCAGCAGGCGCTGCAGGAGTGCGGCCTGCCGGCCGCCGCGGTACAGGCCATTGAGAGCCCGGATCGCGCGCTGGTGGGCGAAATGCTGAAGATGGATAAATACATCGATATGCTGATCCCCCGCGGCGGCGCTGGCCTGCACAAGCTGTGCCGTGAGCAGTCAACGATCCCGGTGATCACCGGCGGGATTGGCGTGTGCCATATCTTCGTTGATGAAACCGCCGAGATCGCCCCCGCGCTGAAGATCATCGTCAACGCCAAGACCCAGCGGCCAAGCACCTGCAATACCGTGGAAACGCTGCTGGTGCACCGCAACATCGCCGACACCTTCCTGCCGGCGTTGAGCAAGCAGATGGCCGAGAGCGGCGTCACCCTGCACGCCGCCCCTTCCGCCCTCCCCGCGCTGCAAAACGGCCCTGCGAAGGTCGAGCCGGTGAAAGCGGAGCAGTATGACGACGAATATCTGTCGCTGGATCTGAACGTCAAAGTGGTGGCTGATATGGATGAGGCTATCGCCCATATCCGCGAACATGGTACCCAGCACTCCGACGCCATCCTGACCCGCACCCTGCGTAACGCCAACCGCTTTATCAATGAAGTGGACTCTTCCGCGGTCTATGTGAACGCCTCCACGCGCTTCACCGACGGCGGCCAGTTCGGCCTCGGCGCGGAAGTGGCGGTCAGCACTCAGAAACTGCACGCCCGCGGCCCGATGGGGCTGGAAGCGTTAACCACCTATAAGTGGATTGGTTTCGGCGACGATACCATTCGTGCGTAAATGAGAACGGGCGATGTAAAAATAGGCAGTTGATTCCACTGACTATTGACGCATCGCCCGCTAAGTTCTAACCTTTTGCCTCGTGATTCACGCTCGTGAACACCTCTTGCAGGGCCGATATAGCTCAGTTGGTAGAGCAGCGCATTCGTAATGCGAAGGTCGTAGGTTCGACTCCTATTATCGGCACCATCTTTTATAATAAAATCATCAAGTTATTATTGCATTGTTTTGCTTTGTTCAACACTAATGTGCAATTTTGCGCGTTGTAGATGTGGCAAAATTGTGGCAAGTACAGTGAGATTGTTTGTGGCTCAATGCAAGGGTATGCTAACGGCACGTGTTACCTTGTAGCTCCCGTCGATCTTGTCTTTTGAGCAATATTACTACTTTGATGGTTTCTGGTTACGGATGTTGTCAGTCCAGTTCGCAGCCAGCACGGTTTGACCTAAAGGATGTTATTACAATAACCTACGCAGGCATTCAAACACGTTTAGTCTGCCATTTAGTTATTGCATTCACTTGACGACCCATTTGCATTTCACTTAGTCATATCTAACAAAAAAATGCATCCGATACCCTACTATTGACAGGCAGCTTTGAGCGATCTGCTGACATTACCAGCATAGTGGCGTATTAATCATCTAGGAGCAGGTCACAATCTCAGCCATCAAGCTCTGGACTAACCCAACTGCGAAACGCTGCAGACTAACAAGACCATCTTCGTCGTCCTCGCCGTAGAAACGTGTGAAGGCAACCGATCGCACCTTCTCATAGTCTTCACCATGTTCATCGCCTCCAAAACGCTTGGCGAGCGCCGCCAGCACGTACTTCAAAGACTCTTGGTCCTCCTCTGAACGAATAGAGCTATGACTTCGCTAGAGACAAAGTCGCTTACTTAGCTTCCCTGTTTCGATGTTGCAACTCACATATTTTTAACTTTCAGAATGTGTTACCCAATAGTTCGTGCTAATGCTACTATTTGTATTCAATCGGATTAATGATGTTGTTACGCGAGTCCATTGAATTAAACATAAGGGAGTATATGGGGTTAGCTGAAACATTAGTTAGTATTCCGCAGTCTGAAAGAGGCGGTGAGATTGCTCAACGTGGGTTTGACTATCAAACTTGCTGGGCTTTATCTCAAATGCTGGAATATGAACTAGATGAAAAGAACTATGTGTTTATCTTCGAATATCATGATGATGTTCTTATTCTTGATGACGAAGTTTCTCCAACACAACTCACATTTGCTCAAGTAAAAACAAGAGAGAAACACTGGACTGCATCCACTCTTAGTAATAGCACCAAGAAGAACCCAATATCTATCATCGGTAAGTTATTTATTCATCAAAAGAATTTCGCCGAATATTCACCCAAGCTCCTTTTTGTTACTAATGCTTCTTTCAATCTATGTGAGGAAAACGGTGGTAAGTCTTGTTTTGGTGCAAATGAAGTCAAAGTGGAGTATCAGACGAGCTTTAAGAAAGCAATCAAAGATCAAGTAAAGCTTGATGACGCCAGTATCGATCTTTCTGTTATGCGTTTTGTTCAATCCTCATTAAGCCTAGATGACCACATTACACATCTAAAAGGTAAACTATGCGATTTCCTTAGCAAGAAGTTTGGCGATAGCATTAGCC
Source organism: Klebsiella sp. JB_Kp031 (assembly GCF_040064295.1). NCBI lineage: Bacteria > Pseudomonadati > Pseudomonadota > Gammaproteobacteria > Enterobacterales > Enterobacteriaceae > Klebsiella > Klebsiella sp. JB_Kp031. The sequence goes on from NZ_JBEAJW010000001.1 coordinate 351,150, forward strand.
TGAGTGTTAATGCATTAGCTTCTTTGCTTGAACAGGCGTGTCGAGAAAAATCCAAGGTAAAATCCGCAGATATTATTAATTTTCCTGAACTTATCTCACGAAAGGGTTTCTCATCAGAAGCATTGAATGGTGTGCTTGATTCCTTGAATGCAAGTAATAGTTTAAAGCCTGATTGGGACAAAGCTAGTCCCCTATTCAATGATCTTGGCAAAACATCGCTTCAACTCATTATCCTGCAAGCCATGTTCTCACAAGTTTGCATCGACCTTAACCAAAACAAAAAAAATCCTTCGACTGTATATCTAGAATATGCAATTAGCCTTTACGATGAGGCGAGTGCTCACTCGGATTTGAAATTATATCTAACTGAAACCATGTACAAAATTGATGCACTTTGTCCAGATTATGCATTGACTTTAAAGTCAGGGAAGAAAGAATGCATAGTTATTTACTCAATAATCCAGAAGCTCTTAGAGGGAGGTGAATAATGAAAAGCATATACTTTAAAAGTGCTCATATATTATCCCTTCGCGATAAGAAAGGATTCTCCTTCAAGTTCTCACCTGATATTAATATCATTACAGGTGAGAACGACACAGGTAAGTCTAGCTTTATTAAGAGCTTATATCATACATTAGGTGCTGATGTTCGACTGGATAAAAAATGGAAAGAAGATAACTTTGTTTCAAAAGTTGTTATTTGTGTTAATAATCGTGACTATGCGTTTCTTCGCCACGAAAAACGTATTTCCATTTTCGATATAACAGCAGGACAAGAGCATCACTTAGTGACCTCTAGCTCTCGTGCAGAGATTGCATTAGCTGTGCGTGATGTCTTTGATTTCAATTTGGAGCTTGTGACTAAAACTAATTTGGTTCAGGGACAAGCACAACCAGCAAGTCTTTATCTCCCTTACTATATTGATCAAGATAACGGTTGGGGGAAAGTTTTAGATTCATTTAGCAGTTTGGCTATGTATGAGGACTGGCAAAAAAATATCTTGAATTTTCATACTGGTCTAAAACCAAAGGAGTACTATACTTTACAAGGAAAGATTAATTTAATTGATATCGATCTTATTGAAATCCGAACGACGTTAAAAGCTCTAAAGAGAGCTAAAAAGCGATTCGAAGAGTCATTTGGAAGAGTACTTTTCGATGTGGATGTAAAATATTATGAAGAGCTGCTGGAACGTTTCCTTCGTAAGTGCCAAGACTTACATCAAGAAGAAACAGAATACAGAATTAAGCTCATAAAAATATTATCTCTACGAGATGAATTAGTAACAGAAATAGAGGAAACAAAAAGACAGCTCGATGAAAATGATATAGATTCTTTGCTACCATCGGCAGGCTTAGAAGCAAGATATGTAGTACTTGAGAATAAAGAAAAGCTATTGCAAATCATACCAAAGTTGTATGAGGAAAAATCTGTATATGATGATCAACTCTCTAAAACTAAAGAAGATTTGAAACAGGCTATAAGCTTAAGCTCAGAACTCAAAAACATGCTTCTGGAAGTCAAAGAGCAACTGACTCTTCAAGACGTTATTAAGTCTCAAGCAAGTAAGCAGGTTGAGGTAACTTTCGATGAGCAAATTAACGAATTACTGCTAAAAATAGGCGAATTGGATGTTGCTAGAACTCAGCTTTCAAAAGAAATAGCAAAGTTCGAAGATAAAAAGCGAGCAAAAGAAATCAATGATAAGTTTAAAGAGTCACTGAAGTTTGCGCAAACTGAGTTAGGTATCAAAGATCCTAAAGTTGGAACTATTCTTCAATATGGTCCGATTTCTAAGAGCGAAACAGGCAGCCGTGCTCCAAGATCAATATTGGCTTATCACTATGCTCTTCTAAAAACAATAGAATATAAATCGACAAGTCCTATGCTTCCAGTAGTAATTGACTCGCCTAAACAACAAGATCCAGATCCGCGTACAACAAAAAAGTTATTCGATTTATGTATTAATGGTTTATCAACTAATAGCCAGCTAATTATCGGCTCAGTTTCATTTGAAAGAGAAACGAATCAGTTTAAAACACTTATTATGACTGAAAAATACAGTCTGCTAAAATCAGAGCTTTACAATCAGGTTTATCAAGAGATTATGCCTCTTTATGAACGAGCTGCATTATCATAATCTGATCATTTATATGGGAACACGCTCATCACTATGAGTGTGTCTCCTCATAGTTACGCTAGCTATCAATTAAATTAGCCTATTCAATTGACCAGCTCTTCATTGATCAACAATAAGTGCTATTAGCTACTTCAGCTTTCGGCACAGAGCGGACGAGATGGCTGGTTTGAAGGTCCGCTGTGAGCGAAGAGCGGAACTTCGCGATTAATCTCGCAGTCAAATAGTTGCATTACTCACATTACGGCGTATTAATCAATGGAGAGCAGATCAATAAGAACAGAAATAAACATTCCAAGCATTACTACAAGTCTGACATTAGAGCCAAACACATAATCCGTTCCCAGTGATTCACAAAAGGCGAATTATTGATTATTGTTTGAAATATAAGGTCTTTAGCAGCATTTTTATCTACGGAGATTGGTAGTACTGAGTTATATAGAGCTAAAAGCACAACTAACCTCGCACCAGCTTCTTTAGAGTATCTTAAAGATAAATCAAAATCGTTAAAATGTTTTTCCACTCTTTGTTTATGTGCATTATCCCAATCAGCAGGTGGCGAAACAAAATACTCAATAACTCCAGGCTCATCATTTTTGCCAACCAAGTATCTAGCCGATATCCACTGTTCATCATAATAACGGCTATCGTCTAAATAGGGATGTATTATCTGTTCTGCTTCATTTCTTGCAAAAGCTTCCCCTTTACCATCCATATTACAATCTCGACAAGCTGGCACAAGATTAACAGGCAATATAGAAAACTGAGGATAGTGAGCTTTAGGCAAATAATGATCTAAATTTCGAGGGCGCCCAATCCCACCACAAAATGGGCATTTTTCATTAGCAGCAGTCATCAGGGCATCATAAATAGTTCGAGCAGGCTTTTTCTTCCCAACAACATAATTTCCATAAAGCTTAACAAAGTCAGATTTCTTTAACCGACCTACAACAATAGGGTCTTCCTCATTTTTTATTTGCAGTGGTTGTATTGTATAAAGTTCACCAGTTAATGCCGATGCATTGTATGAAGCTGCCAATGTTTGCAAATCAGTTATTGCTTCATTCACTTTCAGCAACAAGCCCGGATTACCAGTTATGCCTTCGCGGCAGCTAGTCAGCATATCGGCATATGTATAAGCAGGTTGTTTAAGTTTTAACATCACTTAACACTCCGATCTCTGTGTGTGACAAGCGCTTTTAATAGAGCTCGGGCTTCAACACCAAGCTGGTTACGATACTCATCGACTATATCCTCATATGTTCCACCTGACTTAACAGATTGGACTAATAAATCGTGAAAACCGGATTTAACTACTTCAAGACCAAATACCTCTCTTGTTAAGATTCCTACATTCTCACCAAATGTTTCAATGTCTGGCCTGCGAGATTCGGTAGACAATCTTGAACGATTGATTTTCCAAACACATCGTTTAGGGACCTCTTGAAGTACCACAGGTGAGTGAGTTGCAATAATAGAAACACCATTTCTATCAAGTAGCAAATCAGACAGTGCACGAATAAAAGCAGACAGCAACGGTGGATGAAGATGGCTCTCTGGTTCATCAATTAGCACTAACGTTTTTTCTTCCACCGTTGCAACTAAACGTGTAAGTGTTAATAACACTACCGCATGACCGGAGCTCATTCTTTTTATACGTTTCCGTGCATTACTAACGAGCATCTCACCATTATATCCTGCTAGATTTTTCAGCTCCATGCTTGCAAAATTTTCATCAGACTCCAAAGTATCAATAGCCTGCAGCCATCTTTCACGCTTAGGAATCTGGCTAAAGCATAGCGTCAAAGCTTGTAGAAAGTCTTCATGAATATCATTTAGTCCTTTCAGCGACTCTCCTTTTTTTTTCAAACCTATATAGAAGTAGCAAGTTCCCTTTGATGGATCAGGCTGTTCACTTGGTGGCTCGAATGGATCGAATGCGCTAAATGACACAGAGACTAAACTACTAAAGTAATCATTATCAATCGGATCATCACTCCCCCCCTCCAGATCATAAAATTTTGCATTCGACGTACCTTTACTGGTAACAGCTTCAATCATTCCGTTTAGAATTGTCGTTTTCCCCACACCATTACGACCTATGATCGCGTGAATATTGGTGCTTGGTTTTTCTCCTACTTTCACCTTAAATGATAATTCGATATCGGAAATCTTGTCTTGTGCAGGGCGAATGAACTTGAACTCAAAATTAGTCAGTGGATTCTTTCCCTCAAGTACTCGCGCAAACTGCCCTTTAATAACAGACAAACTAACATACCGAAGCAAAGACGTTTTAAAGACCTCCTCATCCTTAACAAGATCTATAAGTTCTGGCGCATAAGCAATATCTTTGAGCGCCTCAAGTAATGAAACTTTGACGGATTCTGGTAAATTCGAAATTTTCTGATAATAGTCGACATCCTGACCAACGGAAAAATATCCTTCTGGGAGAATTCTAAACCTGCTTCCTAACGTGGAGTAAGTTGATTTTTCAGTAGTTTGTCCTTGAAAGCCAATCTTGACATTCCCAATATCATGCCGTTCACCTTTCTGATCAAACAGATACAGGTAAAACATTGTAATGAATGAAAAGTCATTCCAACGATCCACATGCAGGTAAGCCGTACTAATACCTGCGGCAGGAATACGTTGCTCTCGGGGTACAATAATGATTTTCATATAATTTCCGAAAACCTTTTTTTGTTTAGATTCACCTAATTATATCAAAAACAACAACAGATGTGTAAATATCTTCTGCGAGAAATTTAAATATACAAGAAAACTCAAAAATTGTTTTTGCGGTTACGCTACTAATTAAAAGAAGTATCTTCAGGAGTTCTAATTATTAGTTGAAATAATTTACATATGAGCCGCAGTTGGACTTTTGACATAATAAGATTCTAGCAAAGGCAGCTTCTGGCCAAAAGCAGTCTTTCGGGTTTAAGACCTACAGCCTGACACTTCCGAATCTAAGTGGTCGAATTTTATTAGTGATGGTGGAGTAATCTGCAAATGGGTAGTCAAGTCAAATGGAACTATGTATCCATTAGTATTTGCGGCTAATTAGATGTGAGATATTAACATCTAATGTAGGAATGTTCCATTCAGGCCAGAGCGTCAAACAAAGCCCGAATTTACCAGTCGGGCTTCTTTATGTCGGTTTTCAGTGTCGCCTGTACCACGGCTAAAATGATTTGTCCGGTCAGGACTGTGTCCCATCATCCAGGGTCAAATTTCTCAATCCTCAGTCCTCCTGGTGTTATCATGTTTTAATGAGTCACTAGTAATACATGAGTATTATTCAAAGCATATTATGTATTAGGACTAAGCAATCTAATTGAATACCATTACTTTTTTATTAAACCATGCCTCATGTAGCTCTTGCAGTTTCACCCAAAAATATGCATCTGTATTGAAAATTATCGCGAGTTGAAAAGCTTCCTCAAGAGTTATATTTCGCTCATTTTTTATTATTTCCAAAATTTTTTCATATGATGTATCCATCAGTTCAGCAAGTCTTGCGGGAGGCATATCCAATGGTTTCAAGAATTCTTCGTATAAAATTTCTCCGACAGTTGAAGGTGCAGCATTTATCGTCCTCATCCCCCCTCCTTTTTTTAAACGTCATCTGATTCATTATAGTAATTTGTTTAGCTAAACAAATCATAGAGTAAGGTTGGTTTAAGTGTTTTTCTTACTCAAATTCGATATATCCGCTGTCAGGAATGAATCATTTGCAAACAGTAGTTCTTATAAAGGTTAGCTAACCAAATTTATAAGTCATCTACAACCCTCTGTTATTTACATTTTGTTTCATTTTATTTATTGCTATTTAGTTTAGCTAAACAATCTATTTCATCATGTATAATCTGTGTATTTACCCACAGATTCTGTTGATAATATTGTGCATAACTTGTTTGTTAATTTTTTATTATATGACATATGAGGTACGCTTTTATGACATATGAGGGGCGATTTCATGACACTTGAGGGGCTACTTTATGACATATGAGGGGCGCATGTGGATATTTTCCCCCTTAATAATCACTGTTTTAATTGAGTTTTGCACACCCCTCCAACCAGATCTTTAACCTTAAATATAACCAAAAAGATTAGAGGAATTATTAAAACCTTAGTGTGATTCAGAAATTGGCTCGTTTGAATAATATTTTGTGCCCAGCCCTCCCTGTTCAAACCATTAATCCAGTAATTTCATCTCCAGCGCCCGGCTCATCGCTTGAGTGCGGCTATTCACTTTAAGCTTCGCGTAGATGTTTTTGATGTGCCATTTGACCGTCTCGGCAGAAATAGCGAGGGAGCGAGCGATTTCTTTGTTCATCTGACCTTCAGCGATCAGCTGTAATATCTGCAACTCTCGCTCGCTGAGCTCCTCATGAATATCAGGACTTCCACTATTAAACGGTGTTCTGTCTGCAGGCGCGCGCTTGTCTGCCCAGGGACCTTGCACTCCCCTTTCCTCTGTCCAAGCCGAAGAGGAATCGTTCATACCGATAAGCAAAGGTTGCAAGGTATCGCCAGCGTCAAGAAAGAGGCCCGTAAGATGCTGTTGTTCAGCCAGCTGCAGCACTGGCTGAAATGTCGTGCGCGCTGCCGCAGTTTTGCCGCTGTGCCACAAGGCCAATGACCAGAGCGTACGCAGACGCGCTGCGGTTAACCTGTCCCCCCGGTTTTCCTGATCGGAGACCATCTCAGCCAGGAGAATACAGGCTTGCGGCGCCTGGCCTCTGGCGAGAAGAAGGCGACAGTGGCTAAGGGATGCAGACAGAGCGATAGCGCGTTGACAGGGATGTTCGGCATCCATTCTGAAGCTGGCGGCCATTTGTTCAAGCTGTCGCTGCAGTTGCTCTGCGCCTGTGAAATTGCCGCGCTGCAGTCGCACCCTCACCTGCTCGGCTAACATCATGGCCTGGAGCCGTTGCCAGCCGCGAGACACCGCAAGACGCTGCGCATGCTCCAGCAATCGCTCGGCCTCATACGGCATATCGCCATCCAGAGCCTGACGCGCGAGATAGGTATAGCAACGACTCAGCGCGTCGGGTGGACTGAATCGGTCGATGAATTCGAGCCGATCGGCTAACAGATGCTCGGGCGAGTCCCCCCTCTGACATTCATAGGCTATCTCCGCCAGCAGCGGCGCCAGCGTCGCGCCACTGGTCGACTGGGTACCGGTATAACATTCAGCCTGGCGCAACGTTTTCTCTGCATACCACCCGGCTTTTCCCAGATCGCCCTGACAAAGATGGCACTGGGCAATGATAAACGCGCGATAAACCGAGACAAACAGATTATCTAAAGGACTTTCCGGAGAGGGCATATGCTGTTGAACCTCCAGCGCGTCGTGATAGCGCTGGTTAACAACATGGCAATAGCTGAGAATATTGCATATCAGACCATCAACCCAGGTGTCACCGCAGGGCACTTCGGCCAGCAACGGCTGAACAATAGCCAGACTCTCCGGGATGTTTTCCGCAAAGGCTTCGCAAATTGCCCGCACAACGCGCAATTTACACCAGGTGCTGCGGGTTAAATCCTCACGATGATGAAGTACCATCTGATCGAGGTTATCAAGCAGCTGCCTCGACTCATCAAAGTGGAAATAATGCGCCAGTGCCCAGGCCAGGTTAATTTGCAGGTCAATGCGCGAAGGATCGGTGCTGGGCGGTAAATGATGCATCCATGAGATCAGGGTATCGATATCCCCTTCTTCCGCCAGTGACTGAGCGCTTGCGCCATCCTGCACGGGGCTATGCACCGGCTTGCCTGCGCTGAGCGCATGGCGTACCGCCTCAGACCACAGCTTCTGTTCGACGAACCAATGACTGGCTAATTCATGTAGCTGTTTGCGATCAATAGCGTTGTTCTGCTGCAGCATGGTCCGAAGATTTTCCTGCAACAGAGGATGGTAGCGAAACCAGTAGCCCTGTTCGTCAAGGGCTGACAAAAAAAGGTTGTGTCGCTCAATCCATGCCAGCATCGCTTGACTGTCATCACGTCCAGTCACTGCATTGCATAGTTCGGCATTTAACCGGCTGAGGAAGGACGTTTTTACCAGGAAATCGAGAACCTCTTCCGGTAGCGGGTCCAGTACCACCTCTTTCAGATAGCGGGCAATGGACCGTGTTCCTCCATGCATATTGCGCAACAGATGCTCGGGATCATGCTGTAATTCTGCCGACAATGAAGCGATCTTCATCCCTGCAATCCAGCCCTCTGTCACGGACTGTAGCCGCTGTGCATGGTGGTTGCTGAGGGGTAGCGCAACCGTACGGCTAAAATAGTGTTTTGTTTCTTCGAGCGTGAATTGCAGGTCTCGATCATAGATCTCCACCAGTTGGTCCTGGGCCTGCAGCTGGCTCAGCGCAAGATTCGGGTGGAAACGGCTGCCAATGATCAAATGCAAGGCGGCAGGCGCATGCTTGATTAAATACCCCAGCGCTTCATAGACCCCACGATCGTTAATCACGTGGAAGTCGTCGATAATCAGGTACACGTCATGCGGGCAGTAGTGTAGCTGGTTAATGAGCCCGGCCAGCAGTTGCTCGGAGCTGGAGAGCTTCTGTTCTTCCATGTCACGCCAGAAATCGGCGTCCCAGTCAGCATAGAGTGGACGCAATGCTTGCAGCAGATAAGGAATAAACTGCCATACGTCATCATCATCCTCATCGAGGCTCAGCCAGGCGATACGTTCGCCCTGGGCGACCATCTGCTGATGCCATTGCGCCAACAGCGTGGTTTTGCCAAATCCAGCGCCGGCGCAGACGACGCCCAGCCGGCACTGCTGAACGGGACTGAGAAGCTGAAGCAGCCGGGGGCGCTCCAGCAATTGTATCGAGGAGCGAGGCGGGACGAATTTGGTCAGGATTAGCGGCAAGCCTCGCGTCAGCCGCAATGGCCCGGAGACCAGTGAGGGTGATTGGCGACTTTCTAAATCCGATGGCTTCATCCGTGGTTATCTACTCGCTTTGTTTTTTTTCAATTGTACGCCAGCCCCCGGGATGACATGGGACAGCCAAACTTTATTACTACACAAAATTTAGAAAGTTTGACCTCAAGCATGAAAACCCCCACCTACCCCCCCATGAAGGTGGCTTCGCACTCCCTTTAACCGCTCGTAGATTCATTGCATGGGTGTGGCCAGGGTTATCCGCCCTGTCTGTTGGCCCCGCCTGAGTGACCTTTATTGAGGAGAATTAAACGATGCTCAGCAAACAGGCGTTATTGCAGGCTTACCGCAAGATGCGGGAGATCAGGACCTTTGAAGAGCGGTTGCATCAGGAAAATACCAGCGGTGATATTCCGGGCTTCATTCACCTTTACACCGGCGAGGAAGCCATCGCGGTGGGGGTCTGCGAAAATTTAACGAGCGCAGATTTCATTGGTTCAACACACCGTGGACATGGCCACTGTATTGCTAAAGGTTGCGACATTCACGGCATGATGGCCGAAATATTCGGTAAGGACAGCGGGTTATGTCGCGGTAAGGGCGGGTCGATGCACATTGCCGATCTGTCGAAAGGAATGCTGGGGGCGAACGCTATCGTTGGGGGAGCCCCTCCCCTGGCCATCGGCGCCGCGCTAACGGCAAAGACGCTAAAAACCGGCAACGTCGGTGTCTCTTTTACGGGCGATGGGGGTTCTAATCAGGGCCTGGTCTTTGAAGCCATCAACATGGCCGTCGTGCTCCAGCTTCCAGCCGTCTTTATTTTCGAGAATAACGGTTACGGCGAAGGGACCGGTCACGACTACGCCGTGGGCGGGCGTGATATCGCCCGACGCGCCGCTGGCTTCGGCCTGCCGGCAGTGACCGTCGATGGCACCGATTTCTTTGCCGTTTATGAGGCAACCTCAGAGGCGGTCAAGCGTGCGCGAGAAGGCGGTGGCCCAAGCGTCATTGAGGCCAAAGCCTTCCGCTGGCATGGTCATTTTGAGGGCGATCCCGCGCTATACCGCGCGGAAGGTGAAGTGCAACGCCTGCGTGAACAACATGATCCGCTGAAGATTTTTACCGCTAAGGTCAAGCGACAAATCACCCAGGAAGAACTAACGGCGATTGACGAGGAAGTAGAAGCCCTGGTCAACGATGCCGTATTGAAGGCCCGCGCCGCTGCCTACCCGGCTCCGGAAGACCTGCTGACAGACGTGTACGTCTCATACTGAGGGTGATAACTATGACAATAAAAACCTATCGTGAAGCGGTCAAGGAAGCCCTGGCCCAGGAAATGGAACGCGATGAACGCGTGGTGCTCATCGGTGAAGACTTACGTGGCGGTCATGGCGGAAATGCGCCCGAAGAGGCGAAGATAGAAGCCTTTGGCGGTGTGCTTGGGGTCACTAAAGGGCTGTGGACGCAGTTCGGCTCCAATCGGGTGATCGACACGCCCATTACCGAGTCGGCTATTATCGGTATGGCGGCCGGCGCCGCAGCGACGGGTCTGCGGCCGGTCGCGGAATTGATGTTCATGGATTTTTTTGGCGTGAGTCACGATGCGCTGTACAACCAGGCGGCTAAGTTCCGCTACATGTTTGGTGGCAAAGCCAGGGCCCCGCTGGTGATGCGAGGTATGATCGGCGCGGGGTTTTCCGCCGCGGCCCAGCATTCACAGTCACCCTATAATATCTTTGCCACCACCCCAGGGCTGAAGGTGGTGGTGCCCTCGACGCCTTATGACGTCAAGGGTCTGTTAATCCAGTCCATTCGCGACGACGACCCGGTGGTATTCTGCGAGCATAAAATGCTGTACGACCTCAAGGGCGAGGTACCGGACGAGAGCTATACCATCCCGCTAGGTGTAGCCAACTATACCCGCGAAGGAGAGGACGTCACCATCATTGCGCTGTCGGCAATGGTGCATAAAGCCAACCAGGTGGCGGACAAGCTGGCCAAAGAGGGGATCTCGGTCGAGGTGGTCGACCCGCGAACCATTTCGCCGCTGGATGAGGAAGGGATTCTGGAATCGGTGGCTTCCACGGGGCGGGTCGTGATTGTCGACGAATCCGCGGCACGCTTCGGTTTTGCTCATGATGTCGCGGCGCTGATTGCGTCCCAGGCATTCCATTTCCTCAAAGCGCCCGTTCTGCTGGTGACGCCGCCACACACGCCGGTCCCGTTCTCCCCTGCTCTCGAAAAACTCTGGATCCCTGGCGTAGAACGTATCGAAGCCGCCGTTCGTCAAGTGCTGGAGGATTAACCGATGAGCGAAATCAAGACGCTTGAAATGCCAAAGTGGGGGCTTTCCATGGAGGAAGGCTTGCTCGCTCGGTGGGCAATCCAGGAGGGTGACAGCTTCACCCCAGGGCAGGAAATCTGTGAGATTGAAACCAGTAAAATCGTTAATGTGCTGGAGGCACCCTTTGCTGGTACGTTACGTCGGATAATCGCCCGCGAGGGTGAGACGCTTCAGGTAGGCGCCGTGCTGGCCCTGGCGGCTGACGCGTCGGTCAGCGATGCTGAACTGGACGAATTTGCTGCCAGCCTGGCTTCGGCGAAACCCGCAGCCCCTGGCCCGGAGTCTGCCGCGCCGGGCGTAGCGGCACAGGCAGGCGCTAAGCCAGCTTCCGTTGTTTCCCCGCCATCCAACAGCCCCGAGCCCCCTGTTGGGCAGACCGATATCCCCGTCAGTCTGCAAGGCGTGACCGATGTGACTCAGGTTAATGCCACGCCCCATGCGTTAAGACTGTCTGCCCGCTGGGGTGTCGACCTGAAAAAAGTCCGCGGCAGCGGGCGCGGGGATCGTATCTCTGTTTCTGATCTGGAAAGCGCGATCGTGGCCGCCGGCGGTCGTCTGGCCTCTCCGACGCCTCCCGTTCGTCGCAGCAAAGCGCCCCGCTCGCATGCCGATGATAGCCAGGTATCGGCCACCCCGCTGGCGCGCCGTCTGGCCGGCAAACTGGGTATCAACTTACATGACTGCCGAAGCAGCGGTTCACGCGGTCGAGTGAGTCGCGATGATGTGCTGGCCGCGGCGTTGTTACTCGACGAGCACCCGCAGACCAGCCCTGTGCAGGAGAGTGCCCCGGCACCCTTTGAGAGCATCTCGATGTCCGGTATGCGGCGGGCTATCGCTTCTCGCCTGCAAACGTCCAAGCAACAGTCTCCCCACTTCCGTTTGAACGTCGATCTCGATCTGGAACGACTGTTAGCGTTACGTCAGGACATTAACCGCGAAGTACCCGGCGTCAAGATTTCGGTTAATGACCTGTTGGTGAAGGCCTGCGCCCTGGCTTTGGTGGCCGTGCCTGACGTCAACATCCAGTTTGATGAAGCGACACAAAGTATCCACCGCTTTGCGGATGCCGACATTTCGGTGGCAGTTGCGCTGCCTGCCGGGCTAATTACCCCTATTGTTCGCTCGGCGAACCGGAAATCGATTAGCGACATATCGAACGAAATTCACTCGCTGGTGACCAGAGCCAAAGCGGGCACGCTGAAGCCGGAAGAGTTCCAGGGCGGGACCTTTAGCGTGTCAAATCTGGGAATGCTCGGCGTCCGGCAGTTTGACGCCATCATCAATCCACCGCAAAGCGCAATCCTCGCCATTGGCGCCGGCGAGCTCCGGGCGGTAGTACGCGACGGGCAAATCGTCGCGCGCCAGCAAATGACGGTATCGCTATCCTGCGATCACCGGGTCATCGATGGCGCGGCAGGTGCGGCTTTTCTCCGGGAACTCAAGCGACTGATTGAAATCCCGACCTTGATGTTTATCCAGGAGACGAGCTATGCACGATAAATACGATGTGCTGATCATCGGCGGTGGTCCTGGGGGATACGTTGCCGCCATCCGTGCCGGTCAGCTAGGGCTTCGTACCGCATTAGTGGAAAAACAGCATCTGGGCGGCATCTGCCTGAACTGGGGATGCATTCCAACCAAGGCGCTGCTGCATGGCGCTGAGGTTGCGCACACTATCACCCATGCCAGTCAGCTGGGCATCAGCGTGGGCGAGGTGAACGTCGATCTGCAAAAACTGGTGCAATTTAGCCGTACCGTATCGCAACAGCTCACCGCAGGGGTTGCGTACCTGTTGAAGAAAAATGGCGTGCAGGTCATTGATGGCACCGCGCGGCTGCGCGGCAAGGGGCAAATCACGGTCGAGGATGCACGCGGTGAAGCGCGCGATTACCGGGCCGATCACGTGATCCTGGCAACCGGCGCCCGGCCACGCGCATTACCAGGCATCACGCCAGATGGCGAATATATCTGGACCTATTTCGAGGCGCTGCGGCCTAAGCTATTACCCAAATCGCTCTTAATCATCGGTTCAGGGGCGATTGGCGTCGAGTTCGCCAGCCTTTATAACGATCTGGGCTGTAAAGTAACGCTGGTCGAGCTAGCTTCGCAGATTTTGCCAGTGGAAGATGCCGAGGTGTCTGCAGCAGTGCGTAAGTCATTCGAAAAACGCGGTATTCAGGTCCATACCCAGACCCTGGTGACGCAAGTACAGCTCACCGATACCGGGGTGCGCTGCACACTGAAAAACACCGGCGGCGAATATTCCCAGGATGTCGAACGTGTGCTGCTGGCGGTCGGCGTACAGCCGAATATTGAAGATCTTGGGCTGGAAACGCTGGGCGTTGAGTTAGACCACGGTTTTATCAAGACGGACGCGGCTTGTCGCACTAACGTATTCGGGCTTTATGCCATCGGCGATGTAGCCGGCCCGCCGTGTCTGGCGCACAAGGCCAGCCACGAAGGCGTGATCTGCGTTGAAACCCTGGCCGGTGTCGAAGGCGCCCATCCGCTTGATCGCGACTATGTGCCCGGTTGCACTTATGCCCGGCCTCAGGTTGCCAGTCTGGGCCTGACGGAATCGACGGCTCTGGCCAGGGGACGGCCCGTCAGGATCGGTAAGTTCTCTTATCAGAGCAATGGTAAGGCGCTGGCCAGCGGCGAGACAGAGGGTTTTGTGAAGACGATTTTCGATGCTGAAACCGGCGAGTTGCTGGGCGCGCATATGGTTGGCGCACAGGTCACGGAACAGATCCAGGGCTTTGGCATCGCCCGTCACCTGGAGGCCACAGATGAAAGTCTCCTGTCGATGATCTTTGCGCATCCGACACTTTCCGAAGCGATGCATGAATCCATACTCGCGGCCTGCGACCAACCGTTGCATCAATAAAAAATAAGGGAGGCGATAGCTGAGCGATACGGAGTAAGTTCCCGTTATCCCTCCCGCACTCCCCGGCAGAAGATCCCCAACAACGGTTACGGCAGGATCTATTGATCTGAAACGCTAAGCGCCATGCGTAAATTCTGTATGTTTAGTAGACAACCAAACGACAGGAGGGGCGATCTATGACACAGCACGAAAGTTTTTGCCAGGCCTGCGGAATGCCGATGTCCGCACCTGATGCGCAAGGGGCCAGCGATAAATATTGCGCGTATTGCAGCGACAGCGACGGTAATCTGAAATCCTGGGAAGAGGCCGTATCCGGTCTGGCGGCTTTTCTCGACTCCTGGCAAAAGGTGGGCGTAGCGGAATCACGGAAACGGGCAAAACGTTATCTGACGGCGATGCCTGCCTGGGCGCACAAAGCGGATGAGTAATTTGCCCGGGCGGCAGGATGAAATCAGTAGGGACAGATCGCCATGCCGACAACATTGCTATAGCGTTTTTGTACGCCATCCGGACAGGAATAAATGCGCGTTGTAGATGACGACCTGCAGGCATAGGCATGCATGGATGCGATCTTCATGCGGATGAAATAAACGCCTGGCGTTCTCACCCTTGACCGGATGCATTATTGCCTGGTTTTTAAAGGTTCTGTTTCTGTATTTAACCCGGCACTTCTCATGGAATACAACATATTGATGTGATGAATCTCTCATTTCAACGATACCAACTGGACAATAAGTTATCGCGTGTGTTAGTTATTTAATCACGCAAGAGAACAGATTTAATTTAAAAAAGTTAAACCTTTCTCACTTTGCTAAAAAATTGCATTGATAATGCTTTGGAATCCCGAACCATTATCAAAAGGGTATGTGAACAGAAAGCCCTCAGAGACGCGAGTCTCTGAGGGCTTTTTTTTGTTTTTTTATCTCAGGAGTAAATAAATGTCTAAAGAACGTCGTCTCGCAAGAATATTCGCAAAAGATGGTAAATCCGTGACCTTAGCGCTGGATGGCTACTATTTTTCCACGAAAACAAATGGTATTGATAATACGATAAATCAGCTCCCTGCTCTGGTGGAACACGGCCTGGATTGTGCGCTCGTCACGTACGGCATGTTGAAGAATTATCGGGAAGCATTAAACAGCGTTCCCGTTGTCTTACGCGTCGACAGCACGGTCAGTATCTTTGACAATACCGTTCCCGATACTACCCCCGTTTTTTCCGTCGAAGATGCGCTTAAAGTCGCTGCCGAGGGCGTGGTCTGCATGACCTTCCCCGGCGCCTTCAATGAAGAAAAAACCCACATTATGGCGATGCAACTCGCGCAGGCAGCGGATCGCTGGAACGTACCGCTGATTGTCGAATCGCTCCCGTATGGTTATCCCGTCACCAGCGATGATTCTAACAATCCGGCCATCATCGCTGCATCGGCCCGCGCAGCGGTGGAGCTGGGCGCGGACGTCATCAAAACGCGTTTTACCGGTTCACCAGAGGACCGACTGATCGTTGAAGCTGCTGGCGTGCCGGTGCTTGCCTTAGGAGGGCCAAAAACCGGCATCGACGGTTACTTCAAATTTGTTCAGCACTGTATGCAGATGGGTGCGAAAGGCGTGGCTGTAGGACGAAACATTACCCAGGATCCGCAGCCGGCGAAAGTGGTAGCAGGCCTGAATGCCATCATCCATGAAAACGCAACAGCGGAAGATGCATACAGCCTCTACATGGCTAAATAACATCGGAAATTAATATGATTTCAAATAACACCATCATCCCTTCCATCAGGAAGTATAAATACTTTGAGAAAGCATTATCCTGCCAGTCAGAATATGTACTGCTATCCGAAGCGAATATCGGCAATCTGCAGTCGCTGATTGGCAAATGCCATCAAAGCGGTAAGAAGGTCCTCGTTCACCTTGAATTACTGGGCGGCTTTAAACCGGATCAGGCGGGGATCAATCTGCTGAAAAATTATTACAAGGTTGATGGTGTTATTTCTTCCAATCTCTCCGCGCTACGCTACGCCAAAAAGGAGGGATTGCTGACCGTATATCGGGTTTTACTTATCGATTCGCGATCGCTTGATCAGTCGCTCGATATTGTTAAACACAGTCCACCGGACGCAATTGAAATCTTACCTGCTGAATATGCCTGCCAGTGTCTGGAGTTGATTAGCCGAAATTTGAAAGGCTTTGATGTGGTATTCATCGCCGGAGGCTTTGTTAAGCGCAAATACCTTGTAGATAAAATATTCCATGCCGGATTTAAAGGGATAACCACCAGCGAGCCCGGCTTATGGTAACCAATAAGGAGTCCACGCGAATGAAAGATGAATACGTCATGGGCATCGACAATGGTGGAACCGTCACCAAGGCAGCCATCTATGACCGTAAAGGACAGGTGCTCGCCATCGCCTCAAAATCCACGCAGATGCTGACACCCCGGGAATTCCACACAGAGCGCAGTATCGATGAGCTGTGGGCCGCTAATGTCGAAGTGATTAAAAAAGCGATTGCGCAATCAGGTATCGACGCCAGCCAGATAAAAGGAGTGGCCGTCACCGGTCATGGTAACGGTCTGTATCTGGTCGACGAAGAAGGTCACCCGGTGCGTAACGGCATTATATCCACCGATAGCCGGGCAAAAGAGTACGTTGAGAGATGGCAACGCTCGCCAGAATTCCTTACCGACATTTTGCCAAAAACAATGCAGTCCATCTGGGCCGGACAACCTGTCGCCCTGCTGGCATGGCTGAAGGAGTTCGAGCCCGAGACGCTGCAAAAAGCGCGTTATATTTTTATGGTCAAGGACCTGATCCGTTTTTACCTGACCGGAGAGGCTTTTCTTGAGCTGACCGATATCTCAGGGACCAACCTGATCAACGTACGTGACTGCCAGTATGACGATGAACTACTGGCATGGTGGGGACTTGATGAACTGCGGGACAAATTGCCCCCCATCAAACGCTCAACAGAATGCTGCGGAAAAATCACTGACGACGTGGCCCGTCTGACCGGTTTATGCGCAGGTACGCCGGTTTCTGGCGGGGTGTTTGATATCTCGGCCTCTTCCATTGCCTCGGGGATTAACAGTCTCGATAAGATGGCGATCGTCACCGGCACCTGGAGCATAAACGAATACGTTACCGACCACCCGGTTATTGATAAAGATCTGTTTATGACCTCCATTTATCCCATTGAAGGTAAATGGCTCATCACCGAGGCCAGCCCCACCTCCGCGAGCAACCTGGAGTGGTTTATTAACAACTTTATGGAGAGCGATCGGAAAACCTCCGCCGAACAAGGATCGTCGGTCTATGACCTGTGCAATAAGCTGGTTTCATCAACGACGCCGGATGAAAGTCACCTGCTGTTCTTTCCGTTCGTGTTTGGCTCTAACACCATTCCCGACGCCTCGGCCGGCTTTATCGGTGTCAACAGCTTCCATAAAAAAGCCCATTTTCTGCGGGCGATATATGAGGGCGTGGCCTTCAGCCATCTCTACCACACCGAGCGCTTACGCAATATTAACCCGAAGTTAAGCCGCACTATTCGTATTGCTGGCGGTGTCACGAACTCCCCGGTCTGGCTGCAGATATTCGCCGATATATTCCAGGCCACGCTGGAAATCGTTGACGTCAAAGAGCACGGGACCCTGGGTACCGCGATGACCGCCGCCGTCATGGTGGGCTGGTTTGCGGAGGTATTTGCGGCCTCAAACGACATGGTCCATGTCTCACGCACCGTCTCCCCTAATCCGGAAAACCACCGGGTCTACCAGACCAAATACCAGCTTTATAAAAACCTGTTATCAGAAATGCAGTCGCCGTGGAAAAGCTGCAGCAACTACATCGCGCACTAAGTGAGGAAAAAATGGATCTGAATTTAACGAATCGTACGGCCATCGTGACAGGCGGCGCAACCGGCCTGGGGAAAGAGTTTGTTCTTTCTCTCGCCAAAGAAGGCGTCAATATCTGCTTTACCTATATGCGTGAGGAAGAGCATCCCGAACGGCTGATCGAAACGGTGAAGGCCAGCGCGAACGTAGAGATCATCGCGGTCAAAACCGATCTCTCTGACGAGCAGAGCCGGGAAAATCTGTTTGCCACCTGTATCGACAGACTGGGCAAAGCCGACATTCTGGTGAATAACGCCGGGATCTGGCTGAGCGGCTACGTCACCGAGATCAGCCCGCAGGACTGGGATTTGGTGATGAATGTCAATCTGAAAGCCATCTTCCATCTCAGTCAGCTGTTTGTAAATCACTGCCTGCAGCATGACCAGATGGGCAGCATTCTGAATATTACCTCGCAGGCCGCGTTCCACGGCTCCACGACGGGACATGCGCACTACGCGGCAAGTAAGGCCGGCCTGGTCGCCTTTGCTATCTCTCTGGCGCGGGAAATCGCCAAACAAAAAATCAATGTGAACAATATCGCCGTCGGGATCATGGATACTGCAATGATCCGTAAGAACATTGAGCAAAACCCTGACTATTACGTCAGTCGTATTCCGGTGGGCCGCGTGGCCCAGCCGCAAGAAATTGCCGACATCGGAGTCTTCATGGTTTCTCCTAAGACCAGCTATATGACGGGAGCAACTCTGGACGTTACCGGCGGTATGTTGATGCGTTAATCTAGGGAGAATCATTATGAAATGTCTGGCAATTGCCGATCTGTTTATCAATGCAGCGATGATGGAATCAGGACTGAAAGCGCTCAGGGATAAGGGAATTGAAGTAGAAATACGCGAGTGGTCACATGACTCCGTTGAGAAACTTCAGGAAGATAATCTGCGGGTTGAACAGGAAGGAGCAGAAGCGGTGGCCTTACCGGAAGCGCTGCTTCAGGGAATGGATGATATTGACATCCTGATCACTCAGTTTGCCCCCGTCAATACTGCGGTGTTCGATAAACTACCAAAGCTGAAATATGTAGGCGTGCTCCGCGGTGGCGTGGAAAACGTGAATCTTCAGGTGGCGAACGCCCGGGGCGTTGAGGTGATAAACACACCGGGGCGTAACGCTCGCAGCGTCGCCGAATTCACGGTCGGCATGATCCTGGCGGAAATGCGCAATATCGCCCGTTCACACGATGCCCTGCGTGACAAATACTGGCGTAAAGACAGTCCGAACCATCAGGCGATCCCGGAGCTTGGCGGAAAAGTCGTGGGGCTGGTTGGCCTCGGTCATATTGCCCAACTGGTCGCGGGATTTCTCAGCGGCTTTGGCACGGAGATTATCTTTTACGATAAGTACGTTGCAGGCCATGAACGTTATGAGAAAGTCGATTCTCTGGACGAACTGGTACAACGCGCCGACGTTATCTCGTTACATGCTCGCCTGACGCCGGAAACCGAAAATCTGATTAACGCACACCATTTCGCGCTGATGAAGCGCAGTGCCATCATTGTTAACACGGCACGCTCCGGGTTAATCAATGAAAAAGAGATGATTGATGCGCTCAGATCCGGGCAAATCATGGGCGCCGCGCTTGATACCTTTGATGACGAGCCACTCCCTGACGACAGTGCATTCTATACACTGAATAACGTGACCATTACGCCGCATATTGCCGGGAGTACCATTGACGCATTCAGTAATTCGCCCAAACTCTTCGCTGAGATCCTTTTAAAGAAACTCAGTTAAATACTAAAAGAACCATTAAAGATATTAACAGGGCCCAATGGGCACGGGTTAACTCGTGCCCAATTCGCCCGCCTTTTAAGGAATCATTATGGATATTATCAACAGCATTATTAGTCTGGGGGCATCAGTAATGATGCCAGTAATATTCTTTATTATCGCGCTTTGCTTTGGCGTTAAAATCGGTACGGCATTTAAAGCAGGAATGCTGGTAGGCATTGGTTTTGAAGGGGTGGGGCTGGTGATTGGCCTGCTGCTGACAAATCTGGGCCCCGCATCGCAGGCGATGGTTGAGCGTATCGGCCTGCAGTTAACGGTCGTTGATACCGGTTGGCCTACCGCATCAACCATTGGCTGGGGTTCGCCGCTGATGCTGCCCGTCGTGGTGGGCTTTATCGTCATCAACCTGGCTATGCTTCTGTTGAAATTAACCAAAACGGTGAATATCGATATTTTTAACTACTGGATTTTCCTGATCATGGGGTCTGTGGTCTATGCCGGAACGGGAAATTACTGGCTTTCGGTCGGTATTACATTCGCTATTTTTGTGTTGACGCTATTGGCGGCAGATTTAACGGCTCCATATTTACAAAAAAACTATAATCTTAAAGGGATATCATTCCCACATCTTACCTGTATAGCTTACGTGCCGTTTGGCATTGCCTGTAATTACATCATTGATAAGATCCCGCTTATCAATAAAATCAATTTCGATCCGGAAAGTATTAATAAAAAATTCGGCGTTTTTGGCGAGCCTCTTACCCTGGGATTTGTGCTGGGACTGCTGTTGGCCTTCCTGGCGGGATATGACGTATCTGCTGCCGTTTCACTGGCCATTAAGGTTTCAGCCGCCATGCTGCTACTGCCTAAAATGATTGAAATTCTGGTGCAGGGATTGTTGATTGTCCGTGATGCCGCTGAAGCAAAACTGAAGGCTAAATTCCCGGGGCGCGATTTTTACATCGGGATGGATACGGCGTTACTGATCGGTGAACCTTCGGTACTGGCGACCGGTCTGCTGTTAATCCCTATGGCTGTGGTGCTGTCTATCATTCTGCCCGGCAACCGCGTACTGCCCTTTGTCGATCTGGCTTCATTAATGTTCCTGCTGGCAATGGTCACGCCGTTCTGTAAACGAAATATGTTCCGCATGTTCATAACCGGAACCCTGATCGTGACCTGCATCCTGTATGTCGGGACGGACATTTCGCAAGAATACACTCAGGCGGCGGTGAACTCGCATATTCCAGTGCCGGAAGGGATGGCCGAGATCACCAATATCGTCGGCGGCGCCACGACGCCTGTCGGCTGGCTGGCCGTCAAGTTTGGCGAGTTTTTTAGCGCCACACCTTAGTACAAGACCACACAAGTAAACAGAGGGCAAACTGCTGCCCTCTGTTTCTTCCTCTTATACTGTGCACTGAATAGCTGGCTCAGCTACGCCCCTGGTTTGAACATCTGACCAGCGCGTCCGCCCCCTGCGCGGCGAGGTGGTTCATTTCTTTTGTGCCCCCTCCTCTTTTCAACCCAACCTGCTATGCTCCTTCTTTCATTATTCTCTGGAGATCCCGATGCTGACCATCTGGGGCCGAAAAACCTCCTCTAACGTGCAGGCGCTGATGTGGTGTGTTGGCGAGCTTGGGCTGGACTATCTCCGGTTCGACGTGGGGCATCGCTATGGCGGTACCGACAGCGAGGCGTTTTATCAGCTCAATCCCAATCGTACGGTGCCAGTGCTGCAGGATGACGAAAATCCGCCGCTGTGGGAAACCGGCGCGATCCTTCGCTATTTAGCCAGTCGCTACGCCGACGACGCCTTCTGGCCGGGCGAACTGCTGGCTCGTACTGAGGTTGATCGCTGGGCCGAGTGGTCAAAGCAGAATATCGCCCTCGGCTTTACGGCGCCGGTGTTCTGGCGCGTGGTGCGCACGCCCGCCGCCGAGCGGGATCCGCAGGCCATCGCCGCGGCGGTGACGGCCCTGGAGCAAAAGCTGGCGGTTGCCGAGGCACGTCTCGCTGGCAGTCGCTATCTGGTGGGCGATACGTTCACCCTGGCCGATATCCAGTTTGGTCATGTGCTGTACCGCTACTTTGCCATCGATATCACCCGTCGTCCCCTCCCCCACCTTGCGGCGTATTATGCACGGCTAACCGCACGGCCCGCCTTTCGCCAGCACGTCATGGTCAGCTACGACGAGCTGAAGGTCTGAAAATGGTCGGTAGCGCCTCCTGACGCTACCGACATACCGGTTAACGCGCCATCAGGACAAACACGCCCCAGCCGAGATATTCCCGGGTCCAGGTGACGTGGTGTAGCGGCGCAGTGGTCAACTGCTGGCGAACCTCCGGCGCGAAGTCATCGTGCGGATTGGCCTCCAGCCAGCGGCGCATCGTCAGCCATTTCGCCGCTTCATAACGATCCCAGCCCTCCTGGTCGGCCAGTACCATCTCCACCACGTCATAGCCCAGTTCGCCAAAGTGAGCGACCAGCGCCGGCAGCGTCAGGAAGTCATCGGGTGACTGCGCGCCGCAGGCAACCGCCTCTTCCGCCGTGGCGGGGCGTTTGCGCCACCATGGCTCGCCGATAAGCAGCATGCCGCCTGGGTTAAGACTCTGCTTCAGCAGCGCAATCGTGCCTGCCACTCCGCCGCCGATCCACGTTGCCCCCACGCAGGCGGCAATATCGCACGGCTGACTGGCGACATACCCGCTGGCATCCTGGTGTATGAAAGTCACCCGGTCGCTCACCCCGAGCGCTTCTGCCCGGGCGGCCGCCTGCTGACTGAATAGCAGACTCATGTCCACCCCGGTGCCGACGATCTGATGATCGCGCGCCCAGCTACAGAGCATCTCGCCGGAGCCGCTGCCGAGGTCAAGAATGGTGGTGCCCGGCGCCATTCGCAGCGCCCGTCCCAGCGTGGCGTACTTTTCCGGGGTAAAAGGGTTATGAATACGGTGTTCGCTTTCACTGATAGTAAAAATGCGAGGGATATCGATCATGGGTGTTTCTCCTTGAGAGCCATACGCCCGGGCAGCGACCCTGCCCGGGTCGCTGTATCAGCGGTTGTCCGCCTGTGCGCGAACGTTATTCAAACCGGTGGTGTTGATCCGGTACGGCTGGCCATTCACCGACTTAATCAGCTTTTTGGTTTTGAGCTTTTTGAAGACCGCGAGGGTACAGTCGCTCAGCAACAGCCCTTCCCGGGTGTAGCATTCGACGGCGGTAATGCGGCCGGAGGTATCGCGGACGTGCGCAATACGGCCACCTTTGGCGAGTACGTGTAAGGTCCGTTGTTCCTGACGGGATAAATTCATACTGAAACCTGTTCATTATCATGTGCGAAAACATGCCTACACCCGCAGGTGTGTGCGTAAGGTTTAAGCGCAGCGATAATCAGTCCGGCCTGGGCAGGTCGGGAAGCTGATTATCTGATAATGACATTCTCCAGCATCGAAGCCTCGGTGAGCATTGAAAGGTATTTACCGGCTGAATATTAACACCTTCATCTGGTAAGGGTATTGTGCAGATTAAAAACTGTGACCGGTATTACGATTTCCCGTCAGCCTACCCCCAATTTTTTGCGCTATCCGCCGCTCGCTCTGCTCCTCAACTTTCACCACCACCTTAGCCCCCTCCCGCATTGTTAAATAATTGTTGTCAGATCACAAAATGGAAACAAAAAGGCCATTTCGTACGCATTTTATAAAAATGTAGATATTTTTAATTTATGGCTACGAAATGAACATCACCCTGACCTTACAGCGAGGAACGATCCTGATGAACGCCCTGACCGCAGTAAAACCGACACCCGCGCCGTTAGCCCAGCAATACCCTGGCTTTACCGTCTCCCCTTCCGCCCAGTCGCCGCGCCTGCTGGAGCTCACCTTTTCCGCGGACACCACCACCCAGTTTCTGCAGCAGGTCGAGCAGTGGCCGGTGCAGGCGCTGGAGTACAAATCTTTCTTACGCTTCCAGGTGGGCAAGATCCTCGACGATCTGTGCGGCAACCAGCTGCAGCCGCTGCTGATCAAAACATTGCTCGATCGCGCGGAAGGCGCGCTGCTGATCAACGGCGAAGGGATCGATAACGTCAGCCAGGCCGAAGAGATGGTCAAGCTGGCCACCGCCGTCGCCCACCTGATTGGCCGTTCCAACTTCGACGCCATGAGCGGCCAGTATTACGCCCGCTTCGTGGTGAAAAACGTCGATAATTCCGACAGCTACCTGCGCCAGCCGCACCGGGTGATGGAGCTGCACAACGACGGTACCTACGTCGAAGAGCAAACCGACTACGTGCTGATGATGAAGATCGACGAGCAGAACATGCAGGGCGGCAATTCCCTGCTGCTGCATCTCGACGACTGGGAGCACCTCGACGAATTCTTCCGCGACCCGCTCGCCCGCCGCCCGATGCGCTGGGCCGCGCCGCCGAGCAAAAACGTCAGCAAAGATGTTTTCCACCCGGTGTTCGACGTCGACCAGCTGGGTCGCCCGGTGATGCGCTATATCGACCAGTTCGTCCAGCCGAAAGATTTCGAAGAAGGCACCTGGCTGAGCCGCCTCTCCGACGCGCTGGAGACCAGCAAAAACATTCTTTCTATACCGGTGCCGGTAGGCAAATTTCTGTTGATTAACAACCTGTTCTGGCTGCACGGCCGCGACCGCTTTACGCCGCACCCGGACCTGCGCCGCGAGCTGATGCGCCAGCGCGGCTACTTTGCGTATTCCACGAATCATTACCAGACTCATCAATAAGGGTTTTCAGGCGAAGGAATTGAGCGGATGTATGATTTCGTGATTATCGGCGGCGGCATCATCGGCATGTCGACCGCCATGCAGTTAATTGAGATTTACCCGGACGCCCGCATTGCGCTGCTGGAAAAAGAGTCCGGCCCGGCCTGCCATCAGACCGGCCACAACAGCGGCGTGATCCACGCCGGGGTGTATTACACCCCCGGCAGCCTCAAGGCGCAGTTTTGCCTCGCCGGCAACCGCGCTACCAAGGCCTTTTGCGAGCAGAACGGCATCCGCTATGACGTCTGCGGCAAGATGCTGGTCGCCACCTCGCCGCTGGAGATGGAGCGGATGCGCGCCCTGTGGGATCGCACCGCCGCCAACGGCCTGCAGCGGGAATGGCTGAGCGCCGGGGAGCTGCGCGAGCGCGAACCGAACATTACCGGGCTCGGCGGGATATTCGTCCCTTCCAGCGGCATCGTCAGCTACCGCGACGTGGCGGCGGCGATGGCGAAGAACTTCGAATCGAAAGGCGGCGCCATTGTCTACAACGCCGAAGTCAGCGCCCTGAAAGAACACGCCAGCGGCGTGGTGATCCGTACCCGTCAGGGCGGTGAGTATGAGGCCTCGACGCTGATTACCTGCTCCGGGCTGATGGCCGATCGGCTGGTGAAAATGCTCGGCGTCGATCCCGGGTTTATCATCTGCCCGTTCCGCGGGGAGTATTTCCAGCTTGCCCCGCAGCACAATCAGATCGTCAACCATCTGATCTATCCGATCCCCGATCCGGCGATGCCGTTCCTCGGCGTCCACCTGACCCGCATGATCGACGGCAGCGTCACCGTCGGCCCCAACGCCGTGCTGGCCCTGAAGCGCGAAGGCTATCGCAAGCGTGATATCTCGCTGGCCGATACCCTGGAGATCCTCACCTCGCCCGGCATCCGCCGGGTGCTGCAAAACAACCTGCGCTCCGGACTGGGTGAAATGAAGAATTCGCTGTGCAGAAGCGGCTATCTGCGGCTGGTGCAGAAATACTGCCCGAGCCTGACGCTCAGCGATTTACGCCCGTGGCCGGCCGGCGTGCGGGCGCAGGCGGTGTCGCCGCAGGGCAAACTGATCGACGATTTTCTCTTTGTCACCACCGCGCGTTCCATTCACACCTGTAACGCGCCGTCGCCGGCGGCGACGTCGGCTATCCCGATCGGCGCGCATATCGTCAGCAAGGTGCAGACCCTGCTGGCCAGCCAGAGCAATCCCGGACGCACGCTGCGTGCGGCACGTAGCGTGGAGACACTACACGCCGCTTTTACCCGTTAACCCCCTGAAGACAGGAAGCGATTATGCAACTCAACGATATGACTCTGTTTCGCCAGCAGGCGCTGATTGATGGTCAGTGGCGCGATGCGCCCAACGGCGACGTGATTGCGGTGACCAACCCGGCCAACGGCGAGCAGCTCGGCAGCGTGCCGAAAATGGGCGCCGACGAAACCCGACAAGCGATCGAGGCCGCTAACCGCGCCCTTCCCGCCTGGCGTGCCCTCACCGCCAAAGAGCGGGCGAACATTCTGCGCCGCTGGTTCGATCTTATGATGGAGAATCAGGACGATCTCGCTCGTCTGATGACCCTCGAGCAGGGGAAACCGCTGGCGGAAGCCAAAGGTGAAATCAGCTACGCCGCCTCCTTTATTGAATGGTTCGCTGAAGAAGGTAAACGCATTTACGGCGACACCATTCCTGGCCACCAGGCCGACAAGCGCCTGCTGGTGATTAAGCAGCCTATCGGCGTTACCGCCGCCATCACCCCGTGGAACTTCCCGGCGGCGATGATCACCCGCAAAGCGGGCCCGGCGCTGGCTGCGGGCTGCACCATGGTCCTGAAACCGGCCAGCCAGACGCCGTTTTCCGCGCTGGCGCTGGCCGAACTGGCCAATCGCGCCGGGATCCCCGCCGGGGTGTTCAACGTCGTCACCGGCTCAGCCGGCGCGGTCGGCGGCGAACTGACCAGTAACCCGCTGGTGCGCAAGCTCTCCTTTACCGGCTCGACCGAGATTGGCCGCCAGCTGATGGAGCAGTGCGCGAAAGACATCAAAAAAGTCTCCCTGGAGCTGGGCGGCAACGCGCCGTTTATCGTCTTCGACGATGCCGACCTCGACAAAGCCGTCGAGGGGGCGCTGGCGTCGAAGTTCCGCAACGCCGGGCAGACCTGCGTTTGCGCCAACCGCCTGTACGTCCAGGACGGGGTATATGAACGTTTCGCCGAGAAGCTGCAGCAGGCGGTGGAAAAACTGCGCATTGGCGACGGCCTGCAGGACGGGGTCACCACCGGCCCGCTGATCGACGAGAAAGCCGTCGCCAAAGTTGAAGAACACATTGCCGACGCCATCGCCAAAGGCGCGAAGGTGGTCACCGGCGGCAAACCGCACGCCCTAGGCGGCAACTTCTTCCAGCCGACCATCCTGGTCAACGTTCCCGACAGCGCCAAAGTGGCGAAAGAGGAGACCTTCGGCCCGCTGGCCCCGCTGTTCCGCTTTAAAGATGAAGCCGACGTCATTGCCCAGGCCAACGATACCGAGTTCGGCCTCGCCGCCTATTTCTACGCCCGCGATCTGAGCCGCGTTTTCCGCGTCGGCGAAGCGCTGGAGTACGGCATCATCGGCATCAATACCGGCATTATCTCCACCGAAGTCGCCCCGTTCGGCGGCGTTAAGGCCTCCGGCCTCGGCCGCGAAGGGTCGAAGTACGGTATCGAAGACTACTTAGAAATCAAATACATGTGTATTGGCCTTTAACAGGAGTGTCGGATGAACAGCAATAAAGCATTAATGGCGCGTCGCAGCGACGCGGTCCCGCGCGGCGTCGGCCAGATCCATCCTATCTTCGCCGAGCGCGCGGAGAACTGCCGGGTGTGGGACGTCGAAGGGCGGGAATATCTCGATTTTGCCGGCGGTATCGCGGTGCTCAATACCGGCCACCTGCATCCGCAGATTGTCGCCGCCGTGGAGGACCAGCTGAAAAAGCTGTCCCATACCTGCTTCCAGGTGCTGGCCTACGAGCCCTACCTGGCGCTGTGCGAAAAGATGAACCAGAAGGTGCCAGGTGATTTCGCCAAGAAAACCCTGCTGGTCACCACCGGGTCGGAAGCGGTGGAGAACGCGGTGAAGATCGCCCGCGCGGCAACCGGGCGCAGCGGCGCTATCGCCTTCACCGGCGCCTATCACGGCCGTACCCACTACACCCTGTCGCTGACCGGTAAAGTGAATCCTTACTCCGCCGGTATGGGCTTAATGCCGGGCCACGTCTATCGCGCCCTATACCCGTGCGCGCTGCACGGCGTCAGCGATGACGAGGCGATCGCCAGCATCCATCGCATCTTCAAAAACGATGCCGCGCCGGAAGATATCGCCGCCATCATTATCGAGCCGGTGCAGGGTGAAGGCGGATTCTATGCCGCCTCCCCGGCCTTTATGCAGCGCCTGCGCGCCCTGTGCGACGAGCACGGCATTATGCTCATCGCCGATGAGGTTCAGAGCGGCGCGGGCCGCACCGGTACCCTGTTCGCCATGGAGCAGATGGGCGTCGCGGCGGATATCACCACCTTCGCCAAATCCATCGCCGGCGGTTTCCCGCTGGCGGGCGTCACCGGCCGCGCGGAAGTGATGGACGCCATCGCCCCCGGCGGACTGGGCGGCACCTACGCTGGCAACCCCATCGCCTGCGCCGCCGCCCTGGCGGTATTGCAGATTTTCGAGCAGGAAAACCTGCTGGAAAAAGCCAACCAGCTCGGCGATACCCTGCGCCAGGGCCTGCTGGCGATCGCTGAAAATCATCCGGAGATCGGCGATGTCCGCGGTCTGGGAGCGATGATCGCCATCGAGCTGTTTGAAGAAGGCGACCACAGCAGACCGAATGCAAGACTCACGGCGGATATCGTCGCCCGCGCGCGCGACAAAGGCCTGATCCTGCTCTCCTGCGGGCCATACTACAACGTACTGCGCATCCTGGTGCCACTGACCATCGAAGAGGCGCAGATCGAGCAGGGGCTGAAGATCATCGCCGACTGCTTTACCGAGGCGAAACAGGCATAAAACAACAGATATGCGGACACGAAGTACGTTAGTAAGGGAATGAAGACGAGACCTGCAAAACAATAATTATACGCGTGCCCCGGCGCGGGAATGTCGGGGCGCTCTCCCAGGTGACACACTTCGAGAGGGTAAATGATGGGGCAACTGTCGCAATCACAGGATTTAGGGGCGGGACTGAAGTCGCGCCACGTCACAATGTTATCTATCGCCGGGGTGATCGGCGCGAGTTTATTTGTCGGATCCAGCGTCGCCATTGCCGAGGCGGGCCCGGCGGTGCTGCTGGCCTATCTGTTTGCCGGGCTGCTGGTGGTGATGATTATGCGTATGCTGGCCGAAATGGCGGTCGCCACGCCGGATACCGGCTCCTTTTCCACCTACGCAGATAAAGCCATCGGCCGCTGGGCGGGGTATACCATCGGCTGGCTGTACTGGTGGTTTTGGGTCCTGGTTATTCCGCTGGAAGCCAATATCGCGGCGATTATTTTGCATTCATGGGTGCCGGGCGTCCCGGTGTGGTTGTTCTCCCTGGTCATCACCCTCGCCCTCACCGGCAGTAACCTGCTGAGCGTCAAAAACTACGGCGAATTCGAGTTCTGGCTGGCGCTGTGCAAAGTGGTCGCTATTCTGGCGTTTATCGTACTGGGCGCGGTCGCCATTACCGGTTTTTATCCCTATGCCGAGGTGAGCGGCATTTCGCGTCTATGGGATCACGGCGGCTTTATGCCCAACGGCTTCGGCGCGGTGCTCAGCGCGATGCTGATCACCATGTTCTCGTTTATGGGCGCAGAGATTGTCACTATTGCCGCCGCCGAATCGGATACCCCGGATAAACATATCGTGCGCGCCACCAACTCGGTGATCTGGCGTATCTCTATTTTTTATCTGTGCTCGATCTTTATCGTCGTCGCTCTCATCCCATGGAATATGCCGGGGCTGAAGAGCATCGGCTCCTACCGCTCGGTGCTCGAGCTGCTGCATATTCCCTATGCCAAGCTGATTATGGACGGCGTGATCCTCCTGTCGGTCACCAGCTGTCTGAACTCGGCGCTGTATACCGCTTCGCGGATGCTCTACTCCCTGAGCCGTCGCGGCGATGCGCCGGCCATCATGGGGCGGACCAACCGCAGCAAAACGCCGTACGTGGCGGTGCTGCTCTCCACCGGCGCGGCATTCCTCACCGTGGTGGTAAACTACTACGCGCCTGCCAAGGTGTTTAAATTCCTCATCGACAGCTCCGGCGCCATCGCCCTGCTGGTCTATCTGGTGATCGCCGTTTCGCAACTGCGGATGCGCAAAATCCTTCAGGCGCAAGGCGGCGAGATCCGTCTCAGAATGTGGCTCTATCCGTATCTGACCTGGCTGGTGATCGCCTTTATCACCTTCGTGTTGGTGGTGATGCTGTTCCGTCCGGCGCAGCAGCTGGAGGTGATCTCTACCGGCCTGTTAGCATTGGGAATTATTTGTACGGTACCGATTATGTCGCGCTGGAAAAAGCTGGTATTGTGGCAAAAACTGCCGCTGCAAAATACGCGTTAACCCTCTTCCCGGCGCCCGCCGGGAAGAGTATTCAGGAGTAAGAACATGACCGCCATTTCCCAGGCGACGGCCATTGACGGGTACCGTTGGTTAAAAAACGACATCATCCGCGGGGTCTACCAACCCGATGAGAAGCTGCGGATGAGCCTGTTGACCTCGCGCTATGCCCTGGGGGTCGGTCCGCTGCGCGAGGCGCTTTCGCAGCTGGTGGCCGAGCGGCTGGTGACGGTGGTCAATCAGAAAGGCTATCGGGTAGCGCCCATGTCGGAACAGGAGCTTCTCGATATCTTCGACGCGCGCGCCAACATGGAAGCCATGCTGGTGCGCCTCGCCATTGAGCGCGGCGGCGATGAGTGGGAAGCCGAGCTGCTGGCTCGCGCCCATCTGCTCAACAAGCTGGAGTCGTGCGAAGCGAGTGAGCACTTACTCGATGAATGGGACCAGCGCCATCAGGCATTTCACACCGCCATCGTCGCCGGCTGCGGTTCGCAGTATCTGCTGCAGATGCGCGAACGGCTGTTCGACCTGGCGGCCCGCTACCGCTTCATCTGGCTGCGCACCACTGTGCTGTCGGTGGAGATGCTGGAAGATAAGCATGTCCAGCATCAGACTCTGGTGGACGCTATTCTGGCGCGCGACGCTGAACAGGCCAGCGCGCTGATGCGCGAGCACTTACTGACTCCGATCCCGATTATTCAGCAGGCGATGGCCGACAAGCTGCAGCTGCAGGTAGTGTGAGTCAGGCGGTGGAGATTGCTACTCTGGCCGCAGCCAGGAAGGTTTCACTTTCTCAACCGACGTTCCTGGATTGCATAAACATTGGAATATGCCCCATAAATAGTGCAAAACAGTGCAATATCCATGGTTATTTTATTCATTGATAAATCTATATATTTTTAACTATCACGTCGACAACCTATAACATTTCATCTATAGTTACAGGAGGTTTATTCAAAATCATGTCAATAAATAATTTTTCTATATCTCAACTAAATATTAAGAAAACGTTATTTAATTGGCGATAAAATGAGCGAAAAATGACAGATAGCAAAATTAAAATTTATAGCACACGCTATAGCAACATAATGAAATTGCTGGATTTTTTCTCCGTTAACATCTTTATCTACGTCTATCTTATCGTTCTTAACCTTGTTCCTACCCCTTCTTCTATATTACTTGGGATTATTTATTCATTAATATTTATACGTACCAACGAGTATTTTCAGCTCTATTCTGGACAAATGAAAGGTAGATACTTGTCCATTCTCGTGAAGCTGTTTATAAGCGCGTGTCTGGGAGGCTTGCTATCTTTCCTATTGATCGTTATCGCTGAACAACTTGCCAGTCGCCCCCTGTCGATTCACCACCTGGTATTAGCCAAAACCATTGCACTGTGCTCGGTTGCTGTTTTCATCAGCATGTTTTTCATCCGTGTTGTGACCAGTCGCTATTTCTTTAAGAGCAAACGCAGGGTCGCCATTCTGGGCATAACGCCAGCAGGGCTGGCTATCCTGCAGGAATTGCATAAAGAATTCTCAGCTGAAGGTATCGACATTCGTTTCTATGAGGACCGGGCGGTGCAACGCGACAGCCGCCTTATCAATATTGATAAGGCGGGTAACTCACGAGATCTGCTGGCGCTGGCAAAAAAAGGTGAGGTAGATGAAGTTTACATTGCGCTGCCAATGGTGGCCCAACAGCGTATTCGCCAGTTTTTGAACGAATTTTCCGATACCACAGTGGATGTTTTTCTGGTGCCGGATCTTTTCTCGTACAGTGCACACATTTCCCAGTTACGCATGTTTGGCAACATTCAAACTATCAGTATTTTCACCTCACCGTTTGAAGGTGAAGGCGCGGTACTCAAGCGTATTGAAGATATTATTCTTGGTCTCTTTTTTACCTTGCTTAGCCTTCCGGTGATGCTGTTTGTGGCGATAGGTATTAAGCTCACTTCGCCAGGACCAGTGTTGTTTAAACAAAACCGCTACGGTCTCAACGGTAAACAGATCCAGGTGTGGAAATTTCGAACCATGCGGGTGATGGAGAACAGCGCGGTGGTCACGCAAGCCACGCGTAACGATCCACGAATCACCAAATTCGGCGCTTTTTTGCGGAAAACCTCACTTGATGAACTGCCCCAGTTTATTAATGTCCTGCAAGGACGAATGTCTATTGTCGGCCCGCGTCCACATGCCGTCGCACATAACGAGCAGTATCGCGTACTCGTCGAGAACTACATGATTCGCCATAAAGTTAAGCCTGGCATTACCGGGCTGGCGCAAATTAATGGTTTTCGCGGCGAAACAGATACACTCGATAAAATGGAAAAACGTATCCAGTTTGATCTGCAATATATTCAGTCGTGGTCACTGTTACTGGATTTAAAAATCATCTTTCTGACTTTCTTCCGTGGCTTTGTGGGCAAAAATGCGTTCTAAAGGGGTGGCTCTAACGGTGTTGCTTTATATACCCTGGGTCCATGCCGACCTGCAGGGGAAAGCGCATACCGGTATTGCTGGTATCGATTTCGAGAGCCAGCTAGGCTATGACATCGGTTACAACGACAACGTGACCTGGCAGCGCTATGGCCAGAATAGAATAGGATCCAGCTACCAGAACATAAAGCCGATCGTTAAAGCCATTGGTGAACGCTATGAAGACCGCTATCTGCTGATGTACTCCGGCGATTACCGCAACTATGCCAACGATAGCGCGGATAATCGTAATAACCATTTTTTTATGTTCAATGGCAAATGGCGCTTCGGCAAAATGCATGGCCTCTCGCTGGATCTTGATGAGACGTTAGGCCACGAAGAACGCGGTCAGGATACGACCGAAGGCTTTTTGCCCGAGCAGTTTAAAGAGTTTGGTATCAAAAAACCTATCGGCACCCGTTTTTTCAACAGCGAGCTACGCTACAGCTATGGCGCCCCGGAGGGACGCGGTAAAGTGGAGGTCGCGTTACTGCGTAAGCAGTTGCGCTTTCGCGACCTTGATAGTATTAAAGCGGCCAGCGATGACTTTGATTACTACATGCACGACCAGGAATGGAATGAAAACAGCCTGGTGGCAGAGCTGTTCGATCAGAAAGCGAAAACGCTGCGCTACCGCTACAGCTTTATCACAAACCAGCGCCGTTACGAGCTCAACCCGCTAAAAGACAGCAATGAATATTATCTACTGTTTGGCATGAAAAACCGCCTGTCGGGAAAAACCGAGATCAATGGTAACGTTGCCTGGCTGTACAAAGACTTTATCCATAACCCAGACTCCCAGGGTTTCAACGGCCTGAACTGGGATATCACCGCCGACTGGAAACCGCTGGAGCAGATGAAGTTTAACTTACACAGCTCGCAGCGCATTAAGGATCCGACCGACTCCGGGGGCTACATTCTGGTATCTAATTTTGGCGTTGGCTATGAACATCACTGGCTGGTGGATCGATTCTCAACCCTGGTCGATTATTCATATATCACTGAAGACTATAAGCATCAGAGCAATAAACGCAAAGACCAGAGCAATCTTCTGTCGCTGACTTTTAACTACGATTTCCGTCCCTCGATTAACTTTAAGCTGAAGCTGCAGTGGAACACCATGCATTCAAATAAAGATACGGACACTTTTTATATTGGCCCTGACTACTCGCATGCGGTTGACCGCACCCTGGGCTACGACGATTCGGCCATTATTTTTATGACGCAGGTACAGATATGATCCTTTTCAATAAAAAACTGGCGATGCTTCCGCTGCTTGCACTACTGCTGGCTGGCTGCTCCACGCCGCCGCAGACGATCAAAACGCCACCGGACGCTGTCTATCTTCTCGACCAGGGCGATGAAATCAATATTGCCGTTTCCGGGGAGCAGGATCTGACCATGCGGGTAAAAATAGACAACAGCGGCAGCATTGATTACCCCTATATCGGATCGCTGCTGTTAAAAGGCAAAACGCCTGAACAGGTGAGCAATGAAATCGCCGATAAGCTGCGCGGCAATTATCTGCAGGCGCCGATGGTCACCGTGAGCATCGCTGAATACCGCAAGATTTATTTACTGGGGGAAGTGAAAAAACCCGACGGCTACGCCTGGGAGCCGGGATTAACGGCGGAAAAGGCCATCGCCCTGGCGGGTGGTTTCACCGATCGCGCCGACCGTCATGATATTCGTATTCGACA
The DNA here is from genome assembly GCF_040064295.1 of Klebsiella sp. JB_Kp031. Taxonomy (NCBI): domain Bacteria; kingdom Pseudomonadati; phylum Pseudomonadota; class Gammaproteobacteria; order Enterobacterales; family Enterobacteriaceae; genus Klebsiella; species Klebsiella sp. JB_Kp031. The sequence continues at coordinate 385,592 of NZ_JBEAJW010000001.1, forward strand.
GGCCCGCGGCGGTAAGCTGTTGGAAAACGTCGCCGCCGACTCCTCCGTTCAGGCTGGAGACACTATCATTATTGGCATGAGTTTCTTCTGATATGGCAATTTCATTGGTCGAAAATGCAAAAAAGAAAGAGGGCTTTATCGACTTTGCGCCCTATTTCAACAAAATTAAGCACAAGCTGATCTGGTGCCTGGTAGTGGTTATTGTTGCCGCGGTGGCATCATTTATCCTGACGCGCTTTATGTCCTCAAGCTATACAGCGACTGCTACCGTGCTGTTTAAAGCGCAATCACAAGACATTTCTCCCCTTCCGCGGCTTGAAAACTACGACTCCACGCGCAGCGATTACTATGAAACCAAGTACGCGCTCATGGGTTCACGAGTAGTACTTGATGCCGCCGTGCGCAAATTAAAGCTGTATCAGGACGCGGAATTTAACGGCGGTGATAAGCTCGACGAAGCCACACGCATCCATAATGCCATTCAGGCGCTGGAAAGAGGCCTGACAATATCGGGGGTACGTACTACCCAACTGGTATCCGTGTCGATGGAAGCAAAATCGCCGCAAAAGGCTGCCGATATCGCTAACGGCGTTGCCCAGGCCTTTATCGATTACAGCCTACAACAGAAGCAAAACACCTTGCTTCAGGCCCAGGGCTGGAACGAAAAAATGATGGACGACCTTAAGCACAAAATGGATCAGCAAAAGGCGGACATCGACAACTTCCTTAAGCAGAATGGATTGCTGACGTTCCGCAGCATGGATGGCTATGAGACCGAGCGCATGGGAATCGTCATTAACCATCTTGCCGACGCCACCCAGCGTCGCCTGAAGGCTCAGACGGTGTGGGATAAAGTTCGTCGCGAGCAGGGTAAACCAGTAGAGCAGATTATCTCACTGCCGGAAATATCCGGGCACCCACAAATACAGGACTTACGGATTGCGCTTATTCAGACCCGGCGTAATCTTTCTGAAGCGGCTAAGCATTATGGGCCGCAACATCCAAAATATTTGCAGGCTCAAGCCCAGTTGCAGGCGGTCAACGTACAGCTAGGCCAGGTACTGGGGGAGCTTTTTAACGGCCTGCGCCAGCAGTATCAAATCGCTCTCGACGATGAGCAGCATTACCAGAAAATGCTTAACGACCAGAAGGCGAACTTTCAGGCACTTGGTGCTAAGCGCGACCAGTATAACACTATGACCACCGCGCTGAATAAAACTGAAGAGTTGTATAAATCCCTGTATCAGCGCGCCAACGAACAGAAATTATCAGAGAGTTTTTCAGTGCCGGATGAGGTCATTTATGACGCCGCGGTGCCGCCGGACCGCCCCTCAAAACCACAGCGTGGTTTGCTGATCGTGATGATCACCATGATGGCCCTCGCGCTGTATATCATGTACCTGATCGTCAGTACCGCCCTGGATAAATCAGTCAACAGCCTCAGCGAGCTGAAAGCGAAAACTGGGCTCAAAGCCAGTGGAGAATTCCCGCGTCTGACGCAACTGGAGAGTGTGAAGCAGGTTTCCCATAACGTCCTTTATGCCGACATGATCCACAGCCTGCGGCTGGCATTGCTTAATCAGCGCGACAAACCCGCTACCATTCTGGTGACCTCGGTGCAATCTCAGTCCGGCAGTTCGCTAATCTCAGAACTTCTCGCCTGGTCTGCCAGTAAATCGCGTAAAACGCTGCTGATTGATCTCGACTATCAAACTGCTCAGGGCCTGTCCGCGAAGTATCCGCAGCACAAAAAAGGCTTCAGCCAGCTGCTCAATAATTGTTGTACGCCAGAACAGGCAATCGTCAAGCTCGATGAGCAACTGGATTTTATGCCGCGCGGCGATCTTCAGGAATCATCGCTGCTGCTGCTGACCGCCCAGCGCTTGCCTGATCTACTGGCCAATCTGCATCAGAGTTACGATACGCTGATCATCGACACCCCGGCACTCAGCCAGGCACAGGATAGCTTGCTGCTGGCGGCGCAGAGCGATATCTGTCTGCTGGTAGTGAAAGCCGGCGAGCAGGCGGCACGCATCCGCGAAGCGGAGCATCGTCTGCAAGGTACAGGCGAGCTCCTGGTGGCGAGCGTACTCAACCAGGTTCAGGAAGAGCAGCTGGAAACGCAGGAAGGAAAGCGTCTGCTCGATCGCCAGATGCGCGAACTCATTTCCCCGAAATAGCGCCTATGAATCTGATTAAGAGTATTTCATCCATCGCCAGCTCATCAGTGCTTTCGCAGCTGATTGGCGCCTTTTCGGTCTGGCTTATCTCGCATCGTTATGGAATGGCGGAAGTCGGTCATTACGCGATGATCTATAGCAATGTGCTGATCGGCGCACAGGTCTGTACCTTTGCTTCGCAGCTATTGATTCCTCGCCAGGAGGATCATGAACTGGAGCAAAACGTGGTATTTTGCCTGCTGCAAAGCTTGCTGATGGCGATCCCGTGGGCGGTGATTACCGGGCTCATTTTTGACCTCAATATCGCCTTTCTCTATTTGCTCACCTTTGGCTATGCGCTGGTTCTGGTGGCGGAAAACCTTTCCCTGCGCGGCGGCAACTATCCTTTCCTCACCTTCCAGCGCATTGCGGTGTCGCTGGTGGTCGCCATCGCGCTGCTGGTGATGCCGAACCCTACGCTGTTTTATCTGGCGTGGATGGTCGGGATCCTGCTGCTGCTGGTCGCCTGCCTGGTTCGCCTGTTCAACTTTCGCAGCTTAACGTTGCACCACTTTTCACCTGCAGTGAATCTGCGTTTTTTACGCGAGCACTGGCAGCATATCAGCCGCGTCGGCAGCGCCGAGGTGCTGGCGATGGCCAGTAATAATCTGCCGACAATGCTGATTAACGTCTGGTTCTCGCCGCTGGTCGCCGGATACTTTTCGGTGGTCAGCCGTTTCTGCCTGTCGCCGGTGATGATTATCGGCAACGCCGTGCGTAACTCCATCTTCTCTAAATGGTCGATGGATTTCCGCAACCACACCTTTAACTATCCGGAATATAAAAAGGTTCGCCTGCTGCTGCTGGGCGCCGCCGCGGTATGCATCCTTGGCATCTGGATTTTCTATCCGCTGGTAATGCGCCTTGGCTTTAGTGAGGAGTGGCTGAATTCGATTCCCACCTCGCGCTACATGCTACCTTATCTGTTCGCGGCGCTGGCGGTCAGCCCGCTCACGGTGATCGAACTGATCTTTGGTTCCCGCCGCTATTTCCTGCGCATTCAGATTGAGCAGTTACTCATTATCGTCATCGCCTTTATCGCCTTGCCGTACTTTGGCGTCACTTATGAAATCGCCCTGTTGACGTTCTCGTTCCTGACCTTCGCGCGGTACTTATTCATTTTGCTAAAAATGAATCAGCGGGCGAAAACGCTTTCTTTACAGGAGCAGAAAATATGCAGCTAAACACCGGCCGCTATCTTGAAGCCTATGCCCTGATGACGCTGGTGTTCTGCGGTACGGTCCAGTATTTCACCGGTATCTCGGCTGTGCTGTGGCTGCCATTTTTTCTGGTACTGGTGATGGCGGTACTGCTCCTGATGCAGAGCCGACAGCACCCCTTGGTCCTCACAGGACGTGAAAAGCTGATTCTGGCGCTATATCTCACCTTTATCCTTCTCGGACTGGTTTCAACGGTGCTGCAGTCAGGGATCGTGACTGCCATCGTCGGCTTTAAAAACGAGCTGGCGCTATCGCTGTTAATGTTCTGCATGCTGCTGGGCATGTTTAGCGAATCACAGCTGTACCGTTTGACCCGTCTTTTCTACTGGATTTACTACGTGCAGATCCCGGTCGCTATTTATCAGGTGATTTTCGTCGTGCCTAAACGAGTGGCGTTTCGCGGCGAAGATGAGAAGTGGGACTCGGTGGTCGGCACTTTTGGCGGTGACCCTATGGGCGGTGGCAACACCGCAGCGATGGGCATGTTCTGCCTGTTAATCATGCTGCTGAAAGTGTCGGAATTTAAGCACGGCATCTGTTCATTAAAATCGCTGGTGATTCACATCGCACTCGGGTTCTTCCTTTGCGTGGTCGGCGAAGTGAAATTCGTTATCCTGTTATCACCGTTCCTGCTGGCCCTGCTGTGGATCCTGCCCGGCTACGTCAGCGGCGTGAGTAAAGTCAGCCTGCGATCGCTATTGATCATCGCCGCCGGCATGGCGCTGTTGATTTTTGTCGCTATCACCGTGCTGGCCTCAAACTACTCAGCGGCCTTCGGCGGCGACCCGACGAAAAGCGCGCTGTCGGTGTTTATCGATTCGCTAGGATACATTTTCGATACCAACTACATTATGCCAAGCGGCGAGCTGGGACGGTTCACCACCCTTTTCTTCTGGCTGCAGCATAACGAACTATTCGGCCCGGGCGGCATGCTGTTTGGTTACGGCCTTAACGCCACCAACAGCGGCAGCACCGTCTCGCCGGGCTATATCGGCGTCTGGTATCACCTGATCCTCGACTCCACCGCCCTAAGCATGCTGCTGTGGGAAGTGGGGATTATCGGCATCATTCTGTTCATTGGCACCATCGTCTCAATACTGGTCGCGATGCGGCCTAAAGAGACCTTTTCGCGCCACGATCTTAAGCTTGAGGATCTCCAGCTGCTTAGCTCAGCCCCGGCATTCTATGTCTTCGTCATTGGCTGCCTTCTCAGCCTGCCGTACAGCCAGATCCTGATGATCATTCCCATGCTACAGTTTTTATTATGGTTATCCCTTGGGGCGCTGATTGTCATCCACCGCGCTGTCCGTCTTAACTCCGGTACCCACTATGAATAAAACGCCATCCATTACCGTCAGCATCAAGACTCTGAACGAAGCGCAGGGCATCGAGAAAACGATCGATAGCGTGCGCAAACAGCTGCAACCGTATCCGCATCAAATTATCGTCGCCGACAGTTTATCAACGGATAACACCCGCGAACTGGCTATCGCGAAAGGCGCGATGGTGGTATGCCTGGATAACGCCGCCGACCGCTGCTGCGGTATCGGCCACCAACTGGGCTGGCTGTATAGTGAAGGCGATTATCTGCTGCTGCTGGATGGCGATATGGAGCTGGAACCGGGCTTTCTGGATACCGCGGTCGGATTTCTGGAGACACATCCCGAGTACGCAGGCGTCGCCGGCAGCGTCGAGATGGATGATGCCTCTAACTACGAGTTCAAATCGCGCAAGCAGCGCCTGCATCTGATCTATCCGCAAGGCGATACCGACCATCTGGGTGGCGGCGGCCTGTATCGCCGAGAAGCGATCGAGAAAATCGGCTACCTGACCAATCTCAACCTGCACGGCTACGAAGAAGCGGAGCTGGGAATTCGTTTGCAGGCGGCGGGTTACAAGCTGCATCGCCTGGCGGCGCCCTACTTCAGCCACGCCTCTTACACCATGCCGACCTTCAAAATGCTGGCCTACCGCTGGAAGAACGGTTTCCTGTGGGCTCCGGGCGAATTGCTGCGTAACTGCTGGGGGAAAGCCCATTTCCCGGCAGCGCTGCGGATTGTGCGTAATGAACTGATCTTCACTCTCTATCTTCTGGTTTTACTGGTCTGCCTGCTCACCTTTAACGGCAAAGTCATCGCCATTGCTTTGCTGCCGCTGCTGGCGTTTATCGGCCTGAAGGCCATTAAAAATAAATCGCTGCGCGATGGCGTGCAGAGCGCCATTAACTTATCGCTATTTTCTGCGGGGCTGCTGCGCGGGGTGATGAATTCAGTGCGCGATCCGATGAAACGCCCGGCGGTGACCGTCTCGAATCCACAGCATATTGATACTGAAAATGAAAATTCTCTTCGTTAACAAATTCTTCTTTATCAAAGGCGGCGCGGAAACCGTTTATTTTCAGGAGCGCGACGCGATGCTGCAAGCCGGCTACCAGGTGGTCGACTTCAGTATGCAGCACGCAGAAAATAAACCGTCGCCGTGGGAGGAATTTTTCGTCCATAACGTCGATTATCACGACAGTCACGGCCTGATGAGCAAAATCAAAGCCGGAGTAGACTTTATTTATAATGCCGAGGCCTGCGCAAAGCTCAACACCCTATTGCTGCGAGAGCGACCGGACATTGTGCATTTTCATAATATCTATCACCAGCTTACGCCTGCCGTTATCGGCGTGGCGAAACGTTTTGGCTGCAAAACGGTACTCACCGCCCACGATTACAAAATCGTCTGTCCTTCGTACACCATGCTGCGCGATGGTCATGTCTGTGAAGAGTGCCTTACCGGGTCGGTGATCAACGCTTTTCGTCACCGCTGTCAGCAGGGCAACACCTTCAAAAGCCTGCTGTTGTCGCTGGAGGCCTACTGGCAGAAGTTCGCCAAAAATTACGCCATGCTCGACTGCATCATTGCCCCGAGCGAGTTTATGCGCCAGACACTGTTGCGTAAGCTGCCCAATGCCCGCATTGAGGTAATCGTCAACGGTATTGATGCCGACAGCACCGTACCCGGCGAAACCGCGGGCGACTATTTTCTCTATATTGGTCGCCTGAGTCGGGAAAAAGGCGTGCCGACGCTGGCGCAGGCACAGCAGAAAATGCAGGAGATGATGCCGCTGAAGATTGTCGGCGACGGCCCATTGGGCAAAGATCTGCGCACGCGTTTCAGTGGGCCACAATTCCTCGGCTACATGAAACACGGTGAGGAGCTGAATAACCTCATCCGTGGGGCCCGCGCGGTGGTCGTCCCCTCCGAATATTATGAAAACTGCTCTATGTCGGTGCTCGAAGCCATGGCTTTTGGTCGCCCGGTGATCGGCGGCAATATTGGCGGCATTCCGGAACAGATTCGTGATGGCGTCGACGGCTATCTGGTTGAACCCGGCAATAGCGACGCGCTGGCACAACTAATGGACAAACTGGCTGCAGACCCTAAGCTGGCTCGCAGAATGGGAATTAACGCCCGCCAGCGGCTGGAAGAAAAATATGATCTCGCCCGCCACATGCAGGTGCTGCAGGCGCTTTATCAGCAACTTGTCGGGGAGACAAAATGACTATCAAAGTAACGGTGTTAGGCACTCGCGGAATCCCTGATGTACAGGGGGGCGTCGAAACCCATTGCCAGAACTTATACCCGGAAATCTATCGCCAGGGCAGCACGGACATCTGCGTGATTGCCCGCTCGCCGTATGTGAATTACCGCCGCAGCGAATATCAGGGCGTCAAACTCAAAAGCCTGTGGGCGCCGAAAAGCCGTAAATTCGAGGCCATTATCCATTCTATGCTGGCGGCGTTCAGTACTTTATTTGATGGTTCGAACGTGGTGCACGTTCACGCCGTCGGCCCCGGTCTGGTGGTGCCGTTGCTTCGCTTGCTGGGAAAACGCGTCGTTTTTACCCATCATGGTCCAGATTACGATCGACAGAAATGGGGCCGGATGGCCAAAGAGATGCTGCGCCTTGGCGAAAAATGGGCGGTGAAATACGCCAATGAAGTGATCGTTATTTCCGAAGTTATCAATAATCTGATTAAGCACAAGCACGGCCGACATAACGCCCATGTTATCTACAACGGCGTGCGCCAGGTCGAACTGCCGCCTGCTAAGCGGCAGGCGGCGATCCTCGATAAGTACGGACTAAAACCGGGCCAGTATATTGTTGCCGTCGCCCGTTTTGTCGAAGAGAAAGGGCTGCACGATCTCGTTGCCGCCTATGCCGCCGCCGGGTGTTCGGTACCGCTGGTACTGATTGGCGATGCCGACCACGCCGATGAATATAGCGAACGCCTGAAAAAGCAGGCTGCTGCGACGCCAAACGTCATCCTCACCGGCTTTATCAGCGGCGCGCCGCTGCATACGCTGTTCTCGCAGGCCGGGCTATTCGTGCTGCCCTCTTATCATGAAGGATTGCCAATCGCATTGCTGGAGGCCATGTCGTGGTCGCTGCCAGTGGTGGTGAGCGACATTCCGGCCAACCTTGAAATAGGCCTGCCGCCAGCGGACTACTTCCCCGTCGGCAGCGTTCCGGCATTGACGCAAAAACTGCAACACTGGGTGGCGGGACAAAAAGCGGACTACAGCCAGTTTATGCCGAAGTACCGCTGGCCGGAAATTGCGGCACAAACCGCGCAAGTCTATCAGCGCTTAACGTAAGCAGGGTACTCGTGCCGAAATCTACATCTGAACTGGTGGTTGAGCGCTTCTATGCTGCGCTTGACGAGGAGGTGGAAACCTCATTAACCGCGGAGCAAAAACGCGGAATCGAACAGGCGCTGGTTCGCGCCAATCTGGCGTCGCGCCATCGAATCGATTTTCGCCATAGCTTTCCGTTCCTGCATCGCCGCTATTTCGTGGTGTTTCTTTTTGGTCGGGATCTGCGCAAAGTCTCGCGCGAGAGCACCCTGTTCGGGCGCATCTTCGCGACCCTGCTGATTACGCTTGGCGTGGTGTTTGGCCTGCTGTCGATCCTGCTGGCGCTCTATATGCTGAAATCAGCATTAGGCATTGATGTGTTTAAGAATTTCCACGTCGGTATCTGGACGTGGTTTGTTAGTCTTCATGACCACATGACAAAGTGAAATGAGTATGGCGATATCATCTCTGCGTAGAGCTCCCTGGGTTCGCGCTCTGCTACTGATCAGCGCTTTTTCGACAGTGTCCGTGAGTGCGCAACCCATGGTCATCACGCCGCCCCCCTTCGATGGCCTGTTGATCAATCCGGGCATCGGCGTCGCCAGCTTTCATAATGGCTATGGTGAAAAACCGACCCGAGCCGAGTACCCCGATACCGGTTTTGAGTACGATCGCTTCTACTGGAGCGAGCTTGAGCCACAGGAAGGGGTCTACAATTTCGATCTGATCGATAACGCCTTTAGCGTCGCCGCCAACCATCAGCCAGCAATGAACGTTGGTTTGAGGGTGATGGTGCTCGACGATCCGCAAACGGGATCGAAAATTCCCGACTGGCTGATCGCCAAAGGGATCAAAGGCCAGTGGGTAGCCGACGGCAAAACCTTCGTTCCGGATCTCAGCGCTCCAACTTTTATCACCTATGCGCAGAGGCTGCTGAAAGCCCTTGGTCAGCGTTACGACGGCAATCCTGAGCTGGCCTTCATCGATATCGGTATCGTCGGATCCTGGGGCGAATGGCACAATTCCAACTTTAGCGATATTCCGCCGTTAATGGAGAAATACACGCCGGATCAGCTCAATCGCTATGTTGATATGCATTTCGATAGCTTCCCGAAAACGCCGAAAATCATGCTGATTAGCGGTGGTGATTCGCTGGCATGGGCCAGCCGCCGTGGCGCCGGCTGGCGGGCGGACTGCTGGGGCGACTGGCATAACTTCTCCAGCGACTGGAGCCATATGCGCGATGATTATCCACAGCGCCTTGCCGCCGCCCAGGCTGAGTCACCGGGGTTTGTCGATAGCTGGAAACGCGCGCCGGTCAGCCTTGAGATCTGCGGTTACATGAGCGAATGGCAGAGCGTGCAGCACTACACTCGCGAAGAGGTCCAGGCCACCTTCGACTGGGCGCTGCAGCAGCACGCCAGCACTTTGAACCTGAAATCACGACCCATTCCGGCGGAATATCGCGACATTGTCGATAAAGCCTTGCTGCGAATCGGCTACCGTTTCCGGGTCAACAAGCTCGCCTTTGCGACGCCGGTTAAGGCAGGTAATCCATTAACGATCAATGTCACCTGGCGTAATGATGGCGTCGCCCCTGCCTATCTGCTCTACCTGGTACAGTGGCGCGTGGTCAACGCTGGCGGCGCTACGGTTACCCAGTTAAAAACGCAGGATGATGTGCGCCGCTGGCTGCCGGGGGATATGCAAAGCACTGTCACTCTGACGCTACCCACCTCGCTGCCCGCCGGCGATTACGCGCTGCAGACCGCCATTACCGATGCTCAGGGCAAGCCGCGGCTCCTGCTGGCCAACCAAGGCAAAACCGCCGACGGCTGGTATCAACTGACCACCTTTTCCATTAAGTAAACGGAGAATTCATGTCTAATGCCATCAGTCAGGTACGCCGCGAGATCAAACATACCGGCAGTATGAAGGCGAAAATCGCGATTCTACTCTATCGCCTCGCGACGCTGTATCGCAGCCGAAATCCGTTTTACAAGCTTCTCGGCATTCCATTCGTTATTCTCAATAAACTGATTAACGAATGCCTGTTTTGCGTCGAGCTACCCTGGCAAACGCGGATTGGCTATGGGCTGAAGCTGTATCACCCGCACTGCATCGTCCTCAACCGAGGTACCGTAATCGGTGAAAACTGTATCCTGCGTCAGGGAGCCACCATTGGCAGCCTGACGGATAGCGAAGGCCGCGAGGGACCAAGCCCAGTGATTGGCAATAACGTCGAATTCGGCGCCCACGTGGTGGTCATCGGTCCGGTAACATTGGGTGATAATGTCAAAATTGGCGCGGGGACCGTGGTGACGAAAGATCTGGCCGCCGGTCAGGTAGTGGTCGGCCAGCCATTCAGGGTGTTGTCATCTCATCGCGAAATGCAAGAATGACGGTACGTAAACCGTAACAGCAACGTAACGTTCGGAGGAGTCATCCGCTTCCCGGGACAAGAAGCGGATACCAGAGTATAGCCTACGCCCGCAGACGAACCGGCTCGCTGAAATCGTCGGCCGGTTCCAGCTTCAGATTAAAGGTGGTCAGCAGCGCTGCCGCGCGCTCGTGAAACTCGCGCAGCGTTTTTTCCAGTCTGTCGCTCACTTCCGGGTCGTCAATGTCGACCGCCTGCCAAGACCCTTCTTTATTGAACAGACCAAACTGGTAGCTATAGGTGAAACGTGACTCTTGTGCTTCCATTTCCATCCACCAGCCCCAGAATTCACGCTTCTCCGGCGCGGGCTTAACATTGACGCAAACTGCCAGGCAATCGAAAAAGAAACGGTTGTCATGGCACTGCTCTTCGCGAATGTAAGGCCCTAGCGCCGTGAATTTCTTGATCAACTTACTTTTCAGGTGTCCACTCGGTAACGTCATTGCGATCTCCTTTAGTGATGCAACTGTTTTACCAAACCAATAGAATTTAGCAATAAATTAACCAAATCTATGATTGATCCAGCGGGCGATCTGTCGCAATGCGTGATCAAAATTGCGATACACCGGGTTAAACGGGATCTCCAGCAGTTTGCCATCGGCAGATGACGAGGTGATTAACCGCGACTCCTCTTCAGGGCTGAACGGATCATCCTTCCAGAAGCCGGAGAGCATCGGCGTCGGGCAACGGCGCCCCAGCAGTCCCTGGGTTTTGAGCGAATAGCGATTGAGCTCCACGCGCAGCGCTTCATCGGATGCGTCATGCATGCCCAGCCGCGAGGCCAGCACGTCGAGGTACATCTCCGGCACGCGCCCCTGATGCAGGGGATCCACCAGCAGACCGTGGACCACCGGCCCCAGACAGGCTACGGCCTTCAGCCGCTGCGGCTCCAGGTAACCGAGACGCACCGCGATATTGGCGCCAAAGCGGAAGCCGAAGGCGGCGACACGGGTATGGTCAATCCACGGCACATTTTCCAGATGGCGCAGCGCGTGCTGATGCAGCAGGCTGGTGTCCTGATTCAGCGTCCATTTTGATGAGAAGCCGATGGAGGGCATATCAATGGTCAGCATGGCAATGCCGAGCGGTGAGAAGTAGTTTTCATACAGGTTGTAATAATCGGTCTGCAGCGAGTCCAGCCCCCCGCACATCAGCACCGTCGGAAACGGCCCCTCGCCTTTCGGCATATGCAAAAAGCCGGTTATCGGCGAGCCGCCAGGGATAGTAAACTCCAGCTCGCGCAGGGCGCCAGGCAGTCGCTGGGCGGCCTCTTCATACGCCCGGTTGGCTAAAGCCTGCGCCTGTTCCGCCAGCTCATCGCCTTTGATATGCGGATAAGCGGCAATGCTGTACAGGTTCGAAGCATGCAGCCAGTGGCGGCCGCTCAGCAAAGGATCGGCTTCCTGCCCGGCCTTTTGCTGCCACTGCATGGCTTCTTTCGCCCACTCAAAAATCCAGTTGCCGCCGCGATAGCCGATAACGGTATCGAACAGCTCGGGATCGGTTCGTTCGGCCTCGCTCATCACAATGCGCGCTTGCACATCGAGGATCTCCTGCGGGGTTACGCCGCGCCAGATCCACATTAAGCGATTGATCAGACGGTACCAGTGATCGACGTGATTGCCGCTCAGCGCTGACTGCATCGCCTGGGGTTTTCCGGCAGAAAACCGGCGCACCAGCGTAGAGGTTTCGGGATGTTTGAAGCGAGGTTTAAACAGCGTTTCGCTAAGGTTAGCCTGTGACATGTGCAGTCTCCGTCGTAGTGCCACTCCGGATATTGTAACCTGCTAAAGGATAAAAAAAACCACGCCCGGCAAGCCGGGCGTGGTAAATAGCACTGTCCTGAAGAATTAACGACCTGCGATAGGCGGTACAAACACCACGCCCATATCCCACGGCTGTTCAATCCAGGTATCCTGCGGAATATCAACCACGTAATCATCAACCAGCGGACGGCCTGCCGGTTTGGCGAAAATGGTGACAAAGTGCGCTTTGGGATACATTTCGCGGATCGCCACAGCGGTCCCGCCGGTATCCACCAGATCGTCGATAACAATAAAGCCTTCGCCATCGCCTTCCGCACGTTTCAGCACTTTCAGCTCGCGCTGGTTATCATGGTCGTAGCTGGAGATGCATACGGTATCAACATGACGAATGCCCAGTTCACGCGCCAGTAACGCTCCCGGTACCAGTCCGCCGCGGCTAACGGCAATAATGCCTTTCCATTGCTCAACCGGCAGCAGACGGCTGGCCAGTTTGCGGGCGTGAATCTGCAACATGTCCCAGGTGACGACGTATTTTTCGCTCATGTGAAGTGTCCCAGCCTGTGTAATACGGCTTAAATAATGTTCGAGGGGGAAAATGGTTGCGCGAGATTATAGAGATCTGACGCACTAAAAACCAGTGTTAAGCGGTTTGCGCAACGCTTTTTGCGTTGTTTACACTACCTGCGGCGGTGGAAAGTGGTATTCTCAACCCCATCGCGCAAGCCCGGGCTTGTTGTGTATTTTAACGCTAACCCTCGTCCTGCAACCGCTGTATGCAGGAGTCTGTAAGGAGACTTACCGTGTCTGAACTGTCTCAACTATCCCCGCAGCCGCTTTGGGATATTTTTGCCAAGATTTGCTCCATCCCGCACCCGTCCTATCACGAAGAACAGCTCGCCGAGCACATTATGGGTTGGGCAAAAGAAAAAGGCTTACACGCGGAACGCGACCAGGTTGGCAACATTCTGATTCGTAAAGGCGCGACTGCCGGTATGGAAAACCGTAAGCCGGTAGCGCTGCAGGCGCACCTCGATATGGTGCCGCAGAAAAATAACGACACCGTCCACGACTTCGCCAAAGATCCGATTCAGCCGTACATTGACGGCGAATGGGTGAAAGCGCGCGGCACCACGCTGGGCGCGGACAACGGTATCGGGATGGCGTCCGCACTGGCGGTACTGGCCGACGACAGCGTCGCTCACGGCCCGCTGGAAGTGCTGCTGACCATGACCGAAGAAGCCGGCATGGACGGTGCCTTCGGTCTGCAGGCCAACTGGCTGCAGGCCGATATCCTGATCAACACCGACTCCGAAGAAGAAGGCGAAATCTACATGGGTTGCGCCGGCGGGATCGATTTCACCTCTAACCTGGCGCTGACCCGCGAAGCGATTCCGGCCGGGTTCCAGAGCTTTAAAGTCACCTTAAAAGGGCTGAAAGGCGGCCACTCCGGCGGTGATATTCACCTTGGTCTGGGTAACGCCAACAAGCTGCTGTCGCGCTTCCTCGCCGGCCACGCCGATGAGCTGGATCTGCGTCTGGTCGATTTCAACGGCGGCACGTTGCGCAACGCCATCCCGCGTGAAGCTTACGCTACTGTCGCCGTCGCCGCGGATAAAGCCGATGCGCTGAAAGCGCTGGTGAATACTTACCAGGCGCTGCTGAAAAACGAGCTGGAGGCCAAAGAGAAGAACCTGGTGGTGCTCGTGGAAGCGGTCGATAACGACAAAGCGGCGCTGACTCAGGCTTCCCGCGACGGTTTCATCCGCCTGCTGAACGCCACGCCAAACGGGGTTATCCGCAACTCTGACGTGGCGAAAGGCGTAGTGGAAACTTCGCTGAACGTCGGCGTCGTCACCATGACCGATGACAACGTACAGATCCACTGCCTGATCCGCTCGCTGATCGACAGCGGCAAAGACTACGTGGTCAGCATGCTGGATTCTCTGGGTAAGCTGGCGGGGGCGAAAACCGAAGCCAAAGGCGCTTACCCTGGCTGGCAACCGGACGCCAATTCGCCGGTGATGCACCTGGTGCGCGAGACCTATCAGCGTCTGTTCAACAAGACGCCGAACATCCAGATCATCCACGCCGGTCTGGAATGCGGCCTGTTCAAAAAACCGTATCCGGAAATGGACATGGTCTCCATCGGGCCGACCATTACCGGTCCGCACTCTCCGGATGAGCAGGTACATATCGAAAGCGTCGGCCAGTACTGGACGCTGCTGACCGAGCTGCTGAAAGCCATTCCGGCTAAATAAGCACCACCACCGGCGGCAGTCCGCCGCCGGTTTTTCACCCGCCTCACCTTAGCGACCCGCGCTTTCCATCCGGTAGTTAATAAACCACTCTCCGCGCGCCGCTACCCGCTGCTCAGCCACCACCTTAAAGCCATGGGCTGTAAAACAGGGTTTTGCCGTAATGCTGGCGTCCACCGTCAGGATTTGCGCAGGATACTGAGCGCAGAGCGCCTCGATAAGCGCGCCGCCGATACCCTGCCGGCCATGATCCGGCGAGACGAAGAGTAAATCGATATGCGTCCCGATGGCGGTGATAAAGCCAACCGGTTGATGCTCTACTTCCGCCACCAGCCCGATTGAATCAGCCAGCTTTTGCCGCCAGCGCGTCTCATCCACCTGCGCCCAGGCCGCAATCTGCGCCGGGGTATAGTCCCGGCTGGCCGTTTCCCGCACCGCGCGCAGAAAGATCTGGCAGAGCAGTGGCAAATCGCTGTCGTGGTAAGGGCGAATGTGCATGGTTAAATCCCTAATAAAAGCTGCCTTTCCAGCTGCGGATCGAGCAGCGTTACGTGGAGCCCAACCAGACGCACGCCACGTCCGCCACGGCGCTCATCCCAGGCCTTGTGCGCGGTGGCAATCAGATCCGCTTTGTTCAGCCGCGGCCAGACGTGCTCCTGGGTGGTCAGCTGGAAGTCATTGAATTTCAGTTTAATCCCCTGACGGGCGATCAGCAGGTCCGGTTTAACCTTCGCCAGCCGGCGCTCCAGCTCCGGGTAGAGGTTTTCGATTATCGCTTCGCACTCCGGCCATTCGTGAATATCTTCCGCCAGGGTGCGCTCCACGCCCACCGACTTGCGCTGCCGGTCGTTATGGATTTCCCGCTCATCAATCCCGTGGCTACGCTCCCACAAAATACGGCCAAATTTACCGAAGCGCTTAAGCAGCATGGCCAGATCGCTGTTCTGCACATCGCCACAGGTACGCAGGCCCATATTTTCCAGCTTCGCTGCCGATACCTTCCCGACGCCGGGTATTTTCGCCAGCGGCAGCGCCCGCACAAACTCAGCCACCTGATGGGGAGCGATAACGAACTGGCCGTTGGGTTTATTCATGTCAGAGGCGATTTTGGCAAGAAACTTTACCGGCGCGACCCCCGCCGAGGCGGTGAGGCGCAGCTCCCGTTCAATGGTTTCGCGGATCTCCTGGGCTATCAGGGTGGCCGACCCGTGACAATGCACGCTGTCGCTGACGTCAAGATAGGCTTCATCCAGCGACAGCGGCTCAATGCGCGAGGTGTAGCGGGAGAAAATTTCGCGGATATGGTTCGAGGCTTCTTTGTAGGCATCGAAGCGGCCGGGAAGCAGTGTGAGATGCGGGCACAGCTTGAGCGCTGTCGCCGTCGGCATAGCGCTGCGCACGCCAAACTTGCGCGCAGGATAGTTCGCGGTACTAATCACGCCACGCTGTACCCGACTGCCGCCTATTGCGAGGGGGATATCGCGCAACGCCGGGTTGTCGCGCATCTCCACCGCCGCAAAGAAACAGTCCATATCGACATGGATAATTTTACGCATCGTCAGACTCAACACTGTATACCCATACAGCATAGCAAAACTCGCTGCGAATTTGATGCTTTTTTTATTTCATCGGCTAAAAAAGCGGTCAAAACATAAAAATGCAATGAATTATGTTTATTTTCATAAAGTTAACCAATGAATCTGGAAGGTGTAATCATGAAGAAAATACTTACCGCACTTTGCCTGCTGGCCACCGCCGGCGCCTGGGCAGCCCCACAGCTGATTGCCCACCGCGGCGGCACCGGCGATGCGCCGGAAAATACCCTGCCAGCGATCAAGCTGGCGCTGGAGAATAACGCTGAGGCCATCTGGGTCACCGTGCAGTTAAGCCGCGACGGCGTGCCGGTGCTCTACCGGTCAAGCGATCTTTCCGCATTGACCAATAGCGAGGGCAAAGTTTCCAGTTTGACCGCCGCCGAGCTGGCGAAAGTCGATGCCGGCTGGAAATGGGGTGATGACAGCCACCCCTGGCGTGGCAAGCTGGCCACCATTCCCACGCTGCAAGCCGTTTTGCAGCAATTGCCGCACACGTTCTTCTACATCGACATTAAATCTCCTGATGCCGACCCGACCGTGATGGGCGAGCGCCTGCTTGCGGTGTTAAAAGCCACGCACAGCCTCAATCGCGTACGGGTCTATTCCACCGAAGACCGCTATATCGCCGCGCTGCCACCGGCTATTCCCCGCTTCGTCACCCGTAGCGAAACCCGCACCAGGCTCGCCAGTATTTCGCTCAGCCATCAGTGCCAACCTGCCAGCCAGCGCGAAGGCGAACAGTGGTATGGGCTGGAGCTGAAGCGCAAGGTAGAGGTGGTGGAGAAATTCACCCTTGGAGAAGGGATCTCCCCGGCGACGCTCACCTGGGATAAAGAGGCGATGGATTGCTTCCGCTCGCAGGGCAAAGCGCACATTATCTTCTTCGGCATCAACAGTGCGGAAGATTACCGCACGGCGAAGGCGCTGGGCGCTGACGGCGTGATGGTTGATTCCCCGGCGCAGGCGAAAAGCTGGCAGTAAGGGCGCAAAGGGAGAAAAAAGGCCGCGAAAGCGGCCTCACATTGCTGGCATGTTGTTGCCGGGTGGCGGCTGGCGCCTTACCCGGCCTACAAAACCGAAGCAGCAGACCCGGCAAGCGCAGCGCCACCGGGCACGGAGCCGCTTTATGCCGGGTGGCGGCTGCGCCTGACCCGGCCTACAAAACCGAAGCAGCAGGCCCGGCAAGCGCAGCGCCTCCGGGCCAAAATGGCCAAAGATTACAAAATACGCCGCTGCTGGCGCTGCGCCTCGCGGGCGAGACGTTTCTTACGCGCGTCGCAGGGCTCAGGACAGTCGCAGACTTTCTCCAGCCCCAGCGAGGAGATCCCCCCGCAGCTGCCCTGAATGCTCTTGCGCTTCACCAGGTAGCCCAGCGACATCCCGAGGATCACCAACGCAAAAATCACAAAGGTTGCGACAAACACCGTCAGCATCGTCAGCCTCCAAAGTCGTCGAGCAGAATATTCTCGTCCTCGACGCCCAGGTCCTTCAGCATCTTAATCACCGCGGCATTCATTACCGGCGGCCCGCACATGTAGAACTCGCAGTCTTCCGGCGCCGGGTGATCGCGCAGATAGTTCTCGTACAGAACGTTATGGATAAAGCCGGTATGCCCCGTCCAGTTATCTTCCGGCAGCGGATCGGAGAGCGCGACGTGGAAGGTAAAATTCGGGTTATCCCGCGCCAGCTGTTCAAACTCATCATCGTAGAACATCTCGCGCAGCGAGCGCGCTCCGTACCAGAAGCTGATTTTGCGTGTGCTGTGCAGGCGCTTGAGCTGGTCGAAAATATGCGAACGCATCGGCGCCATCCCGGCGCCGCCGCCGATAAACACCATCTCAGCGTCGGTTTCTTTGGCAAAGAACTCGCCGAACGGCCCGGAAATCGTCACCTTATCGCCCGGCTTCAGCGACCAGATATAGGACGACATGATCCCCGGCGGGGCATCCGGCACCTTCGGCGGCGGCGTCGCAATGCGCACGTTGAGCATAATGATGCCCTTCTCTTCCGGATAGTTAGCCATCGAGTAGGCGCGCAGGGTCGGCTCTTTCACCTCAGAGACGTAGCGGAACAGGTTGAACTTGTCCCAGTCCGAGCGGTATTCATCCGGAACATCGAAGTCAGCATAGGCCACTTTATGCGGCGGGCATTCGATCTGAATATAGCCCCCCGCGCGGAACGGCACCACCTCCCCCTCCGGGATCCGCAGCTTGAGCTCTTTAATGAAAGTGGCTTTGTTATCATTGGAGATAACTTCACACTCCCATTTTTTCACACCGAAGATTTCCTCCGGTAGCTCAATCCTCATGTTCTGCTTCACCGCGACCTGGCAAGCCAGACGGCAGCCGGCTTTGGCTTCACGTTTGGTAATATGCGAAAGCTCGGTCGGCAGGATATCGCCGCCGCCCTCTTTGATAGTCACCCGACACTGGCCGCAGGAGCCGCCGCCGCCGCAGGCGGAGGAGACAAAAATCCCGTTGCTCGACAGCGTGTTCAGCAGCTTATCCCCCGCCGGGGTGCGGATCTGCTTATCCGCTTCGTTATTGATCTCAATAACCACGTCGCCCGCGTTCACCAGCTTTGAGCGCGCTGCCAGGATAAGCCCCGACAGCACCAGCACAATCAGCGTGAACATCACGACGCCAAGAATAATTTCCATACTTATTCGCCCTTATAGCTGCACGCCGGAGAAGGACATAAAGCCCAGCGCCATCAACCCGGTGGTGATAAAGGTGATCCCTAACCCGCGCAAGCCGGCAGGCACGTTGGCGTACTTCATCTTTTCGCGGATCCCCGCCATCGCCACAATCGCCAGCATCCAGCCGATGCCGGAGCCGAAGCCGTAGACGATGGATTCCGGGAAGTTGTAATCACGCTGCACCATGAACGACACACCGCCAAAAATCGCGCAGTTAACTGCAATCAGCGGCAGGAAGATCCCCAGCGCGTTGTATAGCGCGGGGAAGTACTTATCGAGGATCATCTCGAGGATCTGCACCAGCGCGGCGATCACCCCGATAAAGGTGATGAAGTTCAGGAAGCTGAGGTCCACCCCTTCCACCAGCGCGCCGTCGCGCAGCACCAGGTTATACACCAGGTTGTTGATCGGTACGGCAAGACCCAGCACCACCGTCACCGCAACGCCGAGGCCGAAGGCGGTGGAGACCTTTTTCGACACCGCGAGGAAGGTACACATCCCGAGGAAGAAGGCCAGCGCCATGTTCTCAACGAACACCGCGCGGACAAACAGGCTAATGTAATGAGCCATCATCGATTACTCCTTTTCCTGCTGTTCAGGCTTCCAGCTACGCAGGGCCCAGATCAGCAAACCGATAATGAAGAACGCGCTCGGCGCCAGCAGGAACAGGCCGTTCGGCTGATACCAGCCGCCGTTCTGCACCGTCTCCAGCACCGTGATCCCGAACAGCTTGCCGCTGCCGATAAGCTCGCGCAGGAAGCCGACGATAATCAGGATCGCGCCGTAGCCGAGACCGTTGCCGATACCGTCCATAAAGCTGGCCAGCGGCGGCGACTTCATGGCGTAAGCTTCGGCGCGGCCCATCACGATGCAGTTGGTGATGATAAGCCCGACGAATACCGACAGCTGCTTGGAAGTCTCATAGGCGAAAGCCCGCAGTAGCTGATCCACCACGATAACCAGCGAGGCGATGATCGCCATCTGCACGATGATGCGCACGCTGTTGGGAATGTGGTGGCGGATCATCGAGATAAACATGCTGGAGAACGCCGTCACCAGGGTTACCGCAATGGTCATCACGAAGGCGGTTTCCAGTTTAGTGGTGACCGCCAGCGCGGAACAGACGCCCAGCACCTGCAGGGCGATGGGGTTATTGGCAATGAGCGGGCCCACCAGCACGCGCTTCACCTCTTTCATATCGCTCTGTTCAGCCATTGTTCAGCCCTCCTTCACGCACCTTTTTCAGGAACGGACCAAAGCCCAGTTCACCCATCCAGAAATCGAAGCTGTGCTGTACGCCATTTGACGTCAGCGTGGCGCCCGATAAGCCATCAACCGCATGCAGGTCACCAGCGCGCGCGCCGCCTTTGACCACTCTCAGCGCCGGCATGCCGTTGTCATCCAGCACCTGCTTGCCGACAAACTGCTGGCGCCAGTTCGGGTTCTCCACTTCGCCGCCCAGCCCCGGCGTTTCGCCCTGGTCATAGTAGGTAATGCCTTTTACCGTGCGGCCATCGACGTCCAGCGCCACGAAGGCATACATCATCGACCACAGGCCGTTGCCATAAATGGGCAGCACCACCTGCTCAATCTTCTGCTGCGCGTCACGCACCAGGTAAATTTCCGCCAGATTACTGCGGCGTTTTATCCCGGCCGGATCCTGGCTGGCGTCCAGCGCCATACTCTGTTGCGGATCCTTCAGCGCCTGGGCCTGATTGAATTTTGACGGGTCTTTCTCCAGCAGCTCACCGGTCGCCAGATTCACCAGTCGCGGCGAAATGCGCGCCGCGAAGGTGTCGGCGACCGCATCAGCATCCATGCCGGGGTGCATCAGGCCGGACACCGCCAGGATATTACGCTGCTTATCCAGCGCCCGCTGCGCCTGCTGGCGGGATTTCAGCCCGACGGCCGAGCCCGCTACTACGATGGAGCAGACCAGACAAAGCACCAGCACCACCAGCAGCGTTTTGCCGATGCTATCGTTACTTTTCTTCTCAGCCACGCGACTTCCTCCGCTTAATATTGGCCTGCACCACCAGGTAGTCGAACAGCGGTGCGAAGAGGTTGGCAAAGAGGATCGCCAGCATCATCCCTTCCGGATAAGCCGGGTTCACCACGCGGATCAGCACGCACATCACGCCGATCAGCACGCCGTAACTCCATTTCCCTTTATCAGTAAACGAGGCGGATACCGGGTCCGTCGCCATAAACATCATGCCGAAGGCAAAGCCGCCGAGCACCAGATGCCAGTACCATGGCATAGCGAACATCGGGTTGGTGTCGGAGCCGATAACGTTAAACAGGGTGGCGGTGGCGATCATGCCGATCATTACCCCGGCGACGATGCGCCAGGACGCGACGCGGCCAAAGAGAATGATCGCGCCGCCGATCAGGATCATCAGCGTTGAAACTTCGCCAATCGAGCCCGGAATATTGCCGAGGAAGGCGTCCATCCAGCTCACCGGGATGCCGGTAGCGACGTTAACCAGCGCTTCACCGCCGCCGCTGGCCCACTGGGAGAGCGGCGTCGCGCCGGAGAAACCGTCCGCTGCCGTCCACACCAGGTCGCCGGAGATCTGCGCCGGATAGGCGAAGAACAGGAACGCGCGCCCCGCCAGCGCCGGGTTGAGGAAGTTGCGCCCGGTGCCGCCGAAAATCTCCTTAGCGATCACCACCCCGAAGGAGATCCCCAGCGCCGCCTGCCATAGCGGCAGCGTGGGCGGGACGATCAGCGCAAACAGAATCGAGGTGACAAAGAAGCCTTCGTTGATCTCATGCTTGCGCACGATAGCGAACAGCACTTCCCAGAAGCCGCCGACGATAAAGACAGTGATATAGATAGGCAGGAAGAAGACCGCGCCTAAGGTCATCATGCTCAGCCAGCCGGCGTCGGCGCTGAAGCTCACCCCTAACCACTGGGCGACGCTATAGTGCCAGTTGTTGGCGATCGCCTGCTGCAGTTGTTCGGCGCCGTAAAGCTTATGTAGCGCCGGAATGGTCTGCAGCCCGACGTTGTACATCCCCCAGAACATCGCCGGGAATACGGCAAACCACACGAGGATCATCATCCGCTTGAGGTCGATGGCGTCGCGCACGTGCGCCGCGCCGCGGGTGACCTGGCCTGGAGTGTAGAAGATGGTCGCCGCCGCCTCATACAGCGGGTAATATTTTTCCAGCTTGCCGCCGTGCGTGAAATGCGGCTCAAGTTTTTCAATCAGATGCTTTAAGCCCATCTCTTATCCTTCCTGCTCAATCCGGGTTAATACGCTGCGCAGCGCCGGGCCATATTCATACTTCCCGGGGCAGACGTAGGTGCAGAGCGCCAGATCTTCTTCATCCAGCTCCAGACAGCCCAGCGCCTGAGCGCTGTCGGTGTCCCCGGCCAGCAGATCGCGCAGCAGTATGGTCGGCAGGATATCCAGCGGCATCACCCGTTCGTAGTTGCCGATCGGCACCATCGCCCGCTCGCCGCCGTGGGTATCGGTGGAGAAATGAAAGCGCTTGCGCTTGAAGAAATGGCCTAGCGTAGTGCGGGTAATCGAGAACTTCTCTTTGCCCGGCATCACCCAGCCGAAGAGCTCTTTTTCCCGCCCTTCTTTGACCACGCTCACCTGCAGATGGAAGCGCCCGAGGAAGGCGTGGGGGCCGTGGGCGCGGGTACCGCTGAGCACCGAGCCGGAAATGACCCGGTTTTCCCCCTCCTCCAGCTCGCCCGCCAGCAGATCGTCCAGGCTGGCGCCGAGCGTCGTTTTAACCAGCCGCGGCGATGTCACCTGCGGGCCGCCGAGCGCAATCACCCGCTCGCAGTTCAGCTCACCTTCAAGGAAAAGCTTACCAATGGCGATCGCGTCCTGATAATTGAGGTGCCAGACCTGCTTATTCAGGCTCACCGGCTCCAGAAAGTGAATATGCGTTCCCGGCAGCCCCGCCGGGTGCGGCCCGGTGAACTGGTTAAAACAGACCTGGCCGGCTGGATGACCGCCGAGCTTACCGCCGCTGGGCTGGCAGACGTGGACTTTCCCGTCGGTCAGACGCGTCAGCACGGTAAGGCCGGCGTCGAAAGCGGCCCGTTCGGCCAGAATAATCGGCTGCGGCTCCGCCGCCAGCGGATTGGTATCCATGGCGTTAACAAAGATAGCGGCCGGCACGCTGCCCGGGCGCGGCGTTTTACTGAATGGCCGGGTGCGCAGCGCCGTCCACAGGCCCGACGCCAACAGCTGCTGCTGCACGGTGTCGCGCGGCAGTTCAGCCAGCGCGTCCGCGGCGTAACGGGTAAACGCCACCGCGTCATTGCCCTCGATATCAATCACCACCGACTGCAACACGCGCCGTTCACCGCGGTGGATCGCGCTGACGACCCCGCTCGCCGGGGCGGTAAAGCAGACGCCGGGGATCTTTTTATCTTCGAACAGGATCTGACCTTTTTTGACCCGATCGCCTTCTTTGACCGCCATGGCGGGACGCATGCCGACGTACTCTTCTCCGAGTAGCGCGACGCGCTTCACCGCTGGCGCGGAAGAAATCTGCTGTAATGGCATGCCAGCTATGGGCAAATCCAGCCCTTTCGTGATTTTAATCATATCGTTAGCAGGTATCCGTAACCTCAACCCCGACGCAGGCCAGGGCCAGCTTATTGACAGAATGGTAGAGAAGAAAGGGCAAAACGGCGCCAGTAGCGCTCAGGACGGAAGAGAAGCATCCTTTCTTACTCTGGTGATGAACCGGCGCAAGTGTAACATTTCGTGAGCGGCGGCTGTAGCGCAAGGGGCGATAAGTGCTTCTAAAATGCGAGCTATTGCGCAAAGTTCTCACTGTGTTTTCGTCGCCGTCAGGGTATAAAGTGAGGCGGAATTGTAAACGCCGCCACGTCGCCCTTGCGAAAAAATGCCGTGATGCTAATGTGAGCGCTCTAAATCCAGAAAACTCTGATTTCGGGTCTCTCTTGCCGTCCTGGCAATGTGGCTATTTTGTTTTATCAAGGAACAAGCAGTATGCGCAAAATCGCATTATTTATTGCGATGCTTCTGCTGCCGTGCGTGTCATTTGCCGGGCTGCTCAGCAGCAACAGCCCGACGACGCCGGTTAGCAAAGAATATAAGCAGCAATTAATGGGTTCACCGGTTTACATTGAGATCTTTAAAGAAGAGCGCATGCTCGACCTTTACGTCAAAATGGGTGAGACCTACCAGCTCCTCGACAGCTATCGGATCTGCAACTACTCCGGTGGCCTGGGCCCGAAACAGCGCCAGGGCGATTTCAAGAGCCCGGAAGGGTTCTATAACGTCACCCGCAGCCAGCTCAAACCCGACAGTCGCTTCTATAAAGCGATTAATATCGGCTTCCCGAACGCCTACGATCGCGCCCATGGTTATGAAGGGAAATACCTGATGATCCACGGCGACTGCGTATCAGTCGGCTGCTACGCCATGACCGACAGCGGGATCGATGAGATCTTCCAGTTCGTGACCGGCGCCTTAGTCTTCGGTCAGCCAAGCGTGCAGGTGAGTATCTATCCGTTCCGCATGACCAACGCCAATATGGAACGCCACAAATACTCCTACTATGCGGATTTCTGGAAACAGCTGAAGCCTGGCTATGATTATTTCCAGCAGACCCACAAACCGCCGGTCGTATCAGTGACCGACGGCCGCTATGTGGTGAGCAAGCCGCTCAGCCACGAGGTTGTCCAGCCGCAGCTGGCCTCAAACTATACGCTCCCCGAGACAAAATAACGCCCACTCGCCTGGCATGATCTTATGCCAGGTCTCATTGGCCGTCAGCGGCTGCGTGGCGATAACCGTGACCACATCGTTGGGTGTGGTCTCGCGTTGAAAGTCGATCTCCACATCCTGGTCCAGCAGTTTTGCCACGCCGAACGGCGCCCGCCGGGTGATCCAGTGCAGGTTGGTCGAGCAGAACGCCATCACATAGCGTCCGTCCGATAGCAGCATGTTGAACACCCCTTTCTCACGCAGCTCCCCCGCCAGGGTGGCGATATACTTAAATACGCCCAGCATATTGCCCGGCGTACGCGGGTAGCGCTCGGTTAAGCGGTGCAGCAGCCAGCAGAAGGCCTTTTCACTGTCGGTTTCACCTACCGGGTGGAAATTGCCGGTTTTCAGCGATTTATAGCCTTTGAGCTGCCCGTTGTGCGCGTAGGTCCAGTTGCGCCCCCACAGCTCGCGGGTGAACGGATGCGTATTCTCCAGGGCCACCATCCCGCGGTTGGCCTGACGGATATGCGCGACGACGGAACAGGACTTAATCGGGTAATCCTGGACCAGTTTCGCGATCGGCGACTGAAAGCTCGGCTGCGGATCTTTGAATGTGCGACAGCCTTTGCCTTCATAGAAGGTGATGCCCCAGCCGTCTTTATGCGGCCCCGTCCCGCCTCCGCGCTGTACCAGCCCGGTAAAGCTAAAACAGATATCTGTTGGCACATTGGCGCTCATCCCGAGCAGTTCGCACATAGATCACCTCACCATCACAAATCACGACGGCGCCAAAGCGAGGCCGCCGTCAACAGTACACACTCACCTGCCTGTTAGCCTTTCGCCATCTCTTTTTCGATCAGCATAATCAGGATATGGATCACTTTGATGTGGATCTCCTGAATGCGGTCGGCGTAGCCAAAGTGCGGCACGCGAATTTCAACATCGGCGCTACCGGCCATTTTACCGCCGTCTTTACCGGTCAGGGTGATCACTTTCATCCCCTGCGCCCGGGCGGCTTCAATGGCCTTGATAACGTTGCCGGAGTTGCCGGAGGTGGAGATGCCAAGCAGCACATCGCCCGCGCGGCCGACGGATTCAACGTAGCGGGAGAATACATACTCATAGCCAAAATCATTGCTCACACAGGAGAGATGGCTGACGTCGGAGATCGCAATGGCCGGATAACCCGGGCGGTTTTCGCGATAACGTCCGGTCAGCTCTTCCGCAAAATGCATCGCATCGCAATGGGAACCGCCGTTACCGCAGGACAGCACTTTACCACCCGCCTTAAAGCTATCCGCCAGCAGGACAGCGGCACGCTGGATAGCATGGATATTGGCTTCGTCCTGCAGAAAGTTAGCCAGCGTTTCCGCGGCTTCGTTCAGTTCGTTACGAATAAGATCCTGGTACATGAGGATAATCCTTCAGTATGAGTGGAATAACCCTGGCAGTGTACCGGATAGCCGCCGAAGCGAGAAGCAGCAGGCAGCGTTATCCCCCGCCCTTTTGATTTTATGTGCCGCTTTTGCATACAACAATGTGAGCAAGGTTGTAATTATTTTGTAAACACATTGCTAAATAAAAAAGCATGCACTACAACCAATACATCACAAGTGGTCAGACCTCCTACAAGCACAGGGAGCATTTCTCTATGATGATTTTGAGTATTGTTGCAACCGTTGTTTTACTCGGTGCGCTCTTCTATCACCGGGTCAGCCTGCTGCTCAGCAGCGTGATCTTGCTCGCCTGGACCGCAGCGCTCGGCGCGGCCGGTCTGTGGAATATCTGGCTGCTGCTGCCGCTGGCGATCATTCTGTTGCCGTTTAACTTTGCGCCTATGCGTAAATCCATGATTTCCGCACCGGCGTTTCGCGCTTTCCGCAAGGTGATGCCGCCGATGTCGCGTACTGAAAAAGAAGCCATCGACGCCGGGACCACCTGGTGGGAAGGGGATCTGTTTCGCGGCAACCCTGACTGGCACAAGCTGCATAACTATCCGCAGCCGCGTCTGACCGCCGAAGAGCAAGCCTTCCTCGACGGCCCGGTGGAAGAAGCCTGCCGGATGGCCAACGACTTCGCCATCACCCACGAAATGGCCGATCTGCCGCCGGAGCTGTGGGCGTATCTGAAAGAGCATCGCTTCTTCGCGATGATCATTAAGAAAGAGTATGGCGGGCTTGAGTTCTCCGCTTATGCCCAGTCGCGGGTGCTGCAGAAGCTCTCTGGCGTCTCCGGCATTCTGGCGATCACCGTCGGCGTCCCGAACTCACTGGGGCCGGGCGAGCTGCTGCAGCATTACGGTACTGAAGAGCAGAAAAACCACTATCTGCCGCGTCTGGCGCGCGGGCAGGAAATCCCCTGCTTCGCTCTCACTAGCCCGGAAGCGGGCTCTGACGCCGGCGCCATTCCGGATACCGGCGTGGTCTGCATGGGTGACTGGCAGGGCCAGCAGGTGCTGGGTATGCGCCTGACATGGAACAAACGCTACATTACGCTGGCGCCTATCGCCACCGTGCTGGGACTGGCGTTTAAACTTTCTGACCCGGATCGTCTGCTGGGGGGAGAAGAAGAGCTGGGCATCACCTGCGCGCTGATCCCGACCTCCACCCCGGGCGTGGAAATTGGCCGTCGTCACTTCCCGCTTAACGTCCCGTTCCAGAACGGCCCAACCCGCGGCAAAGATATCTTCGTGCCGATCGATTACATCATTGGTGGGCCGGGGATGGCCGGTCAGGGCTGGCGCATGCTGGTTGAATGTCTGTCGGTGGGACGCGGTATTACTCTGCCGTCCAACTCCACCGGCGGCCTGAAATCGGTGGCTATGGCGACCGGGGCTTACGCCCATATTCGCCGCCAGTTCAAAATCTCGATCGGTAAAATGGAAGGGATTGAAGAGGCGCTGGCGCGCATTGCCGGTAATGCTTATGTAATGGACGCTGCGGCGTCGCTTATCACCTACGGCATTATGCTCGGCGAGAAACCGGCGGTGCTCTCCGCGATCGTGAAATATCACTGCACCCACCGCGGCCAGCGCTCCATTATCGACGCAATGGATATTACCGGCGGGAAAGGCATTATGCTGGGCGAAGGCAACTTCCTCGCCCGGGCCTATCAGGGCGCGCCTATCGCCATTACCGTGGAAGGGGCGAACATTCTGACCCGCAGCATGATGATCTTCGGTCAGGGTGCGATTCGCTGCCATCCGTACGTGCTGGAGGAGATGGCCGCCGCGCAGAACAACGACCTGAACGCCTATGACAAGCTGCTGTTCAAACATATCGGCCATGTCGGCAGCAACAAAGTACGGAGTTTCTGGTTGGGCCTGACCGGCGGACGCACCAGCAGCGCGCCGACCCGCGACGTCACCCGCCGCTACTATCAGCAAATGAACCGCCTGAGCGCGAACCTGGCGCTGCTGTCAGACGTCTCGATGGCGGTGCTGGGGGGCAGTCTCAAGCGTCGCGAACGTATCTCCGCGCGTCTGGGGGATGTGTTAAGCCAGCTGTACCTGGCCTCGGCGGTGCTGAAACGCTATGACGATGAAGGACGCAACGAAGCCGATCTGCCGCTGGTTCACTGGGGGGTGCAGGATGCGCTGCATCAGGCCGAGCAGGCCATCGACGATCTGCTGAAAAACTTCCCCAACCGTCTGGTGGCTGGCGTAATGCGGCTGGTCATCTTCCCGACCGGTCGTCATCATCATGCGCCGTCGGATAAGCTGGACCATAAAGTCGCTAAAATTCTGCAGGTGCCCAGCGCCACCCGCTCCCGCATCGGTCGCGGTCAGTACCTGACGCCGAGCGAGCATAACCCGGTTGGTCTGCTGGAAGAGGCCCTGCTGGAAGTGATGGCGGCCGATCCTATCCACCAGCGGATCTGCAAAGAGTTGGGTAAAAACCTGCCGTTCACCCGTCTGGATGAGCTGGCACACAACGCGCTGGCCAAAGGATTAATAAATCAGGAAGAAGCCGCTATTCTGACCCGCGCAGAGCACAGTCGCTTGCGCAGCATTAACGTCGACGACTTTGCGCCAGAGGAGCTGGCGACAAAGCCGGTAAAGCTGCCGGAAAAAGTTCGCAACGTTGAAGCCGCATAATAAAATAATCACCACATCACAGGCCGGGCGGGGAATTTTCCCCGCCTTTTTTTCGTCCCCCCCTCCTCCGTGGCTTCTGTCAGTAGCATTTTTTTAACAAAATATTCCGCTGACCGCCGCGAGGCTGATATGGTGTTACAGTTAACCTAACCCCCTCATGAGAATGGAGTTGACCATTGTGCCTGGCCTGAAAATTACGCTGTTGCAACAACCGCTGGTCTGGATGGACGGCCCTGCCAACCTGCGCCATTTTGATCGCCAACTGGAAGGGATTGTCGGGCGTGATATCATTGTTTTACCTGAGATGTTTACCACCGGCTTTGCGATGGAAGCGGCAAAACAGTCTTTACCCGAGGCCGAGGTGGTGGAGTGGATGCATGCCCGGGCGGCGCAAACCCAGGCGCTGATTGCCGGCAGCGCAGCGCTGCAAACCGAACACGGCGCTGTTAACCGCTTCCTGCTGGTCGAGCCCGACGGTACGGTGCACCATTATGATAAACGGCACCTGTTCCGTATGGCCGATGAACACCATCATTATGAGGCTGGTGACCGACGCGTGGTCTTTGAATGGCGCGGATGGCGGATCCTGCCGCTGGTCTGTTACGACCTGCGCTTTCCGGTATGGTCGCGTAATCTGAACGACTATGATTTGGCGCTGTATGTTGCCAACTGGCCGGCGCCGCGCTCCCTGCACTGGCAGTCGCTGCTGGTCGCCCGCGCTATCGAGAACCAGGCCTATGTCGCCGGCTGTAACCGGGTCGGTA
This sequence comes from Klebsiella sp. JB_Kp031, assembly GCF_040064295.1. NCBI lineage: Bacteria > Pseudomonadati > Pseudomonadota > Gammaproteobacteria > Enterobacterales > Enterobacteriaceae > Klebsiella > Klebsiella sp. JB_Kp031. The sequence goes on from NZ_JBEAJW010000001.1 coordinate 414,985, forward strand.
CCGACGGCAACGGTCATCATTACCGCGGTGATAGCCGGGTTATCAGTCCCCAGGGGGAGATTGTCGCCACTGCCGATCCGCATCAGGCCACCCGTCTTGATGCCGAACTGTCGCTGAGCGCCCTCCAGGAATATCGTGAAAAATTCCCCGCCTGGCGCGATGCCGATCCTTTTACTCTGGATTAATCCCCCTCCGCTTTCTTCCCCCCCCCCTTCTGCGGGAAAAGAAAGCGGAATTTCCTCTTGCAGCGCCCAACAGAATATTTACAGGGCGCCTTTCATTTCTATTCTACACTCATTAAAAGACCCCACAACCAAACGGGCGGAGATCATTTTCAATTCACTTCTGCTTTGTAAATCATGAGTTTTCTATTGCCAGCTTGTTTTGTTGAACCCGGCTGAGCGTTGGCGTATGAATATTTAATGAGCGTAATGGAAAATGGATAATAATAATCTTCAGTTAATAGAAAAACGGCTGGTCACCCGCTTTCTCGATATGTTTATTCGGTTCGGTCTTATTCTGGCGCTGGCCTCATTCTGTTTTACCGTCTTTTCTCCCTTCGTCAATATGATGCTCTGGGCGTTGATTCTGGCCGTGGCGCTCTATCCTTTACATCAGTATTTTGCCAGACTGTTAGCGGGAAAACAGGGACTGGCGTCGGTGGCGCTGGTGCTGGTGCTGTTAGGTATTTTACTGATTGTTATCCCCACGGTGCTAATGATCACCTCGCTGGCGGAAAGCGCCAGCGCCATGATTGACAAGATGGGTAGCCAGAGCTTTACCATTCCCCCGCCCTCTTCACGAATTGCCTCTTTACCGATCGTTGGCGAGCGGCTTAGCGCCCTGTGGATGCGGGCTTCCGTGGATCTCCCGGGACTGCTCAACAATTACCGTTCGCAAATCGGCGATATTGCCAAACAGTTCCTCAGCATATTAGCCAGCATGGGCGGCGGACTGATTGGCTTTATTATTTCGTTTATCGTCTCGGGCATTATGATGGCCTGGGGCGCCGCGGGCGCCATCAGCGCCCAGCGTATTGCCATCCGTATTACCGATGAAAATAAAGGCGTGACCCTCACCCGCCTGTGTACCAGCACCATCCGCGCGGTCGCCCAGGGCGTCATCGGGGTGGCATTGATCCAGGCGCTGCTGGTGGGTGTGATCATGCTGATGGCCAGCATTCCCGCCGTCGGGATCTTCTTTATTCTGGCCCTGATCCTCGGCATTGCCCAGGTGCCGGTGATCCTGGTGACGGCCCCGGCCATTGCGCTAATGTGGAGTCTCGGCACCCACAGTACCGGCATGGATATCTTCTACACCATCCTGCTGATCGTCGCCGGCATGGCCGATAACGTCCTCAAACCTCTGCTGCTGGGGCGCGGAGTCGACGCGCCAATGCCGGTAGTGCTGCTGGGCGCCCTCGGCGGAATGGCCTCTAACGGCATTCTCGGTATGTTTCTCGGCGCCACCCTGCTGGCCATCGGTTATCGGATCTTCATGACCTGGGTAAATGAAGGGCAACCCGCTCTGCCGCAGGATAAATAACCTCAAGGGAGCGTTACGCTCCCTTAATTCATTCCATAAACATTCGTACCGCGCACCAGACCAGCAGCAGCGCCAGCAGCAGATTTAATCCTCTTCCATGGCGTTCGAACACCGGCTGAAACAGATGACCGGCCAGCGCCCAGCAAAGATTGCCGGCAACGCCTATTACTGATAGCAACAGGCTTATCATCACCAGCCAGAATGGCTCGCGAGTCACCGGCAGAATAAAGGTCGACAGGGCCGTGATGCCGTACAGGATAATTTTTACATTCACAAACTGCAGCCCCAGGCTGGCCCAGAAGCTGACAGGCCGCTCCTCCTGCCCACCGCTGGCCGGGTCGCTACGCGCAATGTGCCAGGCCAGCCACAGGATATACCCTGCGCCGACCCAGCGTAGCAGGGAGGTTATCCCCTCATCCAGGGTAACGAGAGTGAACGTCAGCCCGGCACAAATCAGCATGATGATCACAAACCCCAGGCTCATGCCGGCCAGAACCCGCATGCTCCGTCGAAAGCCGTGCGCGGTGACGCTGCTCAGCGCCAGAATATTATTCGGCCCGGGCGTCAGGGCGGTGATCAGGGTGTAAGTTAAAAATGCGCTAATCAGGGTAGGTGTCACGTGTTTTCTCCTCTTGACTGGCAGACAGTACCCGAAGCTGATAATTTAAAAAAATGAATGTTTTTTCATTCTGAATTCGAGAATGTCGATATAAAGAGGAAATATGGATCTGCGACGCTTTATCACTTTCAAAACGGTTGTCGAAGAAGGATCCTTTCTGCGCGCCTCGCAGAAACTGTGCTGCACCCAGTCCACCGTAACCTTTCATATCCAGCAGCTTGAGCAGGAGCTTGCTATCCCGCTGTTTGAGAAAATTGGCCGGCGGATGTGTCTCACCGCCGCGGGTAAGAATGTCCTGCCGCACGTCTACGATCTGACCAAAGTGATGGCGTCGATTCGCCAGGCGGCGCGCCAGGACGATGAACCCGGCGGCGAACTTCGCGTCGCCACTGGTGAAACCCTGCTGGCGTACAAAATGCCGCCGGTGCTGCAGCGTTTTAAGCAACGCGCCCCGAAGGTCCGCCTGTCACTACAGTCGCTCAATTGCTACAGCATCCGTGATGCGCTGCTCGCTGACGAAGTCGACCTGGGGGTGTTTTACCGGGTTGGCAACGATGATGCACTCACCATGATGGAACTTGGCCCGCAGCCGCTGGCGCTGGTCGCGTCAGTCGATCAGGCGCCGGTCGACTTCCTGCGCCCGCGGCAGCATATCCCATTGAGCTTTATCATCAACGAGCCCCAGTGCGTGTTCCGGCAGATTTTTGAAAGTACCCTGCGCCAGCGCGGCATTACCATGGAGAACACCATCGAACTGTGGAGTATTGAAAGCATCAAACAGTGCGTGGCGGGCAATCTTGGGGTGAGCTTCCTGCCGCGCTTTGCGGTAGAGGAGGAACTCAAACGCGGGACGCTGGTCGAGCTGCCGTTCAGCGAGACGCCGCTGACGATCCATGCGCTCTGCGCCCATCACGCCGGGAAAGCAATCAGTCCTGCGATGCGGGTATTCATGCAGTGTATGCAGGAGGAACAAGAGGCGCGCTGAAATTCGGCGACGAAAACGACGAAAGCCTGAATCATTGCTGATTCAGGCTTTCTGAATAGTGGCGGAACGGACGGGACTCGAACCCGCGACCCCCTGCGTGACAGGCAGGTATTCTAACCGACTGAACTACCGCTCCGCGTTGTTGTTCCGTTGGGAACGAGGCGAATATTACGGATTCCCCTCTACCCCGTCAACGCTTTTTCTACCGTTTTGAATCGTTTGCTGCAAAAATCGCCCAACCGCCTACTTTTAATCCATTTTAGTGGTTATCAGGCACGCCACAGGCAGCTTCCGCCTTTCTTTTGTACCAGATCGAGGCGGGATTCATGGTTCACCAGTTCTTCATCAGAGGCATAAACTACCCGTAACTGGCTGGCGGCGCGGACGACGCGCTGAATGCCCATCTCTCCCGCCTGCTGCTGGCTTTCGCCTTCCATAGAGAACGCCATCGACGTCTGGCCGCCGGTCATCATCAAATAGACATCGGCAAGGATCTGGGCATCGAGTAATGCCCCGTGCAGCGTACGCTTGCTGTTATCTATTTCGTAGCGCGAACATAACGCATCCAGACTGTTGCGCTTGCCGGGGAACATTTTCCGCGCCAGTGCCAGACTGTCGGTGATTTTACAAAAGGTCTCGGTTTTTCCAATGCCGCGGTTCAGCTTACCGAACTCATAATCCATAAAGCCGATATCGAACGAGGCGTTATGAATCACCAGCTCCGCGCCGCGGATGTAATCCATAAATTCATCGGCAACATCGGCAAAGGTGGGTTTATCCAGCAGGAATTCATCGGCGATCCCGTGCACGCCGAACGCCTCCGGATCCACCAGCCGATCGGGCTTCAGATAGACGTGGAAATTGTTACCGGTCAGGCGGCGGTTGATCACCTCCACGGCGCCGATCTCAATGATCTTGTGTCCTTCGTAATGCGCCCCGATCTGGTTCATACCGGTGGTTTCGGTATCGAGAACAATCTGGCGCGTAATTGCAGTGCTCATAGCGGTCATTTATGTCAGACTTATCGTTTACAAATCGATTTCAATTACAGGAAGTCTACCAGAGATGCTCAAACAGGTAGAAATTTTCACCGACGGCTCTTGCCTGGGAAATCCAGGACCCGGCGGTTACGGCGCCATCATGCGCTACCGCCAGCACGAAAAGACCTTCAGCGCCGGCTACCGTCTGACCACCAATAACCGCATGGAACTGATGGCGGCGATCGTCGCTCTCGAAGCGTTAAAAGAGCATTGCGAAGTGGTGCTCAGCACCGACAGCCAGTATGTCCGCCAGGGGATCACCCAGTGGATCCACAACTGGAAAAAGCGCGGCTGGAAAACGGCTGAGAAAAAACCGGTAAAGAATGTCGACCTCTGGCAGCGGCTGGACGCCGCGCTTGGCCAGCATAAGATCAAATGGGAGTGGGTGAAGGGCCACGCCGGCCATCCAGAAAACGAACGCTGCGACGAGCTGGCCCGCGCGGCGGCCTCCCATCCCACTCAGGACGACATCGGCTACCAGCCGGAGAGCTAATTCTGCCCCTTGCGCCACTGCCGGGTGGCGCCTACTGCTGGCCGCAGCTGGGTTTTCGCTTTCCCTGACTTCATCGGATTAAGGGTGAGCGGAATGGTCCGTTTGCGGGCGACAATCAATTGCAAACAGCCCAGCGCCGGCAGATGGGTGCTCAGCAGTTTGCCGCCATGCCGCGACCAGGGTAAAACCTGATAACGCCCATAATGCAGCACTTCAAAGTTGAGCAGCGACAGCCAGTCCAGCTGGCGCATCAGCGTAAACATACGGCTGTTGTACGGCGTGCCTTTGCGCAGGACCGGCACCAGTTTACGCAACCCCATCAGGCTCACCGGATTAAACCCGGTCAGGATCATCCAGCCATCATCGATCAGGACGCGATCGGCCTCCCGCAGCAGGCGATGCGGATCGCTGCACCACGGCAGGGTATGCGCCAGCAGGCAGGCGTCGACGGACTTTTCGGCAAAGGGCAAATGCAGCGGGTCGGCCCGGACCTGCATTGGGTTTCCCGCCAGCGAGACATTCACCTGGTGCGAGATGGCGCAAGCTTCGGTATTGATTTCCGCGCTCAGATTGCCAATCTTAAGCAGATGAAAGCCATATAATTTAGCCAGCCATGGCTTCATCTGCTGTTCAAGCGTTTCGCGATAGTATTCGCCCCACGGCATACTGGACCAATGCTCAGGCGCTGTCACTGTATGAGGTATCCTTGCCGGCTTCATTGCCACCTTCCGCTACGCTTTAGAGGTAATTTATGAATCTTATCAGTATTCCCGCGTTTCAGGACAACTACATCTGGGTTCTCATTGAGAATCACGGCCGCTGCATCATCGTTGATCCGGGCGAGGCCGCGCCGGTTCTGGCGGCAATCGAGGAAAACCAGTGGCAGCCCGAGGCCATTTTACTGACCCATCACCATCAGGATCACGTCGGCGGCGTAAAACAATTACGTGAAAAATTCCCCTCTCTGGTGGTTTACGGGCCGGCAGAAACCCAGGATAAGGGGGTTACTCAGGTAGTAGACGATGGCGATCGGTTGTCAATTCTGGGTCACGATTTTTCCATTTTCTCCACGCCAGGTCACACATTAGGACATATCTGTTACTACAGCGAACCTTATCTGTTTTGCGGCGACACAATGTTCTCCGGCGGCTGCGGAAGGTTGTTCGAAGGCACCGCAGAGCAAATGTATCAATCATTTATGAAAATTAACGCCCTTCCTGCAGAAACCATTATATGTTGCGCACATGAATATACGTTAGCGAATATGAAGTTTGCGTTAAGTATCCTGCCTGATGATAGGGACATAAACGATTACTATCATAAAGTTAATGAGTTACGTGCAAAAAAACAAAAGACACTACCCGTAATTCTGAAAAACGAGCGGCGTATAAATTTATTTTTACGCGTAAATGATGTTGATTTAATTGATAAAATTAACAAAGAAACAAAATTGCAACACTCTGTGGCGCGATTTGCGTGGTTAAGGTCAAAGAAAGACGAATTCTGACATTTAATTCTTGTCATCGGCTAACTTCGCCGTTATCCTTGGTCGTCTTTTAAGCAACTATTGACACACACATGAAGGCACGAGCGATATTATTCGCCTCTGTCCTGCTGGTGGGGTGCCAGGCGTCTAAGCACGATGGCACCGTCGAACAGCGAGCACAGAGCCTTTCTGCGGCTGGTCAAGGGGAAGCAGGCAAGTTCACAAGTCAAGCGCGCTGGTTAGATGATGGAACCTTCTACGCGCAAGACCAGGATCTGTGGACTTCCATAGGCGACGAGCTAAAGATGGGAATACCGGATAACCCCCGGATTCGCGAGCAAAAACAGAAGTACTTAAGAAATAAGAGCTATCTCCACGATGTAACTTTACGGGCAGAGCCGTATATGTACTGGATAGCCGGGCAGGTTAAGAAACGTAACATGCCAATGGAACTGGTATTACTACCCATAGTGGAGAGCGCTTTTGACCCACACGCGACGTCTGGCGCCAATGCCGCAGGCATCTGGCAGATCATTCCGAGCACAGGGCGCAATTATGGTTTAAAACAGACCCGCAGTTACGATGCGCGTCGTGACGTTGTCGCATCGACAACCGCGGCGCTGGACATGATGCAACGTCTGAACAAAATGTTCGACGGCGACTGGTTGTTAACGGTCGCGGCATATAACAGCGGCGAAGGTCGGGTCATGAAGGCAGTGAAAGCGAACCGTTCGCGTGGCAAACCCACCGATTTCTGGTCGCTGTCTCTGCCGCATGAAACGAAAGTCTACGTACCGAAAATGCTGGCATTGAGCGACATCCTCAAAAACAGCAAACGTTACGGCGTAAAGTTGCCTACGGCTGATGAAAGCCGTGCGCTGGCGCGCGTTCGCCTCGACAGTCCGGTTGAGATTTCTCAGCTCGCGGATATGGCCGGTATGCCGGTCAGCAAGCTGAAGACCTTCAACGCCGGCGTAAAGGGGTCAACGCTGGGCGCTAGCGGGCCAAAGTACGTCATGGTGCCGCAGAAGCACGTAGCCCAACTGCGTGAATCGCTGGCCTCTGGCGACATTGCCGCCGTACAGCCGACGCAGCTCGCGGATAATACGCCGCTGACCAGCCGAAGCTATAAGGTGCGTTCCGGTGACACCATTTCCGGGATTGCTTCCCGTCTCGGTGTGACAACCCGCGATCTGCAGCAGTGGAATAACCTGCGCGGCTCTGGGTTGAAGGTTGGACAGAACCTGGTTATCGGCGCCGGCAGCAGCGCGCAGCGTCTGGCGAATAACAGCGATAGCATCACCTATCGCGTTCGCAAAGGTGACTCGCTGTCGAGCATCGCCAAACGTCATGGCGTTAATATTCGCGACGTCATGCGCTGGAACAGCGATACCGACAATCTGCGGCCTGGCGATCAGCTAACCCTGTTTGTGAAAAACAGCGATCGACCAGAGTCCTGATACGTCAGGGTTCGATAAAAAGGCACCGACTTCCCCCGGTGCTTTTTTGTTGTCCGTATTAAACCGCTTTATGCGCTTCAAACATGATGGTATCGCTGGTAAAGGAACCATCCTGCTGTAACTCAAAGTAGGCTTTCACCTCCGCCGAGGCGCTCTGCTGGTATAAACGAATCGCCTCCACCAGCGGCTCAGGGGTACGCATCCGCGCCACCCACGAACTGAACTCCAGCGGCAGGCGATCGGTCAACAGCCGATTAATCACCAGCCCCGCCTCCGTCGCCAGCGCCAGCCACTCGCCGCTGGAATAATTACGCACGTGCGAGGTATCGCGCAGCGCTTCCACGGTCTGCAACCAGACATCACGCACCGCATGACCCGGCGACATCACGTCCATCACGATCATCACCCCGCCCGGCTTGAGAACACGTTTCACCTCACGCAGCGCCTGGCCGACATCATGCCAGTGGTGCGCGGAGTAGCGGCTAATCACCACATCAAAGCTGGCATCAGCGAACGGCAGCGTTTCAGCATATCCCTGCTGGGTCACGATATTGCTAAAGCCTTTCTCTTTTGCCGCCGCGGTAACCACTTCCAGCATCTGGCTTGATAAATCATAGGCGGTCACCTCGGCAACCTGTCCCGCCGCGGTAAAGCTGGCGTGCCCTGCCCCGCAGCCCATATCCAGCACTTTCGCCTGCGGAAAATCAGCCAGACGTTCCGCCAGCCGCTGCAGATCGCGACCAGAGGCGTGTACGGCGCTGGTCAGATAGGCGCAGGCCTGGGAGCCGAACTGCTTTTCAACGTTGTCATGGTGAGAGCGTGTTGTCATGTTGTCTTGTCCTTACGGTTTTTTGAGTAATAAAAGGCAGCACCATGCATGCGCAGGCCTGCCCCATGGCAGGCCTGACCAACCTTAAATTAATCAGGCTTGCCGGGACTGAATTCGACTAGTAGCGGGTTGTGGTCGGAGGCGCGGGTTACCAGCACGGAAGCATCGTGCACGCTTAACCCACGGTAGAACACAAAATCGAGCGGGCGACCAAACGCGCGACGGCGCTGGTCGTCAGAGAAACGAACTTCACGCAGCGACATCTCGCGTGCAAAGCGGTACAGGGCGTTCATCCGCGGGCGGCTCCAGGCATTGAAGTCGCCGGCCATGATCACCGGCCCGCTGTGATGGGCAATCTGATCGCCAATCGGCAGCAGCTGTTTGCTGTAGACGTCGACGCCAAGGCTGAAGTTGACGGCATGGATATTGACCACCATTAACAATCGCGCATCGGGCAGCGGATAGACAGTCACTAATGCTGATTTCGGCAATCGCAAAATAGGTTCACGCTCGCGCAATGGGCAGCAATAGATAGGATGAGCGGAAGCCAGCGTCATCACGCCGGAAGGATGCTGGGGCAGCACCAGCGCAGGCACCTGATCGGCGGCCAGATAGTTGGTGGTCGCGAACCTGACCAGCTCCGGCGTCGTCTGCGCCTCCTGTAACAGGACCAAATGCGCGTCTTTGCCAAAATTCTTAAGGACCGACTGCCACTCTGCTCGCTGCTGTTTGAAGATATTCCACACCAGCACGCGGATCTTCTCATCGCTGCTTAACGGCGTGCCGGCGGGATAAACCGGACTCACGCCCGCAAACGCCCCCGGAGGCAATATTCTCTCCGCAGGTTGTCCGGCGACATAGCGCATGGCGTAGGTGTTCTTTCGCAATTTGGGCATTAATCCTCGATAACAGAAACCAGCCCGACGACGACTGGTTCTTCTGTTATAGGGATTTTCCCATACACTTTCAATGCAATTTGCGAGAAACCCTTAGCCTTCGGGAGAAAGCGCTGCCGAACGGCGCGGCAATTTATCTAAACGCCCGCTCAGGACCACCAACAGCAAAGCGACCAGCACAATCACCGCGCCAATCCACGGCGTCTGCGCCAGACCATATCGTTCAACTGTCTGCCCACCGACGATGGACCCCAGCGCAATACCAATATTGAAGGCGGCAATATTGAGACCGGAAGCGACGTCGACGGCGCCAGGCGTATACTGTTCGGCTTTTTGCACCACATAGACCTGCAGACCCGGCACGTTGCCGAAGGCGAAAACGCCCATCACCAGCACCGTTGCCAGCGCGGCATAGTGAACGCTGGCGGTCAGCTGGAACACCAGCAGCAGCACAACCAGCGCGGCGAAGATAAACTTCAGCGCGGAGACGGCGCCATGCTTATCGGCCAGTTTGCCGCCCCATACGTTGCCGATAGCCACCGAGACGCCATAGCCCAGCAGGATCCAGCTCACCGCTGAGGGGCTGAAGCCGGCCAGCTCCTGCATCATCGGCGCAAGGAAGGTAAAAGCGGTAAACACGCCGCCATAGCCCAGCGCGGTAATGGCATAGATCATCAGCAGGCGCGGATGGGTTAAGACTTTAAGCTGATCGCGCAGGCTGGCGCTGGCGCGGCCCGGAATATTATTCGGCACCAGAATCAGACTGCTGATTAGCGCAATCACCCCGAGAATCGATACCGCGAGGAAGGTTTCCCGCCAGCCGAAATGCTGGCCAATAAAGGTGCCAAAGGGAACGCCGGTCACCAGCGCGACCGTCAGGCCGCCGAACATAATGGCGATGGCCGAGGCTGCTTTCTCTTTTGCCACCAGGCTGGTGGCGATTGTCGAGCCAATAGAGAAGAACACGCCGTGCGCCAGGCCGGTCAGCAGGCGCGCCAGGATCAGCGTTTCATAGCCTGGAGCCTGCCAGGCCAGCACATTACCCGCCGTAAACAGGACCATCAACGCCAGCAGCAGCTGTTTACGCGGCATACGCCCGGTTAATGCCGTCAGCACCGGGGCGCCGATCGCCACGCCCAGCGCGTAGATAGAGACCAGCAGTCCCGCAGAAGGTAGAGAGATAGAGAGTTGTTGGGCAATCGTCGGGACCAGGCCGACAATCACGAATTCAGTGGTGCCAATTGCAAAGGCACCGATGGTTAAGGCAAATAGCGCTAGTGGCATAATTTACTCCGTAGCATCAGGATTAAGATGACACGTAGTATGAAGGGTTGTATAAATAACAAAAACTATCAAAGTATCAATAGAATTTTGCTACAGGTGCAATAATGAGAGCCACATCCGAGGAGATCGCCATCTTTGTGGCGGTAGTGGAAAGCGGGAGTTTCAGCCGGGCAGCCGAACAGCTGGGTCAGGCCAACTCTGCCGTCAGCCGGGCAGTCAAAAAGCTCGAATCAAAGCTTGGTGTCAGCCTGCTTAATCGGACCACCCGCCAGCTCAGTCTGACAGAGGAAGGCGAGCGCTATTTTCGGCGGATGCAGGTGGTATTGCAGGAGATGGCGGCGGCAGAAAATGACTTGCTGGAAACGCGCACGACGCCGCGGGGCTTGCTGCGGGTGGATGCCGCGACGCCGGTGATGCTGCATTTTCTCATGCCGCTGGTGAAGCCGTTTCGCGAGCGTTACCCGGAAATGACGCTGTCGCTCGTCTCTTCAGAGACGTTTATTAACCTGATTGAACGGAAAGTGGATGTAGCGATACGGGCCGGAACCTTAACGGATTCCAGCCTGCGCGCCCGACCGCTGTTCACCAGCTATCGTAAGATCGTCGCCTCGCCAGCGTATGTCTCGCGCTACGGTGTGCCGCAGCATCCGTCAGATCTGAAACAACATCAGTGTCTGGGCTTCACTGAACCCGTCTCTCTGAACACCTGGCCAGTCTCCTGTTGCGATGGTCAGTTGTTAGAGATTGAGGCGGCGGTGTCATCAAACAGTGGGGAAACCCTCAAACAACTGTGTCTGACCGGCAACGGTATTGCCTGTCTGTCGGATTATATGGTGGATAAAGAGATAGCCAGCGGGGAGTTTGTTGAACTACTGGCCGACAAACGCTTGCCGGTGGAGATGCCCTTCAGTGCGGTGTACTACAGCGACAGAGCCGTCAGTACACGTATCAGGGCGTTTATTGATTTTCTAAGCGAACACGTAAAACAGCTCCCGAAGGAGCTGTCGTAGTACCCTCTGATAGGCATGCCGGAAGCGGGAGATTAATCCCACTGCGGCGCCAGACCTTCCGGGCTCACCAGCCGATCGTTGCAATCCAGCGCAGCGATCGCCTGGCGATATTCATCATCCAGCTGCAGATCCAACGCCTTCAGGTTGCTGGCCAGGTTCTCACGCTTCGTCGAGGACGGGATTACCGCGTACCCCTCGCCCATCGCCCATGCCAGGATAACCTGCGCCGGTGTCGCATTATGTTTCGCCGCGATACGGGCAATCACCTCATCTTTCAGTGCCTTACCGTAGGCCAGGGTCATATAAGAGGTGATATGGATACCGTGCTCACGCGCCCAATCGACGACTTTACGGTTTTGCAGATACGGCGAGAGTTCAATCTGATTGGTAGCAATGTTTTCAGCGCCAACGGCGGCAATCGCGCGCTCCATCAGTGGAATAGTGAAGTTGGAGATACCGATCTGACGGGTCAGGCCGAGCGTCTTCGCTTCCATCAGAGCGGCCATAAACTCTTCAACAGCCACCGCATCGTTCGGTGACGGCCAGTGGATCAGCGTGAGATCAACATAGTCAGTACGCAGCTTCTGCAGGCTCTCTTTCAGGCTGGCGATGAGTTTGTCTTTGCTCAGGTTCTCGATCCAGATTTTGGTCGTGATGAACAGCTCATCACGCGGCACGCCGCTTTCGGCGATGGCCTGACCCACCGCGGCTTCGTTGTCATAGATTTGCGCGGTGTCGATAGTACGATAGCCCAGCTCCAGCGCGGTTTTTACGGATGCGATAACAACATCATCTTTCAGACGGAAGGTGCCAAGACCAAATGCAGGGATTGCCATGTTTTTCCTCGTTATTTGTTCATTTCGGTTAACGGATGAAATTATGGCTGATGGTGTGGAGGGGAAAAAGAGCGATTAATGCAGAGGATTTTTGCTGATTTAGCAATAATCGGGAACAGATGAAACAAAAAAGCCCTGAGCAAATGCTCAGGGCTCTTAATAAGTGGCGGAACGGACGGGACTCGAACCCGCGACCCCCTGCGTGACAGGCAGGTATTCTAACCGACTGAACTACCGCTCCACCGAATTTTTTCGCTTTATGACCACCGGTTGTCACCCCGGCTTACTGCAATTTGATGCCTGGCAGTTCCCTACTCTCACATGGGGAGACCCCACACTACCATCGGCGCTACGGCGTTTCACTTCTGAGTTCGGCATGGGGTCAGGTGGGACCACCGCGCTAGTGCCGCCAGGCAAATTCTTTGTGCTCAGTACGCAATTCTTTATCGCATCAGCCGCGTTGCCTGCGCTGGTAAAGTCAGTCACATACTTCAGTATGCTCCTTCCTTTCCTTCGCTGGTCGCCTTGCTGCTGCGCAAATTATTGCGCACTCAACTCTGAATCTAAGCTGAAAATCTTCTCAAATCCGCCAAAACATCTTCGGCGTTGTAAGGTTAAGCCTCACGGTTCATTAGTACCGGTTAGCTCAACGCATCGCTGCGCTTACACACCCGGCCTATCAACGTCATCGTCTTTAACGTTCCTTCAGGAGACTTAAAGTCTCAGGGAGAACTCATCTCGGGGCAAGTTT